>JASHOY010000266.1 GCA_030038435.1 Acidobacteriaceae bacterium | reverse complement strand
GTTTCTCTGAGGACTTCGAGGCATATATCGAAGATGAACAATGCGACTAACGCGATCCGGGTCTAACTCGGACAAAGAGACCTTACCGCCTGGCGAGACGAAGATAATCTTTGAGAACTCGTACGAATCTCAGAATGAGCTGAGATGCGTTCCCAATTCGATCGTAAAAGTAGCCCACAGCGGTATCAAGGGTCGGGACGAGCGCCAAACAGCAGCGCCCTTGACGCGGCCCAGGGTCCCACAGGGGAGGTTATGCGCAAAACATTCTCAACAGGAGTAGACGCTGTCTTGCGTGAGCTAAATCGCTGATTTTATTACCCCCGTAACCAGAAAAAGTAATGGCCTGATGTGCCTGACGTGCTATACTTCCGACATTGATTTCGCAATCCTGAAACTCTTTTTCAGTTGCTTGGACATTTGCTGAGGTGAAGTAGATGGAAGAGAGCAATTGTCTTCCTCCTCGAGCTCAAGTGTCAATAAGAGCTTGCGCATTATTTGGCGGGGACACATGGTTATCGTCAGGGAGCAGAATCCCGAGAATCGGGATCGCTTACCGTCCAGATCAATGGAACTCGAGAGTGTTGCTTGTCATTTCGTCGTTGCTGCTTGTTGCAGCTTTTTCCGGCTGTGGGTCAGTTTATCAGGTCAGCTCGGCAGGAATTGGATCGTTTCAGGCATCGACCAATTCAGTCGAGTTTGGGACCGTGACTTTGGGACAGACTGCGAATTCGAGTGTCACACTTGTCAATCAGAGTTCTGCCGCCATCCAAGTCTCCAGCTTGCAAATTGCGGGAAGCGCATTCGTGGTGACGGGTTCCGGCGCTTTGCCAATTTCAATTGCGGCGGATGGAGGCACATATCAGGTTACCTTGCAATTCAAGCCCACCGCAACGGGCGACGCAACCGGGCTGTTGACTGTTTCAAGTAACTCCAGCACAAGCCCTACTCTTCAAATTGCGCTGGATGGCACCGGTGCAGCGTCATCGAGTTCGGATTCCGTCCAACTTGTCTCACTTACATGCAGCCAGAGTTCCATCGCCGGCTCGGGCGCCGATGCATGCACGGTGACACTGAATGCGGCCGCCGGTACGGGCGGGCTGGCGGTGAGTCTGTCGAGCAGCGACAGCTCTGTTACTGTGCCGGCTTCGGTGACGGTGCCCGCGGGAGCGAGCAGCGCCGGATTCACGGCTACCGTTGCGGCGGTCACCACCGCACAGTCCGCCACACTGACTGCGGCAGCGGGTGGGATCAGCAAAACCTACGCTCTCACTTTGAACGCAGCTTCACCTGGACTGACCCTTAGCGCTTCCAGCGTGGCATTTGGTGACGTTGAATTGAACTCGCCTGCCACACAATCGGTAACGCTCACCTCATCGGGAACGGCTCCGCTGACTATCAGCAGCGGAAGCGCCATTGGATCAGGGTTCAGCATCTCGGGTGTGAGCTTTCCTCTCACATTGAACCCGGGCGCGACGGCGACATTGAACGTGCAATTCGATCCCACGACAGCGGGAGCGGCAACGGGAACGGTAACCTTAACCAGCAACACCTCGCCGAGTACGGCAACGATCAGCCTGAGCGGGACCGGGCAATCGGTGTCGTATCAGGTGGACCTGACCTGGGACGCACCTACCAACTCAAGCGATCCAATTACGGGCTACAACATCTATCGCGCGACGGGCAGCAGTTCGTCGTATCAACTCCTGAACCCGTCTTCCAACACTTCCACGGCATACACGGACTCGAGCGTTCAGAACTCCACGTCATACACTTATTACGTTAAGAGCGTGGATGCTCAGGGAAACCAAAGCGCACCTTCCAACACATACATGATCAATATTCCGTAACTCAATGGTAATGGGCATTAACCTATACTGCGTCTCCGACCCATTGACGACCGGATTTACACAGTCAAGACCTGACCCCCAATTCGACATTGAGGGAAATGCTCTACGCACAAGCTTCTGCTCCAGTAAAAGTAAAGTAAAGCACCTAGGAACAACCTGACGTCGACCCGCAGCTCATGCATCGATAGCAACTACCGTTGCGCACCATGATGGCGCCGCACATGGGACAACTCGGAGCATCGCCCATCTCGTACATGTCGCGCATGGCCTCTGCGGCGTGATAAAGGCCACGATCCTTCAACTCCGGCCCACGCGTTGGTCCGGAATACGCGGCGGGCGAAGCCGGAGTCTCTGGAGCGATGCCGCCGCCTGGGTGAGGCCCGGCCGTTGAAACTTGGTTGAGCCGCTTTGCCACTTCTTCAGCCAGCCTAGCAAGGTTCCGCTGCGGGTCGGATGCGTCTTCTTCCGTGTCCGTTTCGGGTAGCAGAGTGGGCGACGAGGGCAGTTGCGGGGCTTGTGGCGCGAGTCCCGCAAACAACGTCAGTTGCTCGCCGGAAAGGAAGCGCAGATGCAGCCAGCGGAAAATGTAGTCCATCAGGCTCTTGGCATACCCAATCTGTTCATTCCCGGTCCAGCCCGAAGGCTCAAAACGCGTGTGCGCAAATTTCTCACACAGCACCTTCAGCGGCACTCCATGCTGCAGCGCCAGCGAAATCGATGTCGCAAACGCGTCCATCAGTCCGGAGACCGTCGATCCTTCTTTTGCCATCTTGATGAAGATCTCGCCAGGCTGCCCCGAAGGATAGAGCCCCACCGTAATGTAGCCTTCGTGTCCGGCAATCGAAAACTTGTGCGTAATCGATGCCCGCTCGATCGTCAACCGGTGCCGGATCGCACGCGGCGGACCGTTCAGATCCTGCTCCTGTGCCGCCTCGATCGCCGCCGACGCCGCTCGCGCCGATGCCGCAGCTTTAGCAATCTGCTCCAGTGAATTCTGGAAGGCCGCGGCCGCCAGCGCCATCTGCTTTGCGCTTATTTCCACCTTTTCGTCGCCGCCGGCTTCCAGAGCCTTTAGGTCGGCCTCGGCAGCCTGCTGGCTTACGCCGATCTTGGTGATCACCCGTCCCGCCAGCACATCCAGCGCCGAAGGCTCTTTCTTGGTGTCCAGGCTGGTATTCAGCGGCTGCGTCCCCTTTGAGCCATCGCGATAAATCGCCACCGCCTTGATGCCGCGGCGCCAGCTTTCCGCGTAAGCCTTAGCCACTTCTTCGACCGTCGCTTCCCGCGGCAGGTTCACCGTCTTGGAAATCGCCCCGGAGAGAAACGGCTGCGTGGCGGCCATCATCTTGATGTGCCCCATGTAGTGAATCGACCGCGTGCCCTTCGCCGGCTTGAAGCTGCAATCGAACACCGACAAATGCTCCGGCTTGATGCCCGGCGCGCCTTCGATGGTGCCCGTGGCGTCAATGTAGCTGACAATAGCGTTCACCTGGTCACTCTTGTAACCCAGTTTGAAGAGGGCCGCCGGCACCGTGTTGTTGACAATCTTGATCATGCCGCCGCCTACCAGCTTCTTGTACTTCACCAGCGCCAGGTCCGGCTCGATGCCCGTCGTGTCGCAGTCCATCATGAAGCCGATAGTGCCTGTCGGCGCCAGCACCGTCACCTGCGAGTTGCGGAACCCAAACCGCTCGCCGCAAACCAGCGCCGTGTCCCAGCATTCCCGGCTGGCCTCAATCAACGCATCCAGCTGCGGCACATTAAAGGGCTCCCCGCTCTGCCGCGACTTGCCGATCTTGTTCACCTCGGCGCGGTGCATGCGAATCACGTCCAGGAACGGCTCGCGATTCACATAAAAGCCGGGGCATGCGCCGCCTTCGCGTTCCACAGATGCCGCCAGCGGTGTCGCCGACGCCAGCGGTGGGCAATGCGCAGCAATCACCGCCGATTGCAGATAAGCCTGCCCGCACATAATGGCCGTGAGGCTGGCCGCAAGATCGCGTCCGGCCGCCGAATCATAAGGCAGACCAAAGGCCATCAGCAGTGCGCCCAGGTTCGCATAGCCCAGCCCCAGCGGCCGGTAGTCATGCGAGTTGCGCGAGATCGATTCCGTGGGATAACCGGAGTTATCGACCAGGATCTCCATCGCTGTAATCATCACTGCGACTGCGTGCCGGTAAGCCGGAATGTCAAACCCGCCCGCCGGCGTGACGAACTTCATCAAATTGAAGCTGGCCAGGTTGCACGCCGAGTTGTCCAGAAACATATATTCCGAGCACGGATTCGAGGCGTTGATCCGCGCTGTGTTTTTGCTCGTGTGCCAGCGGTTGATGGTGTCGTCAAACTGCATGCCCGGATCGCCGCACTGCCAGGTCGCCTCGGCGATCTTGCGCATGATCTCGCGCGCCTTGTAGGTCTGCACCGGCTTGTGATCCTTCACCGTGTAGGTGGTGAAGTCACCGTCGGCTTCCCAGGCGCGCATGAACGCGTCGCTCACGCGCACTGAGTTGTTTGCGTTCTGGAAGAAGATCGAAGAAAACGCCTCCGAATCCGGTCCCGACCCGTCGTAGCCCGCCTTGATCAGCGTGTGCGCCTTGGCTTCTTCCTTGGCCTTGCACTCGATGAAATCCATGATGTCCGGGTGATCCACGTTGAGGATCACCATCTTGGCCGCGCGCCGCGTCTTGCCGCCCGACTTGATGACGCCGGCAAAAGCGTCGAATCCGCGCATGAAGCTCAGCGGCCCGGAGGCTTCGCCGCCGCCGGAGAGCAACTCTTTGGAGCCGCGGATCGGCGAAAGGTTGGTTCCCGTGCCCGATCCCCACTTGAACAGCATGCCTTCGGTCTTGGCCAGCGTCAGGATCGAGTCCAGAGAGTCATCCACGGCATTAATAAAGCACGCCGAGCACTGCGGATTCTTGTATCCCGTGCCCGAATACTTTACCCCGCCGGTTGCCGCGTCCCAGTGCCAATTCTGCCCGTCGGCATTCGGCTCCAGCCGGTCGCAGCCAACGTTGAACCACACCGGCGAGTTAAACGCCGCCTTTTGCGTCAGCAGCATGTGCACCAGTTCGTCGTGGAAGATCAGTGCGTCTACCGGCGTGGAGAAATAACCGCCCTTCAGGCCCCAATCACGTATGGTCTCCGCTACCCGGCCTACCAGTTGCCGCACGCCGGTCTCGCGCTCGGCGGTGCCCAACTGCCCGTGCAGATACTTCGAGGCCACAATGTTGGTCGCCGTCATCGACCAGTCCGCCGGCACCTCTACCTCCTTCTGTTCGAAGATGGTGTTGCCTTTGGTGTCCGCAATGGTTGCGGTGCGGCGTTCCCATTGCACCTCGTTGTACGGGGATATGCCCTCGGATGAGAACCGGCGCGAGAAGGTCAATCCCCGCGGGTTGGAAGATGTCTGGAGGGCAGCGGTCGAAGTCTGGAATTGAGCCTCGTTCATGGGATCCTCTCTTATTCGGCAAGTCGGTAAACAAGGGCCGCGTTCCGGCCATCGTGGCTGGGCGGGCAGGTCAAAAAAACTGCTGCGAAGATCGGATATGAGATCTACGAATGCCGTTTTGCTTCGCGCTTAAGGGCCTTTTGGGGTTACCTGACGCCCATCCTTCATGAAAGCCCGTTAAAAGCCGCAGATGAAAAAATAGCGCTGTCCATGGTGCCTGTCAACCCCAAACCACAATATCTAGTACTTTAGATACATTTGGCCGCATCTTTATTCTAAACACGGCCATCCCTTTGTGGAAACTTTCTCTGGCCCGCGTCTGATGCGGGCTTCCCGCCCCAAACCGCTCCCGTTCTGTCCACGAGCCCCGTTTTTCGCACCATGGGAGGCAGCCTGCAGCCTTCAGCACTGCTTAAAGCGTAGTCCTGCGGAAAATCGCCTTCAAGACGCAGAAAAGGTGCAACTTCAGGGCAAAACCGGTGCAGAATTGTGGAGATGTGGACAATTGCGCGTCGAAGCCCTCTCTCGGCCCCGACCCGCGTTGCGGAGCCAGTAAGACGATGAGTCCTTCCAAGTCCAATCAATCTGGCAATCTAGCTTTCTGGATTGTCCTGGCCATGCTGGCCATGGTCTCGCTCCCCGCCGCAGTGACGCTCCATACCGTCAAACTCTCCGCCTTCCTGCCGCTCAGCCAGATCGTCGCCCGCAATCCGTCGCCTTACGGCTATTCCGTCAGCCTCCTCATCTTTGTCGTGCCCATCCTCGTCATCGCCTTCTGGTTCCTGCCCCAGGAGCACATCCGCGTCTCCAGGCACGCCTTCTGGTGGACCGTCGGCCTCCTCTTTCCCATGGGCGCGGCGCTGGATTTCTTCCTGGCCCAATTCTTCTTCCGTTTTCCCAACCCCGCCGCTACGCTTCGCATCCCCGCGCCGGCCCTCGGCGGCCCGGTTCCGGTGGAGGAATATCTCTTCTACCTCACCGGCTTCCTGACCGTCCTGCTGCTCTATGTCTGGCTCGACGGCTACTGGCTCCGCGCCTACTCTGTGCCGGAAGAAGACGCGCAGCGGACCAGCTTCCAGCGTCTCCTTGGCTTCCACACCTGGTCGTTCATCCTAGCCGTGGTCCTCATCGGCGGCGCCGTTCTGTTCCGCAAAATCGCGCAGCCCGGCGTTCCGGGTTTCCCCGGCTATCTCACTTTCCTGGTGCTCACGGCGCTGCTTCCTTCCATGGTTCTCTATGGCGCCGTCCATCGCGTCATCAACTGGCGCGCTGTCAGCCTCACTGTTTTCATGATTCTTCTCACCAGCCTGCTCTGGGAGGCCACTCTGGCCATCCCCTACGGCTGGTGGGCATACCAGCCCACCACCATGGTCGGACTCTACATCCGCGCCTGGGACAACCTGCCCATCGAGGCGGTCCTGGTTTGGATCGCCGTCACTTTTTCGCCACCGTGCTTGTCTACGAGACCATCCGCTGCTGGCACGCTTCAGGCAAGCCCATGCGCGACGCGCTCTTCCGCCGCGCCGCCTCAGAAGCGCGCCCTGCAGGCCGCTGATCGCTCGCCTGACTGCTTGGCTCCGGCGCTTACCAAAGCAGCTTCATCGCAAATTGCACCTGCCGCGATGTCGTCGAAGTTGCCGTGACTACACCCGCCGTGGGTGAAACCCCCGAGGGAGTAAAGACGACCAGATTCGGCGTATTGAAATTGGCGCGATTCAGCAAATTGAATAGCTCCGCGCGGAACTGCAGATTCAATCTTTCGTGCAGGGTCGTGTCCTTCAGCATTGAAAAATCCCAGGTCGCCAGTCCCGGTCCGGTGAGATTGTCGCGGCGCAGGTCCCCATAGAACCCGCTGTTCGCCGGAGGCGCAAGAAAAGCTGCCGGGTTGAACCATTGCGACGCCTTGCCGACAATGACCGGTCCGTTAAAGTCAGGATTCGCAAACGGCCGCACCGGGTTCTTGCTGTCTCCATTGTTGGATGGGTTGTAACTCAATTGCGGCGTGAACGGGAATCCCGACTGAAGAGTAATGATTGTGTCCGCCGTCCATCCCCCGGCGATTTTTGCCGCCAGGCCGTTCCCGCTGGCCAACGCCTCATGCGGCCCGAAGGGCAGTTCGTAGCTGCTGTCGATCACTGCGATATTGCGCACATCGTATGTGGCCGGCCCCCAGTCTGACTTAATGTCGAACGGGTTGGCGACCAGCCCGGGCGCGTTCCCCGACGCGGTAGCGTTCAGAGAGTCGCCGTCATCTAGAGCCTTCGACCACGTATAGACGCCGCGCAGCAGCAGTCCATGGCTCATGCGGTGATTCAGGTCCACCTGCATGGCGTTATAGGAGCTGTCCCCCACGCTGAACCATGCCCAGGCCGCGCCTAGCGCCGGATTGGACACCGGAGTTCCCGGAGCGATGTAATACGTTCCCGCAGGAACCGGCGCGCCGGCCAGCGGTGCAGGGAAGTTGGCGGGATAAACTGCAGGGCACGGAGCGGCCGGGCAAACGGTTGGCGTGGGCTCGTTATCATCCAGACTCACCATCTCGTGATAGCCGTGCGAGCCGACATAGCCCAGCGTGAACACAGTATTCGCCGTCAGTTCCTGTTCCACGCGCAGCGAATAGGAAATCAGCGTGGGCGTCTTCATGTCCGGCTGCACCCCCGCCGGCGCAACCTTGGCGTTTGCCGGCACTGGCGACGTGGGCAGAGGCAGGCTCGACACGGG
>JASHOY010000265.1 GCA_030038435.1 Acidobacteriaceae bacterium | reverse complement strand
CCATAAGAGCCATCTCCTCGCGTCCTCCACCGCATCCCTCCGGACAGTGAGCCTTCGGCAGAGCCGTTGGTTCCCTGCGAAGCTTTCGCGAGGCAACGCAGAATCAGCACCACGGCAGGGGCGCAGGTTTTCGCGATTTCCTCTGCTTGCCGCCGGCGTAGGAGAATCGCGCCAGCCGGGGGACCCTGCCGGCTTCATCCTCCGAATTTTTCGGCCGCAAATTGCCGTCTGCGTTATTCTTGCCGCTACAGTCCCTGCATCTTACGCAGGGGAGAACGAGGCGCATGCCTTCAAAACCACATTTCTGGATGGCGGCCGCAGCGGTGTTGATCTTCCTTGCGGGTTGCTCCACCGCCGACAAACCCACAGACAAGAACTTCATTCAGGCGCTCAACGATTACTACCAGGACCGGCAGGAGTGTCTCTTCCCCGACGGCCGTCAGTTTCCCTACGAAGTCGCCCCGGGCGTCGACCAGAAGAAAGAGCAGGCGCAGATGAACGCGCTGACCGCCGACGGCCTCATGGTCCGCCTCGAAGACCGCATCATGCACATCGATAAATACACGCTGAATGTCGTCGGCCAGCGCTACGCCCCGCGCTTCTGCTACGGGCACCGCCAGGTCACGGGCATCGTCAGCTTCACGCCGCCGGCACCGCGCAACGGATTCACGGAGACCACCGTCACTTACCACTACACGATGATGGACGTCCCGGTGTGGGCGCAAACCGATCAGGTCAAGGCGGCTTTTCCCCAGCTTGCCCAGGCGCTCTCGGCCAGCCCCACGGCCCAGGCCACCCTGGCGACGGTCGGTGCAGGCTGGCACGTGCCTCACTAAACCAGGACCGCAGCGTCCTAAGGTTCCCGATCGCAGAACACCCGCATCGCGCGTCCGCCGACGATCACCTTCTCGCCCAAAATCTCTGGAGCGGCAAACGGGTCTTCGATATTCTCCGTGTCCAAAACCTGTTTCCAGCTTCGCTCCGCCGGCGCCGGCGGCAGTGTGAACTCCACGCCCTCCGCCGCGGCGTTCACCAGGATCAGAAAGCTGTCGTCGATGATCGGGTGGCCGTCCTCGTCCGTGATCGCCAGCGTTCTTCCGTTCAGCATCAGCGCCAGAGCGCGCGCCCAGTTCTCGTTCCAGCTCTCATCGGCCAATTCGTTGCCGTCGGTGTTGAACCACGCAATGTCGCGCACCAGCGATCCGTGGATGACGCGATCCTGGAAAAATTTCCGCCGGTGCAGATTCGGATGGTCCAGGCGCAGGTGGATCAGCTTGGAGGTGAACTCCAGCAACCGCTGCCGCGCCGGCGTCAGCTTCCAGTCGAACCACGTCAGCTCATTGTCCTGGCAGTAGGCGTTGTTGTTGCCGTTCTGCGTCCGCGCAAATTCATCCCCGCCACACACCATGGGCACGCCCTGCGAGAGGATCAGCGTCGCCAGAAAATTCCGCATCTGCCGCTCGCGGAGGCTGTTGATCGCAGGATCGTCGGTCGGGCCCTCCGCGCCCATGTTCCACGCGTTATTGTCG
Organism: Acidobacteriaceae bacterium; assembly: GCA_030038435.1. GTDB lineage: Bacteria > Acidobacteriota > Terriglobia > Terriglobales > Acidobacteriaceae > Telmatobacter. The sequence goes on along the minus strand of JASHOY010000265.1, from coordinate 7,915 downwards.
TTCGCCCCGTCGCCGTTTTTCTCCCCGTTCGCCTCGTTGTGCTTCTCGTTGTAGCTCACCAGATCGCACAGCGTGAAGCCGTCGTGCGCCGTAACAAAATTGATCGAAGCATACGGCTTGCGTCCGTCCATCTGGTAGAGATCGGACGAGCCCGTCAGCCGGTACGCGAAATCCGACAAGAGCCCGCTGTCGCCCTTCCAGAAGCGCCGCACCGTGTCACGGTATCTGCCGTTCCACTCCGCCCACAGCACCGGAAAATTCCCAACCTGGTACCCGCCCTCGCCGACATCCCACGGCTCCGCGATCAGCTTCACGTCCGCGATGGTCGGATCCTGGTGGATAGTGTCGAAGAAGCTCGAAAGCTTTGAGACCGCGTGCAGCTCCCGCGCCAGCGTGCTCGCCAGGTCGAAGCGGAATCCGTCCACGTGCATTTCCGTCACCCAGTAGCGCAGCGAATCCATCACCAGCTTCAGCACCTGGGGATGCATCACGTTCAGCGTGTTCCCAGTCCCCGTGAAATCCATGTAGTAGCGCGGATCGTGCGGCACCTGCCGGTAGTAGGTGGTGTTGTCAATGCCCTTCATTGAGAGCATCGGCCCCATCCGGTTTCCCTCGCAGGTGTGGTTGTAGACCACGTCCAGGATCACCTCGATGCCCGCCTTGTGCAGCGCCTTCACCATCTTCTTGAACTCGCGCACCTGCTCCCCGGTATCGCCCGACGAACTGTACCGCGACATGGGCGCGAAGTAGCCGAGCGAGTTGTAACCCCAGTAGTCGCGCAGACCGCGGTCCAGCAAGTGGCCCTCGTCAATGAAGTGGTGCACCGGCAGCAGCTCCACAGCCGTCACGCCCAGCTTTTGCAGGTACTCGATGCTTGGGGCGCACGCCAGCCCCGCGTACGTTCCCCGTAGTTTCTTCGGGACCGCGGGATTCAGCTTCGAAAACCCGCGAACGTGCATCTCGTAAATCACCGAATCCGCGAGCGGAATATCCGGCGGGCAGTCGTCGCTCCAGTCGAAATGCGCGTCGATTACCACAGCCTTCGGCACGCCCGCCGCCGAATCGCGATCATCGCGCGTGAGGTCATTGCCCGTGGTCACGTCGTAGGGGAAGATCGGCGCCTTCCAGTCTACTTCGCCAGTAATCGCTTTGGCGTAGGGATCCACCAGCAGCTTGTTGGGGTTGAAGCGCAGCCCATTCTCCGGCTCCCATGGGCCTTCCACGCGATAACCGTACCGCTGTCCAGGTCCGATATTCCGAACGAGCCCGTGCCAGATAAACGCAGTGCGCTCGTGCAGCGACACGCAGTCGGTCTGCCGCCCGTTCTCGTCGAAAAAGCATACCGACACCGCGGTCGCGTTCTCCGAATAAATCGCGAAATTGGTTCCTTTGGAGGTCGGCGTGGCACCCAACGGGTAGGGCTTGCCTGGTAACAGCGTTCGATCCATGCGTGGGTCTCTTTTTTGGGGAAAATCAGCAGAAATCAACCGGCCGCATCAGCGGCGCAGATAAGTCAGATGCAGAATCGGGGCGAGGCTGCCGTAAACTTTGCCTGCCGGCGCTCCTGCTCAGCCTGCGGCGGCTCCCACGCGGATCGACGGCAGCGTCAAATTGTTATTACTGCAGACCCACGTCGCATTGCGGCCCATGCGCTTGGCCTGATACAACGCGGCGTCCGCGGCGCGCACAATCGCCTGTGGATCGCTGAATTCCGCCGAAGCCGCGGCCCCGATCGAGATGGTGATGTTCCCCAGCGCGGCGTTGCCCGAACACATTTCCGTCTCCGTCACCTGTCGGCGGAGCGTCTCCGCACGGTCGAAAGCATGCTCCAGGTCAACATCCGGCAGGATCACCGCGAACTCCTCTCCTCCGTACCGGCACAGCACATCGCTCTCGCGAAATGTGGAGCGGAGCACGCGCGCAAAGGTGCGAAGCGCGTCGTCGCCGGCGGCATGTCCCTGGCTGTCATTGAGGCGCTTGAAGTGGTCGACATCGATGATGAGAACCGCCAGCGTCGAAGCATGCCGCGCCGCCGCAAGAAGCTCGCGGCTCAGCGTCTCGTCGAAATAGCGGCGATTGAACAGCCCCGTCAGCGGATCGCGCACCGTCTGGCTGCGTAGCGCGTCGCGCATTCGCAAATTGGCCAGCTCCAGGCCCACGTGCGCCGCAAACATTTCTATGACGTCGCAGCGCTTCCGGTCGAAGGTCTCCTGTGTGGCCACGTGCAGGACGCCGATCGGCCCGGCTGAGCCTTGCACAGGAATGCAGACATAATCTCCGCTCTCCGGAAGCGCATGCCGGCAGTCTACGCGAACCAACGAAGCGCTGCGATGAATGGTCCGGCCCAACTGAAGGGCCAGGCAGTCCGCCGGCACAAAAGGAGGGGGCGCTGCGGCATAGCCCCAGCTTACGCAGATCTCCACCAGATCGTTCGACGGGCTGACGGCGCCAAAGTAGCCGCGCGACGCCGGTGCCAGATCGCGCAGCACCTGGCCCACGACCTCGTTGACCTGAGCCTCGTCGCGTGCAGCCTGCATCATGCGGCTGCCGGCGGAGACCATAGCCAGTTCCCGCGTATGCTCCGCCAAGCCGTCGCGTTCTGCGATCAGCGCCTGATCGGCGCGCGCACGCTTTTCGAGTTCGCGGCGGAGAGCCAGGCCCGCACCTGCTCCCAGAATCAGCAGCACAGCGCAAAGAGCAAAGCCGACGACCGCGCCGTAGCGCGTCGCCATCGACTGCACGCCGATGCGCCGGATGAGCAGATGCTCCTCTTCGTGCTCCATGTCGTCGAGGATGGCGTCCGCCGCCGCGGTATCCTGCGGTTCAATCTTCGCTCTGAACCCACTATTGGCCGGCCCGGACACGAGAAAGATGGCGCGGAAGTCGGCGGCGTTGCGTACTTGCTGCGGATTGTCGCGGGTCAGGTCGCCGACGACGTTGAACTGTCGCAGAATGCCCGATATCTTTACCCGCAGCGAGGCGCCGGAGAGAGCGGGCGTTCCAGGAAGCAGTCCACGTGTGCTGCGGATCTGCGCGATAACCTCCGTGGTGTGTTCCACCCAGGCTTCTGCCCGCAGATAGCTGAGCGTAAGACTCACCGTACCCGCCAGCAGCAGGAGGATGAGCACGGCAGCCGCAAACGCGCCAATGCGAGCGAGCTTTTGAGCGGGGGTTCTCAAAGCGGCGTAGCAGCTATTGTGCCCTATTGGCGTGCAGACTCCAACTCACTCTGAGCCGAAAAGTCGCCGGGCTTCGCCCGCCCGCGAAAAACTGTTGTTGGCGACCGGGGTTCCGAGCTAGTATGAACCCCCAAACCAGCACGAGATTCGGAGGACGAATATGCCCGGGTACACGTGCCCCTACTGCAAGAACCACTTTTACGATGTGAAGGTGTATCACCATGAGCCTGACAAGGTGACATGCCCCCGTTGCAAACGGGACTTTCCGACCACTCCCGCCGCCGGGCAAAATCAATGAAGACACCGCCCTCGGAAGGCAGCAAAGGCCACGCCGGCTCATCGGACGGCGCCGTCAACGAAGCGGAGCGGCAGCTCTTGCTGGAGATTTCCAAATCGCTCCTCTCCGGCAGTCTTGCAACTACCCGGGGCGCCGTTCAGATGCTCCAGGCGCTCAGCGGTCTCCTGCTCACGTCTTACACAACCCTTCTGGTCGGTTTCGGTCAGCGGCTGAACATCGGGAAAATACACCCCATCTTGCTCGGGTTGCCGATCGCCTTCTACACAATTTCGCTCCTGATCTCGTTTGGCCAGGTCTTTTTCTATCGCGGCGCGCACTTTGCGCTCGGCGATCTGGAGAGCGGGCTGAAGGCGTATGAAGAGGTGATTTCCGAACAGAGACGACAACTGGTTTGGCCGCTGGTATTCCTCGTGGGAGGGCTGGTGTCAGTCACCGTGGTAATCGCCGAACTTCTTCATTCGCACTGAAGACGGAAAAGTCAGCGAGAGGCTAAGCTTTTGAGATAGTTGGAGGCGGTGACATGGGCCGAATCCTGCTTGCGCGATCTGGGCCTCGCGCTCAGGCTCCCGCCAGGATGCGGAATCGTGCAAGTGATTAATTCCAGAAATGGTCGGGACGGGCAGATTTGAACTGCCGACCCCTCGCACCCCAAGCGAGTGCTCTACCAGGCTGAGCCTAAACCATTCTGGATAAACAACTTACGGGGTTTGATTCCGAATTTTACCCCTCGCTTCGGAGTCAACCGCCATGGGATTTTCTGAGTTTATCCGCGAACGCCAATTCCTCTCAAACGTCTCCCCGTCGACGCTGGAGTGGTACAAGCACAGCTTCAAATGGCTGGATACCGAATCACCCACCCAAGAAGACCTGAAGGCTGCCGTGCTCAAAATGCGTGAGAAGGGATTGCGGGCCACGGGCTGCAATTCGGCCATCCGCGCCATCAACGCCTATGTGCATTGGGCGAACGCCGGGCCGGATGTGAAGTGCGGTCCCGCTTGCAAGCATCCGCGAATCGCGCAACTGAAAGAGCCGCAAAACGTGCTCCCCACGTTCACGGACAAGCAAATCCGTGCGCTGGTGGAGTGGAAGCCGAAAGGCAGATTGGAGCGGCGGCTTCATTTGATCCTGCTTTTTCTGTTCGACACCGGGGCGCGAATTGGCGAAGTGCTGAAGCTCCGCGTCTCCGACATCAACCTTGACGATTTGCTGGTGACGCTGGACGGCAAGGGAAGCAAGCAGCGCGTGGTTCCCATCAGTTTCGAGTTGCGAAAGGCCATTCACCGCTACGCTTCAGACTTCAACCGCAAGCCGGAATCACTGCTCTTTGCAACATCGGAGGAAACGGCGCTCCACCGCCGCAACGTCCTGCGCTACGTGAAGCGGCTCTGCCTGTCTCTGGGATTCACTGCACCGGGCCGGACACTCCACGCCACGCGGCACACATTCGCAACCGGCTATCTGCGCCGGGGCGGAAACGTCTTCCTGTTGCAAAAGGTGATGGGACACTCCGACCTTGACACCACGAAGCGATACGCGCACATGACCACGGAAGACCTCCAGGCGGTACATGAGCGGCTGACCCTGCTCTCACGGTAAGACTGGCTGCTCGGTAGGATATGCTGCCTCCGCTTTGGGCGATTCTACCGAGCCGCCCTGTTCCACTGCTCCGCTCAAGTCTCTTGCGATTTTCTCGGGGTCCCCGAGCAGCACCTGATAAGAGAATTTCTCGTCTTTCTCCATGTCCAGAAAGTCGTAGATGTCATGCAGACTGATGGAGCGCTGCCGGTTTTTAAGAAAAAGCAACACTTCATTCCGCGCCCACCCGTACTCGCACCCAATGCGAGTCCAAGCCCTGCCTGATTTGCGAAAATGCGCCACGTAGATGTCATGCGCTGAGATTTTTTCGGTCGCCACGACTTTAGTCTCCAGGCGGCAGGCGAGGTCAATGTCACCCAAGGTTTCCGAAGCTCGCAAGAAGCTCCCGTAGAGGACAACCTCGGTGATTCGGTAAAGAAACTCTGGGTTGCAATTCGCCTGCTCAACTCGTTGAACAAATGCCTTGAGCGTCTTTTCAGCGTGCGCCCGCGTGATTGGCCGGGCGGCCAGTGCCGCTGTAAAGGAGTGCCCGAGGTCCGTCAACGAGTACCATGGGTAACGGCTTCGTTCATAGTGCTTCTCGGTGCTCAGCTCAATGTAACCGAGCGCGAGTAAATCCCGGATGATAGCCGCACGACGCCTGGCGCTGTATCCCTTATCGTCAAGCCAGTCAGCTCTGAATCCGCCGCCGCATCTCGATAACTGATCCCGCAGTTTGATAGCCGACACACCGCCAATCTTTTGCCCTGCGGCAATTCGCATGGTCATTGCTCAGGTTCCTCATAGGCAGGGGTGGGTTAAATCGTGACGACATCTCCTGGCTAGAGCGCCGCAACCCATAAATTTACACAAACAAGTATTTATCCGAATTTGGAATTTTGGCGTGAATTGGGCGCAATCCGCTGACTTTTAACGCTCTGATTACACGTAACTTGCAACTGGCACACGAACTGGCACAAGCGAATGTGTCAACCCGCACGTCTGTAAACCACTGAATACGCGATAGTTAGTAGGGTCCATATGCAACTGGCACAGGGCGGCGGCCCCATGATGCCCTACATGGTCCCGTAACCTATTGATATTAAATAATTAGAGGGTTAATTATCTGCTCCCTACACATTGGTGTCACTTGTCCAGGACCCAGCATACAGTCGGTGACCTCCCTTCCTTCCGCGTCACAATCTGCCCTCTGTTCTCCAGGTATTTGAGCGCCCATTCAAAGTCCTCTGGGAAGCGGTCACCTCTTACATCTCGGCGGAGGTTTCGCACGCTGATTTGTCCCGCCAGTTCCACGGTGGCTTTGACTGCGTTCAAGTGCTTCCATCGCGGGCTGTCGCCAGGGGTGGGAGCATAGAACTGGCGCATCCTCACCTGGTAGTCGCCCAGCTTGATGGCCGCCTCCGCATCCTCAGCCGTTATCTCCGTGCGCTGCGGTATCCCGCCCCACGCACGCGCCATGGCTGCTCGCCACACATGGAGGCCCATTCGGCTGCTCAAGTCGCGGTCCATGTCCTCATCATCGGGCAGGGAGTTTTCCCATTCCTGGAGCCGCCGTTTCGCTTCTGGAGCGATGGTCATTCGCAAAGGGTGTTCTCGGAGGTATTCCAAGCGGGAGAAAACGTCCCGACGCAAGGCTCCGAAATGCTCGTGGAACAACTCCGCGTCCGAGTAGTCTGGCAGCAGCACCTTGGTGGGCTTGTACTCGCTGCCCACGATATAGAAGCGGCCAAACAAGCCCGAATCCATCATGTGCGCGGCCATGTACTTCCGCCAGATTTGCGGCTGAGTGCAGAGCAACATGCTGTACTGCAATTGCACAGCGGTCTTGGGGGCCGCTCGGTCTTTTGTGATGGCAACCTCCGCGTCCAGACTGTCGTACAGGTCCGTTATCAGAGCGGACAGCGCTTGCCCCGTCCAGTCTGGGCTGCACAACCGCGAAAACAGGGCCATGGCTTCGCCTTGAATCGTGATGAGCCTCGCCGTGGGCTTCCACAGCGGCCCAAGGATCACGTTCACATCCTCGCCTTTCTTATGCTTTTTCGGCTCTCGGGTCAGTTCGTCCACAAACGAATTTGCAGAGCCTGGAAGAAACCGCTGTGCGCCAATTCCCGATAAGCGGTAGTGGTTTGTCTCGCCAGAAAGCATGAGCAGCGGCTCAAAAATGCTGTGGATTGACGGCTTCGAGTAGAAGGCTACGGCAAGGTCCATAGCGTAGCTCTTGCCTGATTGCCGGTTGGCGATGAGCACGTGATATTCGCGCATCCGCACTCCCGCGATGCCGCATGTCACTTGGTCACCGGCGATGGCACCAGTAATTGCGCGGAAGGATTCAGACGCGAGCCGCTTCCGAATGAAATTGTCACGGCAAACGATGTCCGCAAACTCACCAAACACTGTGCCGCCCCACGCGGCATCGGGGAAGACTGGCCGCGTTGTTTTCTCCGCAACGGTCAACGAATCCGGATCGGGCTTGCCGATGAGAATTTTCGGCTCCGGCTCCGGGATTTTGTACCGGCTTACGCTTGCGGCAATGTGCTTCACCTCATCTTCGTCAAGGGGAGGTTCGCACCTGTCCTCATTCACTTGAATCAATGCCAGCTCAAGGGCGGCAGGGGAAAGCCCATCGTTGCGCAGCTTCCCGGCAATGCTTGTGAGTGTCGAATTGCGATTCTCTCGGATGGGCGCATCATCGGACGCGAGATTAAGCGGCTTTACACGGCTGCGTTCGATCCTGTCAACGGGCGCGGGCGCAATGGGCGCGTCAACGATGATCCGGTACTCCTCTTTGCTGTCCGGGTGTATGCTCCCGGCGGCAAGGACCAAACCTCCGGCACTTTTGATG
>JASHOY010000264.1 GCA_030038435.1 Acidobacteriaceae bacterium | reverse complement strand
CACCGCAGAAGGCGGTGTGCAGGCTGAGTGGAACATTAACGACTGGGCCGTCACGCTTGAAATTGATCTCAATTCGCGCGAGGCTGAGTACCAGGCACTCAACTTGAAGGAACTGTCCAGCAAGGATCTCGAACTCTCGCTGGGCGAGGATGTCGGATGGACGACGCTGAATGATGAACTGAAGCGGCTTGATGCCTCACAGGTGGAGGCAGATAAGCGTGACTCCTGACACTCTGCTCTACCGCCAGATCCATCCAAACTTCATCCAGAATGGGCGACCAACTACGCAGGCGTTCCGGCCCACGCCCAAAGATGAGAACCAACTCTCCGTCTACGACGGAGACAAAATTCAACCGCAGGCCTCGTGGGAGCATTACACCGGCGTGCTCAAGTACAGGTCCGTCGGTGTCATGGCAATCACGAACGCGGAATGCTCGGCGCAATCGCTTCCCGTCGTTGCAGATGGAAAGCCGTTCCCGGAGCATTGCTCGATTGACTTTTCCAGCCTAAAGAGAAGTGCCATTGAGAAAGCCGCCAAAGTGCTCGCCGTCCGCGCGGTGACGCGCGGCTGGCAGTATCAGGACACGCAGCATCTAGCCGCGCCGGCGGAGCAGAACGACGATTGTAAATAGATAAGCACAAACTGGAATGGACGTGGATTGGGCGGGTGGCCGCGATCCCGATACTCTTCCAAATCAAACTGAGGGTGCCGGTGCGGAACGCAATTCAAAATCTCATTTCATGCCCAATCGCCAGCGCACTCACGGATATGTTCCCGGCGCATCATCGGCTTTGCAGAAGCTTTTGTGACGGGCCGTCACTTTTCCAGGGCCGGCAAGGGGAAGTGAGATTCCGGTCATAAAGCGGGCTATGACGCTATCAGGGCAATCGCATGAAGATACCGCACCATGCAAAGCACTGGCTTTGAAAGGGCACTGCTTCAGCCGTGCCGGCTTGCGCGACCGAAATGGCCCCGGCTTTAGCCGCTGGGATGTCCTGGCAGCTCGAAAACCTTCCCTCGGGGGCTGAAGCCCGGAATTTTCTATCGCCGCTCAATTGGCACGATTAAAATCGTGCCCTTTCAAGACAGATCGACTCGCATCTCCTTCTTCATGCGGTTGCCCTGATGATGCTATCGGGTTGTGTCCTGATTCGACGTTGTTTTGAAAGGGCACGGCTGAAGCCGTGCCCTTTCAAAGCCTCTATACCAATCCCTGAGCGGCCTTCGATCTGCCCGCGGCGATGAGGCAACATCGCTGGGAACTCAGCCCCGGCCGGCTTCCAGTCCTCAAAAGACCTCGACCGCGGCCGTGTGACCGGGAGCGGCCGCAATCCGCCGGTCGAGGGTGATCAGAGGCGCCTGCAAGCTTTCGGCGAGCGCCACATAGGCCGCATCGTAGGCGCTCAGGTTCTGCCTGAGGCGCCAGATGTGCTGCAGCAATAGGACCGGAGCATGGCGCGCGATGCGGAGGGCGGCCAGATCCTCAAGGGCCTGCGCGGCCCTTTGGGGGGACAGCGCGCCCCCGCGCACCAGGCGCCGCAAGACCTGGGCAAACTCCACGTCGAGCAAATGCACGGTGTGCAGGGTGTCCTGGCGCGAGTAGATGCGCTGCTCGATGCGCTGCCCGGCCGGGGTTTGAAGCAGCCAGTCGACGGCTGCCGATGCATCGAGCACGATCATCGCGCCGCACGTTCCTCGCGCACGAGCTCGGCCGTGTTCAGCAGCACCGAAACCGGCTTTCGCGCGTGCAGGCGCTCGCGGAACTCGGCAAGCGTGGGGCGGTCCGCGATCTCCCGGAGCTCCCCGAGCAAATAGTCGGAGAGCGACATGCCCAGGTTCGCGGCTCTGGCTTTCAGGCTGCGGTGAAGACCCTCCGGAACATCCCGAACCTGAATCATTCTGGACATGCTTCGAGCATATTTGCATGTGATACACATGTCAATGAAGAGAGAGGCGCGTTCGCGTATGTTTGGGGCAAGTGGCAATTATGGCCGGAATGCGGCTATGCCGATGTTCCTCGCTGGCCAAGATGGGCGCCGCCTCGAGCGGGGATTCGGCGCCGCGAGCTGCGGGAATGGTTTTGCAGGACCGCTCCCGGGGTGTTTTTGTGCGGCTTTCATGCGCCGGCGGCATCCAAAAACACATGGAACATCGACTGCTGGGTGGATCGGGGCTTAAAGTGCCGGTGCTGAGTTTTGGCGCGGGGACTTTTGGCGGCGGAACGGAGTTTTTCAAGGCGTGGGGCGAGACGGACGTGGCCGAGGCGCGGCGGCTGGTGGACATCTGCTTCGAAGCAGGCATCACGCTGTTCGATACGGCGGACGGGTACTCGAACGGGCTTTCGGAAGAGATTCTGGGCAAGGCGCTCGACGGCAAACGCGACAAGGCGCTGATCTCGACCAAGGCGTTCTTCCCGATGGGAGAGGGGCCGAACGATTGCGGAACCTCGCGCTACCACTTGCGGCGGGCGCTCGAAGACAGCTTGCGGCGGCTCGGCACGGATTACGTGGACATCTACCACATGCACGCCTTCGACGCGCTGACCCCCGTCGAGGAGGTGATGGAGACGCTGAACGTCTTTGTGCGCGAGGGGAAGGTGCGGTACATCGCGGCCTCGAATTTTTCCGGCTGGCACCTGATGAAGTCGCTGGCCGTGGCCGATCGCTATGGTTGGACGCGGTACGTGGCGCATCAGGTTTATTACTCGCTGATTGGGCGGGACTACGAGTGGGAGCTGATGCCGCTGGGGATGGACCAGAAGGTGGGCGCGCTGGTGTGGAGTCCGCTGGGGTGGGGACGGCTGACGGGGAAGATCCGGCGCGGACATCCGCTGCCGGAGTTGAGCCGGCTGCATAAGACCGCGGCGACGGGGCCGCAGATGGCCGATGAGTATCTGTATAACGTGGTGGAGGCGCTGGACGCGGTGGCGG
>JASHOY010000263.1 GCA_030038435.1 Acidobacteriaceae bacterium | reverse complement strand
ATACAGCAAGTGGTCGGCGCTCTATAACCATGCGACACCTTTCCTGCTTACACAGCCCATCCATCAGCAACAGGAGTACGGGGGCAGCGTTGGCGGGCCATTCATCAAGGGCAAGCTGTTCTACTTTTTCACCTCGGACAACTTCCGCCGCGTGGGCCGCGCGCTTTACTACGAGACCGACAACGTTTCGCTGACGCCGACCGGCATATTCAACGACAAGAACAACATCACGCCCACGCAATGCCCGGCGACAATCTCCAGCGCGCAGTGCACCGCGGGCATTAATTTTCTGCTGGCGCAGCAGGGAGCGCCCTCGCGCTACGCCAAAGAGACGCTGCTGTTTCCGCGCATCGATTACCAGTTGAACTCGAAGAACCTGATTTATGCCAACTTCAACTTTGCGGATTTCGACAGCACCAATGGATACAACGCCAATCCTACCAATTCCAATTCTTCGCCCAGCACCAACGGCCCAACCAGCTATCACGAGCGCTTCCTCATCGCTCACTGGACCTCGACGCTGACCAGCACCGCGGTGAACGATGTGCGCTTCCAGTGGGGCCGGGATCTGGAGACGGCTGGAGCCAACGCAGCGGGACCCAGCGTAGGCATGGGCGCGGAGACCTATGGCATGCCCAATGCCCTGCCCCGCGCGGCGGAGCCGGATGAGCACCGCTACCAGATCACCGATGTGTTCTCCAAGGTGCAGGGCAAGCACACCTTCAAATTCGGCGGCGACATCAATCTGGTCCACGAGGTGATGATCAACCTCTACCAGGGTGGAGGCCTTTACACCTACAGCGGCAGCACGCCCACGGCGGAGTTCCAGAACTGGATAGTGGATGCGTTCGCCGGCCAGGGAGGCGATACCGATCCGTATGCCGGGTCGCACTACAACAACTTCGTGCAGACCATCGACCAGCAGAATCCTGTATCCACGGGACGGGCCGGCGCGGATGACTTCTGGATGAAGATGTACGACGGCTTTGCGGAAGACACCTGGAAGCTGGGGCAGAAGATCACGCTGAATCTTGGGGTGCGCTACGACGTGCAGTTGACTCCGCCGCCCACGATTCCCAACAAGTCGTCGGCTCTGGCGGCAGAGTACAACACCACCATCAAGAATGTGACCGATCGGGTGCAGCCGCGCATCGGCTTCTCATGGGCGCCTAGCGCAGGTACGGTGGTGCGCGGCGGATACGGCATTTTCACCGGGCTCAACCAGGGGAGCACGTATTACGCGATGCGCGTGGAGAACGGCGAATACCAGATCAACTACAACTACAACGGCTGCAATGCATCGTGCACGGCCGCGGCTGCGTTGACCTTCCCCAACGTGCCCTTCACACCCACAGGGCCACCGCTCACGGCGTCTCTGTATCCGAGCGGCGGGGCCAAGCCGCAGGTAACCAGCGTGAGCGCCTCCACCAGCACCAGTTTTCACGGCCTGTCTCCGGATTTTGTTCCACCGCTGGTTCACGAATTCGACATGGCCATCGAACAGGCACTGCCGGGGAATATGTCTTTCTCGGTCGGCTATGTGGGCTCGCGCGCGCTTCGCCTGCCGGTCTTCGTCGACGCCAATCTTGTCGGCCAGACGCCGCATGGTTCGCGGTCGTTCCTGGTCAGCTATCCCCACGGGGGCACGAAGTTGTTGACCGTGCCCTACTATTTGTCGACCGATCGGATCAACACCTCGCTGACGTCACTCAACACCGGATTCAGCGTCGCCAACTCCTGGTATAACGGCATGGCGGTGACGCTGCGCAGGCCCTTCGATCATGGCCTGGAAGTGCTGATGAACTACACCTGGTCGAAGGCGCTGGATGACGACATGGTGCAGGGCGCGTACGGGACGTTCTATGGCGGCAATCCGGTGCTCGACCCTAACAACCTGAGGGGCGAGTACGGCCGGTCGGACGTGGATCTGCGCAACCGTTTCGTGGGCACGTTGCTCTGGACGCCGGCATTTTTCGAAGCCAACCGCTGGATGAAGTACGGCATTGACGGCTTTACGTTCTCGGGCACGGCAACGGAGACCACGGGCTTTCCCATCGTGGCGGGGATGAACACGCCGTCGTCGGTCATCAAGAGCACGCCGGCGGCGGACGATGGCAACATTTACGGGGGAGCGATCAGCTCCGGATCGGGCGCTGCCACCACGGGCCGGCCGCCGGAGATACAACGCAACAGCCAGCCGGGGCCGGGCACACGCAACATCGACTTCCGCATCACCCGCGAGATACCTATTCACGAGAGGGTGACGATGGAGGTGATCGGCGAAGCCTTCAACCTGCTCAACCAGCAGATCGTCTCCAGCGTAAACACAACGTACGCGGCATTGACGGCGCCTACCGGAACCAGCGGCGCTTGCCCGACCATCGCGACGAACTTCGCCGGTTGCATTGCCCCCTATGTTCCCTCCGCTGCGTACCAGGGATTCGGTCAGCCGAGCGGCACCAACAGCACGTTGTATGGTCCGCGGCAATTGCAGATTTCAGCAAAACTGCTCTTCTAAGCGGAGTGGTAATTCAGATTGAGGCGGCGGCTTGGGTTGCCGCCTTTTTTTCGTGCGTGGGGTGTCCCTGACGGATCGGGCGGTCATGCCGGCGTTCGCGTGGGAAAATGGGGAGCATGGAATCGGCAATGGCAGGAGCGATAACAGAGCAGCTGGTAAACCTGGAAACGATTCGCGCGGCGGCGGCGCGGATTGCGGGGATTGCCATCAGAACGCCGCTGATTCGCGCACCGTTTAAGGGCGTGGCCGGACGAGGGACGGGACGTGAGATCTGGCTGAAGGCGGAGAGCCTGCAGCCGGTTGGCGCGTTCAAAATGCGCGGTGCGAGCAACAAGATTCTGCAGCTCAAGGCGGAGGAGATTGGGCGCGGCGTGATCACCTATTCCAGCGGCAATCATGCGCAGGCAGTGGCGTATGCCGCGCGGGAAGTGGGCGCAAAGGCGGTGATCGTGATGCCGTCGAATGCGCCGGCCATCAAGCGCGCCGCGACCCTGGCGCTGGGCGCCGAGGTTGTGGATGTGGGGGTGGCTTCGAGCGAGCGGCTGGCCAAGGCGGAGGAGCTGGTGAAGGAGCACGGCTACGTGGTGATTCCGCCCTATGACGATGAGCAGATTATTGCCGGGCAGGCCACCTGCGGGTTGGAGATCATAGAGGAGATGCCGGAGCTGGACCTGGTTCTGTCGCCGGTTTCGGGGGGCGGATTGCTCAGCGGCGTGGCGGCCGCTGTAAAGCAAGCACGCCCGCAATGCAAGGTTTTTGGCGTCGAGCCGGAGCTGGCGGGAGATACTGCGGAGAGCTATCGAGCGGGAAAGATTGTTACCTGGCCGGCGGAGCTGACCAGCCGCACCATTGCCGACGGTCTGCGCACGCAGAGCGTAGGGGTACGCAATTTCGCGCACATCCAGGCGTTTGTAGACGGGATTGTGACGGTTACCGAGGCCGAGATACGCGCCGCCATGCGGGCGATTGTGACCGCCACGCGGCTGGTTCCCGAGCCGAGCGGCGCAGTGACCACGGCTGCCCTGCTCTTCCATGCCGGCCAATTGCCGGTATACCGCAGGTCCGCGGCCATTGTGAGCGGGGGCAATGTGGACCCGGCGCTGCTGGCCGAGGTGCTTACGGAAGGCCCGGCTTAGCGTCCTTGCGATATGATGCTTGACAGCATGGTGCCTTCAATTCGCATTCGCCTTCGCTGGATGGCACGTTGCGCCCTGATTCTGTTCCTTGGCTCGAGTGCCGCCCTGGCTTCAGCGCGGGGGCAGCGCCAGCAACTTCCCGGAATCAAGCCGGGACCGCGCGCCACACCGCTGCAAATCACCTGGCTTTACATTCAGCCTGACACCAGCTCGCAAAAGGTCTCGCAAATACAGATCGGCCGGGAGATGGTGATCATCGACAAGAGCGGCCCATGGCTGAACGTGGAAGCCAACACCGATATTCAAGAAGAAAGCAATCAGCAGGACGAGCCGGAGATGGGCGACAACAACACCCAGCCGCCGATTACCGGCTGGATGCAAGCCAAGGGCGTGGTGACCGATTCTACGCCCGACGGCGACCAGATCCTGCTGGGCGCCGGGGCCAACGAGGAAGCGCTGGCGTCGAACCCGGCCGGGCCGGCAAATGCAGCGCAGGCGGCGCGGCTGCTCTACACGCGGCTTTACGAGATGTTTCCGAATTCGCCGCTGGCGCCGGAAGGAAGATGGCGCGCCGCCGACATCCAATGGCAGCTGGCGAAAGCGGATATCGCCACATTGCCTTCGTCGAAGGCGCGACAGCCGTATATGCACGAACAGATGGATGATACCGCGCTGAAGAAGGTGATCAAGCTCTATCCGCGCACGCGCTGGGCGGCGCTGGCGGCCTTTGACCTGATCGACAACAAGCTTTGCGGCGACTGGGAAGGCTCGGCCAAGTGTCCGGAAAATGAAACCGAGATCTACGAGAAATATGCCGATGACTATCCCGATGGCCCGCGGACCGCGCGCGCGCTTTATGAAGCGGCCTACCGACAGGCGGTGCTCTGCAATATATATGAAGCCAATGGCGATCACGATAAGGCCCAGAAAGCGCATGAGCATTGCCGGACGCTCGCCGATCAACTGAAGACTAAATTTGCGGGGACCGACTACGCCTTGCGCGCGGAGATGATGGTCTTCAAACTGGACCAGAATATCCCGGTCTTCGGCATCGATCAGGGATAAGAGGATGACGGCCGCATGGTGTTATCTGTGCGCGGTCGGATCAAGATTTGTCCGCTTAGCCAACACTGAAATGGTTGTTTCGAAATAGCCTGCAATGAAGTTTCCGGTGCGGAACAGTAATCTGCGTGCGGTGTTTGAGCACGCAGAGCAGAGCGTTGCACTGGACGCATCGGACACAAAAAAACAATGCCAGACGAAAGGGCGGTAAATGCAAAAGGGGAGAAAACGACTGTGGATGGGATTGGCGCCGCTGCTGGCGGGCGTGTTGAGCTTGCACCTGCTGGCCGCGCAGGAAACGATTGTCGCCATTCGGCACGCTGAAAAGCCGCCGGGCGGATTGGGCCAGCTAAACTGCGAAGGATTGAACCGGGCGCTTGCCCTGCCAAAAGTATTGATTTCGCGATTCGGCAAGCCGGCTGCGATCTACGCTCCCGATCCGGCAGACGAGGTGAATGACGGCAGCCACCATTTGTATTCGTATGTTCGGCCGCTGATCACCATTGAGCCGACGGCGATCGCGCTCGGCATGCCGGTCAATGCCGAGATCGGATTCAAGGACATTGGAAAGCTGCAATCTGCAGTGACGGCGCCTGCGTATGCGAATGCCCTGGTTTTTGTGGCGTGGGAGCATGGAATGCTGAATGATTTCGCCGAACAGATGTTGAAGAGCTACGGCGATAATCCATCGCAGGTTCCACCCTGGCCGAACAGCGATTACGACAGGATTTATGTCTTCAAAATCGCCCACGATCGCGGCAGGCCGACGCTGACGTTCCAGGTGGAACACGAGGGATTGAACGGCAAGTTGAGCGATGCATGTCCCGGGCCCGCTCAGTAGAGATGCAGAACGAGGCGCACGCAGCGCTGGCCATGCTGGTTCGCAAATTCTCTGCCCGCGGACGAAAATCGACGGGGCGCAGGCGTTCAGAATCAGCCAGCCATTTGGCGCCGGGGTTAGTGATCCAGGTTCCCCCCGGCGTCTTTTGGTCGGAAGTGGAGTTCCCTGCGCGGATAATAGGAAGTGCTCTGGGATGGTGCGTCCGCCCAGGTCGGTTTTCCGGCCACGTGCGCCGTCGTTCCCGCCCGAGCGGCAGCACCCTATGATGAAGCCAATTCGCATCGTTCTCGCGCCCACCCGCAATCGCGCCCTGAACATGATTCTCGGGCTCACGCTGGTGCTGCTCTCGCTTCTTCTGCTGCTGGCGCTGGCGACCTATCACGCCACGGACCCTTCGCTGAATACTTCGACCGACCCGGCCGCTGCGCACGCGGTGCGTAATGCCGTGGGGATTTTCGGCGCCTGGCTTAGCGACCTTTTACTGCAGACACTGGGAATCACCTCCTTTCTTCTCCCGGTATGGCTGGGGGCAATTGGCTGGACGTGGATGCGTTCGCGAACCGGGAGCCCGGCGCTTTTGCGTTGGACGGGCATTCTGCTGGCTTGCACTTTCGTGCCCACAGTCCTAGGGCTTCTGCCGTGGCATTGGCGATGGCTGCACCTCGTTCCGGTGCAGGGGGTGGTTGGGCGCCTGATGGCCAGCCTGCTGGTGGGCTACTTCAATATTGAGGGCGCCTGGATTGTGGCCGGCATCCTGGCCATCGCGGGAATTTATTTTGCCTCTGCCATCAGCTTCTGGACGGTGCGCGATTTCGTGGGAGAGCGCTGGATCCAATTCCGCGCCTGGCGGCAACGGCGGCACGAGCGGCGCGCGGAAGAGCGAGCCGCGCGGGAAGCGGAGCGAGAGGAAGAGGCGGCAGAAGAGCCTGCGCATGGCCGCTTCGGGGGCTTCTTTGCGAGGCGGCGAGAGAAAAAGCCGACCCGGAACAACGACGAGCTGATCGATGAGATTCCCGCCTATCAACGTAGCGCGGCGCCGCGAGCGGAAGAAGAGATTCCCATTGCCCCACCGGTACGGCGGGTCAGCATCTGGGAGCGATCGGCAGAAAGTGCGCCGGCTGCGGAGACTGTAGCTCCCGTATCCGGGGGCACAGCCACGATTCAAGAGCCGCCGGTGCGGGTGCAGCCGCCGCCGGCGAGGCCCGTTGAAATGCGGCCGGCGCCCGCAAAAGCCGAGTCAGCGTCGGCGCTCGATCGCCGGCCGGCAGAGATTGCGGTGTACGCGCGGGCCGATGCAGAGGCTCATACCGCCCCGGTAGCGCCCAAGAACGTGAGCGGCTTCAAGCTGCCCTCCAGCACGCTGCTCAATACCGGCGAAGGCCCGCAGACGGTGCGGGAAGACGCGCTTCGCGAAGAGGCCAAGGTGCTGGTGGAAAAATGCGCCGAGTTCGACGTGCGCGGCCAGGTGGTGCAGATCAATCCGGGGCCGATGGTTACGACCTTCGAATTCAAGCCCGAAGCGGGCGTGAAGTATTCGCGTGTGACCAGCCTGGCGGACGACCTGTGTCTGGCGATGCGCGCCGAAAGCATTCTCATCGAACGTATGGCTGGCAAGAGCACGGTCGGCATCCAGGTCCCGAACCTGGACCGCGAAACCATTCACCTGCGCGACGTGCTGGAGAGCGAAACTTTCGGCAAAGCCAAATCGCGGCTGACCCTGGCCATGGGCAAGGACATCAACGGCCGCATTGTGACTGCCGACCTGGCGACCATGCCCCATGTGCTGATTGCGGGTTCGACAGGCTCAGGAAAATCGGTGGCCATCAACGCCATGATCATGAGCCTGCTCTTCAGGACCACGCCCAGCCAGGTGCGGTTGATCCTGGTGGACCCCAAGCGTGTGGAACTGGGGATGTACGAGGGCATTCCGCACCTGTTCACACCCATCATTACCGATTCCAAGCTGGCCGCTAACGCCTTGCGCAACGCGGTGCGCGAGATGGAACGGCGACTGCGCTTGCTGGCCTCGCGCAGCGTGCGCAACATCGAGCAGTACAACAAGCTGTTCGAGGGCTCCATGGCGTCGCTGTTCGACGAGGGCGAGCCTGAGGAGCCCCTGCCCTTCATCGTGATCATCATCGATGAGCTGGCAGACCTGATGATGCTGGACCGCGCTAACGTCGAAGAGTCCATCACGCGGCTGGCGCAGATGGCGCGCGCCGTGGGCATTCATCTGATACTGGCCACGCAGCGCCCCAGCGTGGATGTGATCACCGGCCTGATCAAAGCCAATATTCCCACGCGCATCAGCTTCCGCCTGGCAACAAAGGTGGATTCGCGGACCATCGTGGACACCAACGGGGCCGAAGCCCTGCTGGGACGCGGCGACATGCTGTTTCTGCCGCCGGGCACCAGCCGCCTGATGCGCCTGCATGCGCCTTTTGTCAGCGAAAAAGAGACCGCGGCCGTAGTCGATTTCTGGAAGCAACAGGGCTCGGCCGAGTACGTTGAAGGCTTTCTGGAGTCGCCCAAGGATGAGCGCGTAAGCATGGAGGGCGGCAGCGACGATCCGGACGAGAATGATCCCATGTTCGACGATGCGGTGCGGCTGGTCTTCGAATTCGGCAAGGCTTCCACTTCCCTGCTGCAGCGACGGCTGCGGATCGGCTATGGCCGCGCCGCTCATCTCATCGACCTGATGGAGCGGGACGGGCTGGTGGGCCCGGCGGACGGACCTCGTCCGCGAGAGCTGCTCAAGGCGCCCGGCTGGCTGCATGAAATTGCCGCCAATGAATAGCCTGCAAAGGTATATTTTTCCGCTGCCGTGCGCCCGGCAGAAGCGTATGCTACACTTTTTCGGGTAAACGCTTACCCAATGCTTCGGCTTTACTCATCTCTTCTTTGGGGAGCGGGCGGCAAACTGGGACACGGGCCTTTCAGGCTGCCTGGGTCAATTGCTTCACAGGCGCTTGAATAAAACCATTTACTTCTGTGAGACGTCCTGCGGCTGCAAGGGACGATTTCACCGCTTCAGGTGACGCATGTTCGCTCTGCATCCGCTTTCGACTGCCGTATCTTCGCTACCCGGTCTGCTTGCCTTTATTCCACAGCCCCAAAAACTGCAGGTTGCGGCTACCGGAGTTAAGTAAAAAACCCTCTCTGTACTTTTTTGAGAACACTATGTCAACAAGCGAATCGATCATCGGAAAAAAAAGAAGACGAAGCCTGACGTTCATCTACTTTTTTGGCGCCTTTGGCGGCATCTTGTTCGGGTACGACATCGGCGTGATGACGGGCGCTCTGCCGATCCTCCAGCAGCAATGGAATTTGCAGCACAGCCCCATGGATCTTGGCTTGATCACTTCGGCGGTGATGCTGGGCGCCATTCTTGGTGGCGCTACCGCGGGGCGGCTGGCAGATCGATACGGCCGGCGCCGGCTGATTCTGATCGCATCGCTGGTTTTCATAGCAGGAGCAACACTTTCGGCAATAGCGCCGGATAATGGCGTGGGTTATCTGGTAGCTGCGCGCATTATCCTGGGCTGGGCAGTCGGTGCTGCCTCTGCAATCGTGCCTGCCTACCTGTCAGAGATGGCCCCAGCCGAGATTCGCGGTCGTTTGTCCGGTCTCAATCAGGTGATGATCGTCTCTGGGATGCTTCTTTCCTATGTCGCAGACTTTCTCCTGGATAGCCTGCCTGGGACCTGGAGCTGGCGCATCATGCTCGGCGCCGCAGTCGTTCCCGCAATCATTCTTTTCCTTGGCACCGTTGGGTTGCCCGAGTCCCCCCGCTTCCTGGTGAGCCACGGTCTTATCGACGCGGCAAGACAGGTGCTCGCGACGGTCCGGCCGGAACGATCGCGTATCGAGGACGAATTGCGGGAAATTCAGCGGACCGTACGCGACGAAGCCGAACAAGAGGCGACAAAGGGACATTACAAAGCATTCCTGCAAAAACACTATCGACCATTGGTCGTAGCCGGCCTTGGGGTTGCTGCTTTGCAACAGTTTCAGGGCGCCAACGCCATCTTCTATTATTTGCCGCTGATCGTCGAGCAGCTAAGCGGCGCGTCGATGCACTCGGCATTGATGTGGCCCATGGTGGAAGGCGCGATTCTGGTATTAGGGTCATTGTTCTTTCTTCTGCTGGCTGACCGTATCAACCGGCGCGCGCTGCTGACCGTTGGGGGCATCATCATGGCGATTTCCTTCTTCGCCCCCGCATTACTTCACATGCTGAAGCCCTCGTTGAGCGGCAACACGGTAGTGGTGTTTCTGAGTATCTATGTGGCGCTGTACTCGTTCACATGGGCGCCTTTGACGTGGGTGATTGTCGGCGAGATATTTCCATTGGCGATTCGCGGCTCAGGCACGGGAATGGCATCCTCATTCAACTGGATCGGTTCGTTCCTGGTGGGACTTTTGTTTCCGATCATGGCTTCTGCGATGTCCGAGTATGCGGTGTTTGCGATCTTTGGAGCGGTGTGCGTGTTTGGTGTCATCTTTATCCGCTTGTGGGTTCCCGAGACACGTGGCCGCACGCTGGAAGAAATTGAGGCAAGGCCGGAGCCCGCATGAAGCTACAAGTTACGATCGAGCGCCACCCGGCTTATCTATGCCACCAAACCCAGGGCCGAGTCCGCAATGGTAAACAGTCGGAGCAAAGAGGAGAGACAACTGGCTGAGACGGCAAGCAGGACCAGGGAGCAGCAGATATGCATAACTCGGTGATGTCAATCTGGCTTTTCATCGGGCTGATTCTGTCCATTTACGGCGCGTCAATGATGGGCAGCGGCATCAACGAATGGGCGACCGCAAGTTATCCGGCGCGCGTGCGGCCAGCCCAATTGCATGCGCCGGTGTGGCGGGGCGCTACTCTGCTGGCGCTCGGCATATGTTACGACGAGAAGTTTCTGCCGCGGGGTGCGGGCAAGCAGTAAAACTGCAGGCTTGCGCCGATCGGCAACGACCCCGAATGCAGTGAAAACGAAGGAGTGAAGCAATGGCAGCGCAACGAGTCATGAATTACGGCATTGTGGTGGGCAACCGGGGATTTTTTCCCGACCACCTGGCCAAAACCGGCCGCGAGGAGATGATTGGTGCGGTGGAGTCGGCAGGCGCAAAAGCAGTCGTGCTGGGACCTGAGGATTCAAAGTATGGCGCCGTAGAGACATTTGCGGAAGCAACCCGATGCGCCGAGTTATTCAAGAAGCATGCGAATGAGATAGACGGAATTATTGTTACATTACCTAACTTCGGCGACGAACGCGGAGTGGCGGATGCACTGCGACTGTCGGGGCTCAAGGTGCCGGTGCTGATCCAGGCGACGCCTGACCGCTCCGACGCGATGACCATCGCCACGCGGCGCGATAGTTTCTGCGGCAAGATGAGCGCCTGCAATAACCTGATGCAATACGGCATTCCTTACTCGCTGACCACGCTGCACACGGAGAGCCCGGCCTCGGCGGAGTTCAAGGCGGACCTGGAATGGTTCGGCCAGGTTTGCCGCATCGTGAAGGGACTCAAGAATCTGCGCATAGGCGCCATTGGCGCGCGGCCCGCGGCTTTCAACACGGTGCGTTATTCCGAGCGCATTCTTGAAACCACCGGCATATCGATTGAACCGATCGATCTTTCGGAGATTTTCGGGCGCATCCAACGCATGAAGGACGGCGACGACGCGGCGCAGGCCAAGCTTGCGGCGATCAAGAAATACGTAACGACGAGCGGCATTCCCGATGCGGCGCTGCTCAAGATGGCGAAGCTGGGCGCGGTGATCGACGGATGGATGAAGCAGACCGCGGTTACCATCAGCGCCGTGCAGTGCTGGACGTCGATGGAAGAATTCTTTGGCGTAGTTCCCTGCACGGTGATGAGCATGATGAGCAACGAGCTGATTCCATCGGCGTGCGAAGTGGATATTCCCGGGGTGCTGAGCATGTACATGCTGGCTCTGGCCAGCGGCACGCCTTCGGCGCTGCTGGACTGGAACAATAACTACGGCAATGATCCCAACAAGTGCGTGTGCTTCCACTGTTCCAACTTGCCCAAACACTTCTTCAAGGAAGCGAAGATGGACTTCCAGGAGATCATCGCCGGAACCGTGGGCAAGGAGAACACTTTTGGGACCTGCGTAGGCCGCGTGAAAGCGGGCGCGATGAGCTTTGCCCGTTACTCGACCGACGACCGGCGCGGCGTGATGCGCGGATACACGGGCGCGGGGCGTTTTACGGACGATCCGCTGGAGACCTTTGGCGGCGCAGGCGTAGCCGAGATTCCGCACTTGCAGAAACTGCTCAAATTCATCTGCCGGCAAGGATTCGAGCACCACGTGGCGGCGAACTTCAGCGACGTATCCAAGGCGATTCACGAAGCGACAGAGCGCTATCTGGGATGGGAGAGCCACTTTCATCCGGAGCTGGAGTGCTGTTAGTTAGCGAGTTAGCGAGTTAGCAAGTTAACGGAAAAGGCCCGCGTGCGGGCCCTTTCTGTTGGCATGTGATTACGGCGTCGGGTCGCAGACAACTCCACCGTTGCGATGAGACGCTAACTCGGCTGTTGGTGTTCTTTGGGTTGCAGAGTTAACCGCGCGGATAGCACAATGAGGACAACCCACAGCAGGTCCGCGCCGAGCAAGTGAGTTACCTGCAACCAAACCGGGGCGAGCAGCAATATATTGACCACCCCGAGCGTGTACTGAACGGCCAGAAGAGCGAGCAGCAGCACGCCGAGTCCACGATTATTCCAATGGGTTCCACGCTGCAGGGCACGCGCCACCAGCCAGAGGAAGAAGACGCTGGCCAGGACGGCAATGGTGGGGTGGGTCCAGCGCCAGCGGATGAGCCACGCGCTCTTCGACGAAAAATCCTGGGCCATGGCGGAGCTCAGGGATTGCGCGGGGAAGAGTGTATCGCCCAGCGCGGCCAGAGAGCCGGTAACGCCGACCATAAGCACGACCAGGAGACAAGCGAAGGCGCCGATGGGCTTGACCCAGCGGACGCTGCCGCGCGTGTATCCGTTGCGGCGGCCGAGCATGTGCGCGGTAAGCGTGAGCGCGGCGACCAGCAGCAGCGTGTTGGTGAAGTGCAGAGCCAGATAAGGCGGGCGCAGCGGGGAATGACTTTCCGCGGTGAGGCCGAGCTTAACCAGCAGCGCGCCGATGGCGGCTTCAACCAGCGTGAAGAAGATGGCGGCCGTGACGAAGCTGCGGGCAAGATGACCGCGCAGGGTGGCGGCGAAGGTCCAGATGGCGAGGCCGACGACGGCAAAGAAGGAGATGCCGCTGGTGACACGGTGGGTGAATTCGATGATAGCGTCGACGGAGGGCGAGTGCTGGATGACGGTGCCGTTGCAGAGCGGCCAATGGTCGCCGCAACCGTTACCTGCGCCGGTGGCGCGGGTGACCGTGCCCCATAGAATGACGGCGATGAAGTAGGCGAGCACGCCCCAGGAGAAGCGGCGCAAGGCTGGCGATGGCAGACGCTCAGCGCGCACGGGAACAGCAGCGGATGGCATGAAAGAAGACTCCGGGTCGAACATGATCAGTTTAAAACACGGGAAATTTGAGCGCGGAAGGGTCTGGGAACGCCACTCTGCAGCTAATGTATTGTAAGCCATAGATATAGAAGGCTTTATATGAGTTTGGCAATCAAATTGCGCGACATAGGGGGTGGGGGTACCTGGGAGCATTGACCGGGCAGATTCCGGACAGGTTGAGGCAGAGGAAAATGAGAAGGGGCGCACGACGACAGCTCCGCAGGTTTTGGCCCTGGGGGTACATGTTTCAAGCGTAGCTGAAACCGCGAATGATCTGGCAAAGGAGCGGTGAAAAATGGGCTTTTGTTTTCAGGTGCTTGCAAGTTTTTTTGTCCAGGGGGCTATTGACATCGCATGGGCGGTGAAGCCGGCGAGAATGCGAATTCCATTTAAGAAGCGGAGAAGCAAAATGCCTCGGCTGAATACAGGGCGGAGCATTTACATCAGGCGCATCACGTGATTGACGATGATCAAGTCTTCGGCGGGTGGGATGACGCGGACGGCAACCGGTGAGTTTTCTGCCGATATCGTTGCTTCGCCGCGGACGTTGTTGAGCTGGGGGTCGAGAAGGATGCCGAGGACGCCAAGGCCAGCGCAGATTTCCGCGCGCGAGGCGATGTCATTTTCGCCGATGCCGCCGGTGAAGACGAGCATGTCGAGGCCGCCGAGCTCGGCAACGAATCCGCCGATCCATTTTTGGATGGTCCAGACGAATTTGTCGACGGCGAGCCGGGCATTGGCATTTCCCTGCCCTATGGCCTCGCGCAGATCGCGCATGTCGTTGGAGAGTCCGCTGACGCCGAGAAGACCGGCCTTTTTGCTGGCGACGGCTTCGAGTTTATCTGCCGCGGCGGCGGCGCTTTCTGTGTTTTCAGCGATTTTGCGCAGGATGAAAAGCAGCACACCGGGGTCGATGTCGCCGGTACGCGTGCCGCTGATGATGCCGCCGGTTGGGGTGAGGCCCATGGATGTGTCGAGACATTGACCGTTGCGGATGGCGGAAATGGATGCGCCATTGCCGAGATGCGCGACGATGAGCCTATTAGGCACCTTGGGTTGTAACTGGTAGACGATCGACTCATAAGAGATTCCGTGCGCCCCGAAGCGCCGCACGCCCATGGCGGA
>JASHOY010000262.1 GCA_030038435.1 Acidobacteriaceae bacterium | reverse complement strand
GCGCGCCCAGACGACGCGCGCAGCGCACCGCGTCCATGGCGGTGTTGCCGCCGCCGATGACGATCACATCGCGATCGCGACAATCGTAGACAGGCTGGTCGTATTCGTCGGCGAGATATGCGCGCATGAGATTGACGCGGGTGAGAAATTCGTTGGCCGAGTAGACGCCATTGAAGTGCTCGCCGGGAATGCCGAGGAACTGCGGCAGGCCGGCGCCGGTGGCGACAAACACGGCATCAAAGCCTTCCTCGTGCATCAGCTCGTCGATGGTTATGCTTTTGCCGACGATCGCGTTGGTTTCGAACTCCACGCCCATGCGGCGCAGGTTATCGACTTCGCCCCTGACGATGGATTTAGGCAGGCGGAACTCGGGAATCCCATAGATGAGCACGCCGCCGATTTCGTGCAGCGCCTCGAAGACGCGAACGCGGTGGCCCTTCTGGATGAGGTCGCCGGAGGCGGCCAGACCGGCAGGGCCGCTACCGACGATGGCCACGCTCTTGCCACTGGGTGTGGCTATGGGGGGCAGACCAAGCTGGCCGCTTTGGCGCTCGAAATCGGCGATGAAACGCTCCAGGTTGCCGATGGCCACGGGCTGGCCTTTTTTGCCCAGCACGCAACCGCCTTCGCACTGGTGCTCTTGCGGGCATACGCGGCCGGTGACAGCGGGCAGCGGATTGTCTTCGCGCATCCTGGCGGCTGCGACAAGAAATGCGCCGCCGCAGATGAGTTCGACGATCTCTTTGATCTTTACGCCAACCGGGCACTGGACGGTACAGCCGGGCTTGGCGCAGGAGATGCAGCGCATGGCCTCAAGAACAGCGTCGGACGAGGCAAAGCCGAGGTTGACTTCGCTGAAGCCGCGACTTCGCGTTTCCGGGTCCAGCTCAGGCATGGCCGTGCGCGGAATCTTCATCCGCTCCCTCAGAGGCATGGGATTGTTTTCAGTCATTGTGCGCTCCCCCGTCGCTGCGCTCGTGCGCATCCAACTCTGCGCGCAGATCGGCAAGTTGCTCTGCGCGGTGCCTCTCGAATTCCGCCAGCGAGGCGCATTCTTTAACGTGATACATGGCGTTGCGCTGCATCAGGACGTCGAAGTTCACGAGCGACGCGTCGAATTCAGGACCGTCGACGCATGCGAATTTGCTTTCGTTGCCGAGCAGGACGCGACAGCCTCCGCACATACCGGTACCGTCGACCATGATGGAGTTGAGGCTGACCGTGGTTTTGATCCCCAACGGCGCGGTGATGCGTGCAACGGCGCGCATCATGGGCACGGGGCCTACGGCGAGTACGAAATCGATGTTTCGGCCTGCG
Source organism: Acidobacteriaceae bacterium (assembly GCA_030038435.1). Lineage (GTDB taxonomy): Bacteria > Acidobacteriota > Terriglobia > Terriglobales > Acidobacteriaceae > Telmatobacter. The sequence goes on along the minus strand of JASHOY010000262.1, from coordinate 9,565 downwards.
GCGAGCAATTCGCTGAGTTTGGCGGTCACCAGTCCGCGACAGCCATAGCTGCCGTCGTCGGTCATCATATAAGCTTCGCTGCTGGCCTCGCGCACTTCATCTTCAAAGATGATCATTTCTGCGTTGCGCGCGCCTTCAATAAAGATGACGTGATTGCCCGCCTGCTTCAGCGCATTGGCCGTGGGCAGCGCCATCGCCGTGCCCACGCTGCCGGCAAGGATTGCAACGGTTCCGTAGTTGCGGATCTCGGATGGATGACCGAGCGGGCCAACGAGATCGAGAATGGAGTCGCCGGCTTCGAGACAATTCATCAGAGATGTGGTTTTGCCCACCGCCTGCACCACCAGCGTGACCGTGCCTGCTTCCGGGTCAGAGGATTTGATGGTGAGCGGAATGCGTTCGCCTTTCTCGGTCAGTCGCACAATTACGAACTGCCCGGGCTGCTGCTTGCGCGCAATACGCGGGGCCTCAACGACGAACTCACGGATGTTGAGGCCAGGGTCCCGGGCGTCGACGATCCTGAACATGGGGTAATCACTCCAATGCCGCGTGCCGCTTTGAACAGGCTGGTTTCCGCGTCAGGTAGATGTGACCTGCAGGCGGATCCGGGTGGGAACAGCCAGAGCGGAGCAACCCGTAGAAGAAAGTCACGAATATTATTCAGGGATCGGTGATCCTGATCGTGTGACGTTGGTCACCGAACGGTTTGTGTTAAACCTAAGAGCGTTTGGCGAGACGGAAATCCAGCGATAGGTGGCCCCGCGAACAGCGTCTATGTCGAATGCCATACGCTGGAGACACTGGGCTAGAGGTCTTAGAACTGAGGTCATAGTTCAATGGAGGACAACCAAAAGCGGGTTTGACCGTGTTTGGGAAGTCTCCGTATGATGAGTAAGTAGGACTCGATGTGAGCGGTTCGATGGCGCCGAGCGAGTTGGTGCGGCGCGAAGGAGATACGATCCGGCCGCTTTCACTGCCCCCTCGTTCAACGGCAGGACAGCTGACTCTGGATCAGCATATCGGGGTTCGAATCCCTGGGGGGCAGCCAATCAAATCAACAACTTAGCCGACCACCGCTTCCCGACTGTGACGTAAACTGTGACGTAACTCGTCACGCTGCGCTTCTCCAGCTCGCAATTGGTTGCGTTCGTTCACCAGTTCCGCAAGATCCTTCATCTGCGGATGCAGGTAGCGTTGTGTTGTCGTGACGCTTCGATGGCCGAGCAGCTTGCCCACCAACACGATGTTGCCGGTGCGATCGAGCATGTCGGTCGCGAACGAATGTCGCGCGGAATAGAGCACGACGCATTTCGGAATCTTCGCCTGCTTGCGCGCTTTCGCGAACTGCTTGGCGATTGGGAAATAGCTGACGTGCGTTCCGCGCTTGCGCGGTGATGGTGGCTGGCCCATCGGGTTGTCGGCGCTTGGGTTTTTTGCTATCTTCGCCGCCGGACGATTTGCACGGCATGATGAATTCCACATGACGCGCTTGTAATCAGGACCAAAAGTGTCGTATACAGGAGTAGGACCAATTTGGTCGTATATTCGGAGTTGCGACACTGTCGCAAATAAGGGTAGTCATGTTGTTCCCGCGTCACGAACTGCTCAATCAGGTGGAAGCCAGAGGAATACGCCTCACTGCGCAGCGCCGCGCGTTAATCGCGACCATCCAGCAGGCGACGACGCATCTTGATGCAGCGAGCCTCCTGAAGCAGGCCCGTGAGCGGGACCCGAACATCAACCGCGCGACGGTATATCGCACCATCGATCTCCTGAAAAAGCTGGGCATGATTGACGAACTCGATCTCATGCATCTCGACGGCGAGAAGCACTTCTACGAAGTGAGGACCGAGCAGGATCATTTGCATCTGGCCTGCTTCGCCTGCGGAAAGATCATCGAATTTGCAACTCCCTCCTTTGAACGGCTCAAACGAGAGATCGCGGCAAAGACTGAATTCAACGTGCAGGTCGTGCGCCTTGAAGTGGGAGGCCTTTGCAGCAGATGCTCGGAGGAGGAGCAGAAGGAAGAGAAGCTTTTGCAATAGACCAAACCAGGTCCCCGCGGCTGACTCCTGGCAGAGCCCGTGGGGACCTGAAGACCACAGCCGGTAGACTGCGGGCTGCCTTCACTATAGGGACCTGCCCGCAAGGATTCAATAAGGGGTCCGGCTTTCGGCGTTCGCCGACGGCCTGGACAGAAATGTGTTCTTTGCGAGGCTAGTTCATGCATGGTTCAGCGGCATCCCGTTCGTGGCGCTTTCGTCCTTTCCTCTTCGCTCTGATTTCACTTCTCTCGATCCCTCTCCTTTCCGCTCAGGCGCAGCGGAAATGTCCGGGGCGCGGCGCTGCTTCGGTCCAGGATCTCTCGAAGCTGACGTCGCCCGCGGCTGCGGGCACCGCGGCCGCCGATCAGGTTTGTGCCCGGTATACGACCGGTTCGACGGTCTCGGACCCGCCCGTGCTCCAGAGCCAGAATGGCGAGCTCGAAACCACGATGAAATTCCTCATGGTCACCGACTCGCAGGGCCTGGCGCGCAACTGTTACGTGACCGACACGGGCCTCGAAGCACCAACGCTGGTCGTCAATCCCGGCGACAAGCTGATCATTCATTTCGCGAACCATCTCCCGGCCCCAGCGTCGAATGCAAGCGAGAGCATGGCGAGCATGAAGATGTCGCTCGCCAACGACGACACCACAGCCAGCAATCCCTGCAATAAAGTGATGGGGACCAATGTCACCAACATCCACTTCCACGGCACGGACATTGCTCCCGTATGCGGCCAGGATGAAGTCATTCATACTCTTGTCCAGCCTGGCCAGAGTTTCGACTACAACTTCACCATCCCAACCAGTGAGCCGCCCGGCCTCTACTGGTACCACCCGCACCCGCATGGCATTTCCGAAGGTCAGGTGCAGGGCGGAGCCACGGGAACGCTGATCGTGGAAGGCATCCAGAATATCTAAGGGCTTCTGCCCCACAGAAGAAAGAGGAGAGGGATCATGTCGAGCAGAGCTCTTCGTTTGATCGTCAGGATTGCAGGCATCATTCTGGTGTTTCCGCTCTTGTCCGCCACGATGCTCTGGGCCAGCGTCAGCGGCAGCATCTCCGGCACGGTGAAAGACCCCTCCGGAAGTGTCATTCCCAACGCGCACATCGCCGTCCGGGAGTCGAATACGGGATTGACCTACGAAACCCATACGGACAGGAAGGGCTATTACACCTTCCCGGTTCTACCGGTCGGACATTATGTGCTCTATATCGAAGCATCGGGATTCGAGAAATACGAGCGCAAGGCGATTGTTCTGGACACCAACGCTGCACTCACGCTCGATGCCTCGCTTGTGGTCGGCAGTGTCTCTCAGAATGTGACCGTCACCGATAACACGCTTCACGTTGAGACGACGAGCACGCAACTGGGCCAGGTCATTACCGGACGGCAGATGACTTCGGTGCCGCTTGACGGGCGCAGCTTCACGGATCTTCTGTCGTTGCAGCCCGGTGTTGCGCCGCAAACCGCCATCACCGACACCACCGTTCAGGACGTCGGCGCCACCGTCCTCAACCCCTCAGGCACGCTCAACCCCGGCAATCAGTCCGTGAACGGGCAGCGCGAAACAGCGAACTATTTCGGCGTGAACGGCAGCGACGTCGAAGAAGACGTCAACGCCGGCACGGCGGTGGTCCCGAATCTCGATGCCATCTCGGAGTTCCGCATCATCACCAGCAACTTCGATGCCGAATATGGCGAATACAGCGGCGGTCAGATCAGCGTGGTAACGAAATCCGGGACCAACGAGTTTCACGGCAACGCCTTTGACTTCCTGCGCAATACCGATCTCGATGCGCGCAACTACTTCTCACCGACCCGAGGGGCCTTCCAGCAGAGCCAGTTCGGCGGAACGCTGGGCGGTCCGATCCGAAGGGACAAACTCTTCTTCTTCCTCGATTACCAGGGGACGCGGCAGACGCAGGGTATCGATACGGGGAATATTGCAGTACCCTCGAATGCCGACCGAACTGGCAACTTGTCTGACTTCACGACCGGAACCGCCGGCAATCAGCTAAGCGGACTTGTGAGCGGCCCTTATTTTGCAAACGTCCTCACGCAGCGGCTTGGCTATCGGGTGGTGTCGGGCGAGCCCTACTACTTGCCCGGCTGCACGTCTTCCAATACGTGTGTCTTCCCGAATGCGATGATTCCGCAGTCGGCGTGGTCCGTTCCGGCGCAACGGATGCTCCAGTACATTCCCACGCCGAATACGGCATCCGGAACCTTCGCTACCTCCTCCTCGGATCAAACGGTCCGCGACGACAAGGCCGGATCGCGCACCGACTGGAACACGCGCTGGGGGCTGATGTCGGCGTACTACTTTATCGACGACTTCTACCTCGTCAATCCGTATCCGGTTGCCCAGAGCGGAGCGAGCGTCCCTGGTTTTTCCGCGGCGACCAGCGGGCGCGCGCAGATGCTGATGCTTGGCGACACGAAGACCTTCGGCACGACGATGGTCAATGAGTTCCATCTGAGTTTCATGCGGGACAGCACCAACCTCGGCCAGCCGATCGGGGGATGGAACGTGAGTCTGGCTTCGCAGGGTTTTTTCAACGCCGACGGGACCGACAGCATCGTCGCCCTCGATCCTCGCGGCCAGGGCGTCGAGAATCTCAACTTCAATGCCTACTCGACCGGTGCTGCCGCCAATCGGCTCATCCAGATCAACAATACCTATCAGGCATCGGACACGTTCTCGAAGGTCCTTGGCAATCACACCATGAAGTTCGGCGCCGAATTCCACGCCGACCAGATCAATGCCGTTCCGATTGCACAGTTCAATGGCAGCTTCGTCTTTTCCGGACAGGAAACAGGCGTGGATTTCGCGGATTTCCTGATTGGAGTGCCCAGCCAGTACAACCAGAGTCAGCTTAATCCCTTTTACGCGCGCAACAAATATGCCGGGGCCTTCGCTCAGGACAGCTGGCACGCACTCGAGAATCTGACCCTGAACTACGGGCTGCGCTGGGACCGTATCGCTCCCTGGTCGGAGAAGTACAATCAGATCTCGACGTTCGTCCCCGGGGCCCAGTCGGTGGTCTTCCCCGGTGCGCCTTCGGGCATCCTCTATCCGGGTGATCCAGGAATTCCCAACACGCTTGCGCCGATTGACGAACTCGATTGCTCGCCGCGCGTCGGCATTGCATGGACTCCTCAGGGTGCGAACGGTAGCATTTTCGGCAGGATTCTCGGCTCGCCGGGCACAACCAGCGTACGCGCCAGCTTCGGCAACTTTTATACTTCCATCGATGCGCTCGCCATCAGCGTGCTGGCAGCGAATGCTCCTTACGGAACAACCTACTCAAGCCCTGAGCCTCCGCTCTTTGCCACGCCCTTCGTCGGCGCCGCGGACGGGGTCAACAACGACCAGCCGTTTCCCTACAAGTTTGCGCCTCTCGATTCATCGCGCAGCCATCCCGATCCGGATATCGACTGGGCCACCTACGAGCCGATCAGCGGCATTCCGGGGTATGACATTCACAATCACACGCCCTACACCGAAGAGTGGTCGCTGTCGGTTGAGCGCCAGGCCGGCCCCAAAACCGTTCTCGGGGCAACATACATCGGGTCTTCCACCCATCGCGAGCGGGTGCTGATTGCCGAGAATCCAGGAAACCCGGCGCTTTGCCTGAGTCTGAGCCAGCCCAGCGAGGTCATGTTTGGGACACTCACGTGCGGACCCTACGGCGAGGACACGGTCTACTTTCCGGCTTCAGGCGGCGTGGTCAACGGGACCCGGCAGCAACTCGGCCCCAACTTCGGAAGCAACGCGCTTCAGTCGAACATCGGCGCCGCCAACTATAACGCGCTCGAACTAAGCGCACGGCACGCCTCCAGCCGGCTGCAATTCGATGCCGCCTACACCTACGGCAAATCGCTCGACGAATCGTCGAATATCGGTGAGGAAGTGAACCCTTTCAATCCAGCACTCAGCTACGCGATCTCCTCCTACGACATCAAACACAACCTCGTTGTCAGCTATGACTATCAGCTGCCCTTCGATCAGTTTTTCCGTTCCAGCCGGCTCACGAAGGGCTGGTCGCTCTCGGGAATCTCCCACTTCTCGAGCGGTTTCCCGGTCACGATGATCAACAATGGCGACAACTCGCTGATCGGGACGAGTCCGAACGGCGTGAATAACTCGAGCATCGATGAACCCGACTACAACGGAAGATCTCTTGGCCTGAACAGGAATCCCCGGAACCAGGGGCACGACTACTTCGAAACGGTCGACTTCAGCATGAACGCGCTGGGAGATCCTGGCACATCGAAGCGGCGCTTCTTCTATGGCCCAGGGCAGGACAACTACGACGTGGCCGTCGCCAAGAAGTTGCCCTTCACAGAGTCGAAGAGCCTGCTCTTTCGCGTGGAAGCCTTCAACGTCTTCAATCATGCGCAGTTCTTTGGGCCCCAGGCGGTCGATGGCGATATCGGCAGTTCAACGTTTGGCAAGGTCATCAGCGCCGCACCGCCGCGCATTCTGCAGGGGGCGCTTAAATTCAGCTTCTGACTTGAAGTTCAATGGGAAGATCCTTGGACGACTGGAAACCGGAGCTGATCCCCTCGGAATCCGGTGAGCGATTTGCGACGCCGTGCGAATATGCGATGATCTTCATCGGATGAGGATAAAACCCGATTATGGCGTAGACGCCCCCGGTGTCATGCGAACCTTCTTCCTGCTTGGCTTCGCATGTCTGCTCTTCGCCGCTTTCGCGCCGCACGTCCTTCGCATCGGCTCAGCGAAGATCGAGACGGGCAGCTTCTTCTGGCCCGCTGGCTTTCTCATTGGTGAGGGACTGCTCTTCCTCCTCTACGTAAAATATGGCAAATTCCGCCATCGCGACTTCATGTTGGGTACGCATGAATGGCGGGGCGATGAGCGCGTGCTCGACGTGGGCTGCGGCCGCGGGCTTCTGCTTGCTGGTGCAGCCAAGCAGATTGCAGCACGCCGAGGCGCCGGAGACGTCACGGGCATCGACATCTGGTCGAACACCGACATGGCCGCGAACTCGGCTGCGGCCACCGAACGCAACCTGGAACTCGAAGGCATATCACGATACTGCGCTCTGGTCAGCAAACCGGCCCAGGAAATGCCGTTTGACGACGCAACTTTCGATTTGGTCGTTTCCAACCTCTGCCTGCACAATATTTATGACCGTCCCACCCGTCGACAGGCCATCGAGCAGATCGCGCGGGTACTGAAGCCGGGCGGCACGGCGATTCTCTCCGACTACAAACTCACCGGCGAGTACGCAGAGCAACTCAGGAAGATGGGCTTCGCGGTGGAAAAGCGCCGCGGAAGCTTCATTACAACATTCCCGCCGCTCACCGTCGTTCTTGCCCGCAAGCCGCTCTAGACGCCTTGCCACCCCGATCATCGCGGGACAAATGCCGGTCTCGTCGGGGTTGCAGGTATATAATAGAACGGTCGTTCGATTTATTATCTGTGGGAGCAGAATTTTATGAGAGCGAATCGTCCAAGCCGCACGGCCGAGCATAATGCGCTATTCCGCGCGATCGAGTATTCGAGGCCGCCTCAGGCACGCATCGTGAGTGACCCACTGGCCTTTCGCTTTCTTGGCACATCATTCCGGCTCACGGCTCTTCTGTCGCGTGTTCCTGGTCTTCGAACGCTCCTGTGCCGCTACATTGACCATCGGTGGCCAGGATCACGCACATCGCTGGTCGCCAGAACCCGACTGATCGACGAGTATCTGACCAGTGCACTGGGCTCCGGGGTGCGACAGATTGTTCTTCTGGGCGCCGGATTCGACTCCCGGCCCTATCGGCTGTCCGGCGCAGATCGAGTACAGTTTTTCGAGATCGATCACCCGAATACCTCGACGACGAAGAAGGCTCTGGTGGGACGCTTATTTGGCATGCTGCCCAGCCACGTGAGGTATGTACCGGTAGATTTTCAGACTGAAACGCTGGGCCATGTTCTGGCTGACGCAGGTTTCGACGCGCGCGATAGAAGCCTCTTCCTCTGGGAAGGGGTTTCCAATTACCTGACGGAGGAGACGGTGAGGACGACATTGTCGTTCATCGCCGGGCTGACTGAAGACACACAGCTGGTTTTCACTTATGTGGATCAGTCGGTTATCTGCAATCCGTTCGGTTTCGCGGGCGGCCGGGAGGTCCAGAGCACGATTGCAAAGATGGAAGAGCCCTGGACTTTCGGAATCCGGCCAGAAAGCTTGACCGAGTTTCTGCGCGAATGTGGGCTAAGTCAGGACAGTGATCTTTCTGCTGCGGACTATCGAAGACTGTACTACCCAGAGAGTGAGCAGATAAGGGGTTATGAGTTCTATCACGTTGTCGCCGCCCACGTACCTCGCGCTGAGCAACCGGGCTTGGAACAGCGTCAGGAGGTTCACCATGCCTAAGGTCAGTCAGCAATATCTGGATGGCCGGCGCTCGGAGATTCTCGATGCGGCCATTGCCTGTTTTTCGCGGGATGGGCTGCATCGGACGACGATGAAGGAGATCGTGCGCGAATCTCGATTGAGTCCCGGGGCGATCTACAATTACTTCAAGAGCAAAGAAGAGATCGTCGAAGCCATTGCCGTGCGCCGTCAGGAAAAGGAACGCGAGTTGGTATCAGAGGCAATTGAGCGAGGCCCGGCCGCCACTGCATTGGCGCGGGTGCGCGATGCATTTCTCGATGAGCTCGGGAATCCGAAAGAACGGCTTCGCCGCCGAGTCAGCGTTCAGCTGTGGGCGGAGGCTCAGCGCAGCACAAGTGTGCGGAAGGTTGTCCGGCGAAGTTTTGAAGAGCCACGCAGGCTGCTGATGAAGGCCCTCCTCGATGCTCAGAAAAATGGAGCAATCGCTCGCTGGGCTGACGCGGATGCGATCGCGTGCTTTGTGATTGCTGCTTTTCACGGTCTTGTGCTGCAGCGGGAATGGGATAGCGATTTTTCAGCAGAGCCACATAAGCTGCTGCTGGATTTGCTCCTGAAGGCGATTGCTGGAAAGCATGCGCCGGCGATAGCCGAATGAGCGAACCATGGGTGGGAATTGTCTGACAGATGGAGCCCTTACTTTTGAGGCAACGTCTCCGTCGCGCGAAATGCCTGCACATTCTCTGAAATCCATTGACGCAGGGTCAGAGGCTTTCTGCCGAGGACCTGCTCGACGGTATTTGTCGTAGCAGCCAGGCGTCCTTCCCGAATGGCGCGCCACAGAGCGACATGAGCTTCGGTTTCCTCTGCCGAGCCACTGACTCTTGAGTACCGTTCGCGCGCTTCATCGTCCGAGATCTCCCGATAGGTGAGCTGCCTGCCGGTTGCCTGTCCAATCAGATTCGTCGCTTCCGCAAAGGTGAGTGAATCCGGGCCGGTGATGGGAAGAGCGCGGCCCAGATAAACCTCGTCAAGAACGGCGACTGCGCTTACCTCGGCAATGTCTTGCGGATGAATGAAGGGCCGACATCCGTTGCCGGTGGAAGAGCGCACCACACCCTCCGCCTTGATGGACAGCGCCCATGCCAGGAAATTGGACATGAACC
>JASHOY010000261.1 GCA_030038435.1 Acidobacteriaceae bacterium | reverse complement strand
GCGTGCCCAGCAACTGGCGCTATATGTCGTCTTCTGGACACCGTTTCCCATGGTCTCCGACAGCCCGCAGACCTATGCGGGACAGCCGTCGTTCCAATTTATCCGCAACGTGCCGGTGAGCTGGGATGAAACCCGCGTGCTCAACGGCGAGCCGGGTGAGTTCATCACCGTGGCGCGGCGGCATGGCGAAGAATGGGACCTGGGCAGCATCACCAACTGGACGCCACGAGCGCTGCGGGTGCCCTTGAGCTTCCTTGCCGAAGGGAAAATCTATAAGGCCGAGATTTATCAGGACGCGGCTGACGCAGCCGTTCAACCCACACATGTTACGATTCGGAGCAAGAATGTAACCCGGAGCGATGTTCTTACCCTGGCTCTGGCGCCGGGCGGAGGATGCGCGATCCGTTTTATTCCGCACGGGGCACGATGAGACCATGGGAATCCCTCGAATTGAAGCAAGATGGCTGTTCCTGGACGGTGGCGAAAAAGCTGCCGTTGTGATGGCGCAACACACGCAACTCTGCGGCCATCGCGTGCAGAAAACCGGCCGGAGACGGGCCTTTCTATTGGCAGCCGCGGCCTGGCTGCTGCCGCCAATGCTCACTCTGCCGGCGATGGCGGCGCGGGCGCAGGAGGCACCATCCACCGCGGCCGCAATCCACTATGACAGCGCAACGCGTGTGTTCCGCCTCGACGCCGCTGACGTGACATACGCGTTCGGAGTGAACGAGGTGGGCCAGTTGCAGAGCCTCTACTGGGGTGCTCGCCTGGCTCCGGGCGACTCGTTCGCCGCTGCGCATTCCCGCCCGGGTTGGGCTTCGTTCGATCTTTCCATCAACACCACGCCACAGGAATTTGCCGGCTGGGGCGGCGGCCTCTATTTCGAGCCGGATTTGAAGATCACGTTTCCCAATGGCAATCGCGATCTGGTCCTGCGCTACGTCTCGCACCGCATCGAGGGCGATGAGCTTCTGGTCACCATGAAAGACATTTCTCTCGCCGTCTACGTGACGCTGGACTACAAGATCGATCCGGGGACGGGCATTCTGCGCCGCTCGGCGACCATCGAGAACCGCACCGCAGCTCCATTGACCATCGAACAGGCCTTTGCCGCCACCTGGAACTTGCCGCGGGGCAACGATTATCGCCTGCGCTATCTCACCGGCCGCTGGGCCGGAGAGTGGCATGTTCAGCAACAGCCGGTGCATCCCGGCGAGACGGTTTTGCAGAGCCGGCGCGGGACCACGGGCGCGCAGAACAATCCCTGGTTCGCCGTCGACCATGAAGGCCAGAACGATGCCAATCACGGAAGCGTGTGGTTTGGAGCGCTGGGATGGAGCGGCTCATGGGAGATTACCGTCGAAGAGAACGACGTGCAGAATGTGCGCGTGAGCGGCGGCTTCAACAGTTTTGATTTTGGATATCTGTTGCAGAGTGGGCAGAGCCTGCGCACCCCGTATTTCTACGCCGGCTATACGCAAGACGGCATCGGCAGCGCATCGCGGCTGCTGCATGCGTTTGAAATCGCCTCGATCCTGCCCCATCATCCCAATCCGCCGCTGCGCCCGGTGCTCTATGACTCGTGGGAAGCGACCGGCTTCAATGTGAATGAGGCAGGACAGATTGCTCTCGCCGAGAAAGCTGCTTCGATCGGCGTGGAGCGCTTTGTCATGGACGACGGATGGTTCGGTGAGCGCAACAACGACCATGCAGGATTAGGCGACTGGTATCCCAACCCGCAGAAGTTTCCCCAAGGGCTCAAGCCGCTCATCGACAAGGTGCATGCGCTGGGCATGAGCTTCGGATTGTGGGTCGAGCCGGAGATGGTCAATCCCGACAGCCAGCTTTATCGCAAGCATCCTGACTGGGTGCTCTATTTCCCCGACCGGCCTCGCAGCGAGGGCCGCAATCAACTGGTGCTGAACCTCGCCCGGCCCGATGTGCGCAACTGGGTCTTCAACACGCTGAATAATCTTCTCGACCAGAATGCGATTGACTTTCTCAAGTGGGATTACAACCGCAACTGGTCGGAGCCGGGCTGGCCGCAGGTGCCGCCCGACCAGGAGAAGAACGTCTATGTTGATTTCATCCGCAACTATTACAGCATTCTTGCGGAGCTGCGCGAGAAGCACCCGAAGGTGGAGATTGAAAGCTGCTCCGGTGGTGGCAGCCGCGTCGATCTGGGCGTGATGCGGTATACCGACGAAGTCTGGCCATCCGACAACACCGACGCTTATGATCGTCTGCTCATCCAGAACGGCTTTACCTACGCTTATACGCCGGGGGTGATGATGGCGTGGGTCACCGGTTCGCCTACGTGGGTCAATCACCGCAGCCTGTCTCTCGAATATCGATTCCTTTCTTCGATGCAGGGATCTCTCGGCGTGGGAGCCAACCTGAACGAATGGACGCCCGCGGATTTTGCCACGGCAAAGAAGATGATCGCGCAGTATAAGTCGATCCGCGAGACCGTGCAGCGCGGCGCGCTGTATCGACTCATCCAGCCCACCGGCGGAAGCGAAGAGTCGGCAACCGAGTATGTAGGCCCCGGCGGGAGCCAGACCGTGCTTTTCGCCTTCCTGCATTCGAGCACGGAACTTTATCCCTATCCGCGGCTTTATCTGCGTGGTTTAGATCGGAATGCCACATACAGTGTGCATGCCCTTGATGGGAAACTGGCCGCCGGCACGCCTCAGCAAGCCAGCGGCGCATGGTGGATGGATCACGGCGTCGATGCGGATCTGGTGGGAGATTTTCAGGCTGCGGCATTCACCTTTGAGCGCGAGACGGCGCCCGGCCGCACCCCCTGACCCGTGCTGCCGCCAGGGGGTCGGGGGTGAAGGATCACTGTCAACTCCGGGCACGACGGCCTGGGAAGGGCCTGGGCAGTAAAATTGCAGCCAGTTGGTTCCCCTAGAGCGTTTTCGATTGAGCTGTTTACCTTCGATGCGAGCGTTCGTGCTTTCCCACCTTTTGTGCAAAAGACGCATAAAGGGTGGGGCAACCTGAGTTGTGTTAACGCTTAAATCGAAAGTGCTATAACCCCTATTCCATGAATGAAACCGCCCAATCCGCGCGGCAGAATTGGCGCCTCACCCTGAGCTACGACGGCGCCGGCTTCCGCGGCTGGCAGGTCCAGCCCGGAGAGCCGACCATTCAGGGCGAATTGCAGGGCGCGCTGGAACGAATCACTGGCGAGACACCCCTGCCCCAGGGTTCCGGTCGCACCGACGCGGGCGTACATGCCCTCGCCCAGGTGGCGAGCTTTCGCCTCCATGCGCCCATTCCCGAGGAAAACCTTCTCCGCGCGCTCAACCGCACCTTGCCCGCGACAATCCGCGTCATCGACGCCCGCCACGCACCGGCATCCTTTCACGCGCGCCACTCCGCCGTCGCCAAAACATACGAATACCGCGTTTTCCGTGGCGCAATCTGTCCGCCGTTCCTGGCGCGGTATGTGTATGCCTGGAGTTTGCAGATCGACTTCGACGCGCTCGCAAATTCCGCCCGCCTCTTTGAGGGCGAACACGATTTTCAAAGTTTTGCCGCCAGCGATCCGGATTTGAACCATCGCAACGCTGCACGGGACCAAAACGCAGAGGCCGCGCCGCCGCTCATTGCTCCCGGTTCGACCGTCAGGACGATTTACTGCTCGCGCTGGGAACATCGGCAAAGCGATGCCGGCAGAATTCTCGTTTACTCGGTTCGCGGCAACGGCTTTCTCCATCACATGGTCCGCAACCTGGTGGGCACCATGCTCGACGTGGCCCGCGGCCATCTCCTCGCAGAAAAAGTCCCGGAGATCATTGCCGCCCGCCGCCGCTCCGCCGCCGGGCCAACCGCCCCGGCCTGCGGACTCTACCTGCAATCAGTTGACTACCCACCGGATGCGGAAATGCAGCCCACTCCGTCTTCGGGCAGCACGATTTCCTAATTCGGCGTCGGCTGCTCGTCCATGTGGTCAATCACCAGAACAGGCTCGGGCCGCTTCACCTTCACCAGCTTCAGGCCCAGCTCCTTGCTCACCGCATCGTAGAACGAAAGCGCGCCGTTGGGCTCCGACGCCTTATTTGCATCCGGTGGCGAACCCGGCGGCCCTCCGCCGCCGTTGAAGTCGGGCATATTGTCGCCGGAGCTCCAGCTCAGGGTGAAGTCCCATCCGCCTTTGAGCCCGGTCTTGTCGACGGGCGGGTAATAGAGATAGTAGTTGGCAAAATTTGGAAACTCTTCGGCAGCCTGTGCCATGGTCACGTTCTGGCAGGTCAACAACTCGTTGAGAATAGGCTGGGTGAAGCGCGGATCTTTTCCGTCCGGCCCCGGACCCTCCTTGCACAGCGTTCGCTCCGTCGGATTCGCCGGGGTCAGTTTGGGGTTCACAGCCAGCAGTTCGTAGGCGTCCGCCGGCTCATCCTCCATATGTACTTTCATCTCGAAGCGCTCAATCAATAGCTGCTTGAGCATCGCCCGCAGGTCGTCAAAAGATATGGATGGCTGTCCCCGTCCCGCTCCCGTGGCGAGGTTTGCGGCCGCTGCCTTGGCTTGCACATCGATCCGGTCCGCGTCCAGCCACTTGGGCGCACCCACAATTTCGCTCTTGTCGTTGGGATCCAGGCCCCAGGCCAGGTTGATCAGCATTTTCAGGGGCAGAGCATGGACGTTGATCTCGTCGCCCGCGATTCTCCCCATTGGCCTCTCGTCCGGCGCGCTGGGTTTGATGACTGCGACCTCAAACTGCGCCGGCGGCATCGGCGGCAAGATCCTGGCGAGGTTGGGCGCGTTCGGCGTGGGCGTCTGGTCCACGCTGTCTACCACCAATCCCTGCTCGGGCGCCGTCTTCAGCTCGAGCTTCAGCCCCAGTTGCTGCTCCAATGCGCTAAAAATCGTCACCCCCGCCCCGTTGGCGTGCGCCAGCATCCACATGGGCGTGAACTTCAGGTCGATGTCGTATCCGCCTTTCAAACCGGTCTTGTCTACAACCGGATTGTCCAGGTACATTCCGCTGGGAAACTGCTTGAGCTTGATCGCCAGGGCGGCCATCGTTTCGTTGGTGCAGCTAACCGTGATGAACGGGTCTCCGCCCGGCCTGGGCAGCGGCGAATCCTTGCACGCCGCATCGCCGGTACTGTTCGCGGCGGTCTTCATCTTCACTCCGCCCGACGCCACCGTAAGCCAGTACGCGGGCATCTGCGACACGCCCTGGTGCACCACCAGCTTGAAGCGTTCATTCAGCAGGCTCTTCAGCATCTCGTTGGCCTGCGCTTCCGTTGTCCCCGGCGGAACTTTCCCGATCACATCCCAGCGATTCCATTCCAGCCAGCTCGGGCCACCGGCCACATCGTTTCCGTTCTTCAGCCCATAGGCCGTCCGGATCAGGTCGACCATCGTCGCATTGCGCAGGATGTAGCGGCCGTTTTCGAGAAATCCTCCCTGGAAAAAGGCATAGCGGCTCGGCGGGCTTTTGTGAATGTCCGCAATCACAAACTCGACCGGCGTTTTGGCCGCCGCCGAAGCCGTGGCACCGTCGGTCGTTACGGCCGGCGCCGCGGTGGGAGGCGCGGCTTGTCCGTAAACCATTGCGGCCAGAGCCGAAAACAGAACCATTCCTGCAAGGGTTCGGGTCTTCAAGGCAACCTCCGGTGTTGTGACTCGTAAGAGTGAATAAGCGCGCCAGTTAGATTCGGCAGAAACTCAGGGAAGTTGATTGACGAAGGGAGGAACCGTCATCGGCCTGGAATTGCCGGGTATCAACGGTCCTGGCAGACAGGCGCCACACGGAGGAACCGCAGCGTCGTACTGGGATGGACGCCCGCACAACGCAATGGTTATTGTGCGGCGGGAAATAATATGCGCCTCGTCTCCGCTCATCCGCTGGCCCTCAACCAATCTACTCCTGCTACCCTAGTGCGGTATGCCCCTGCTTTCGCGCAGCACGGCCTTTACCCGCGTCACCGCTCTTGCCGCGCAAAGGCCTGTGCACGCCGCCTTCGCCTGGCTGCACCGCAATCCCAAGCGCATTATGGACTGGCAAGCCGAGGTAGTCGCCATTCCCGCGCCGCCCCATGGAGAAGCCGCGCGCTCGGCATGGCTGGCCGCGCGTTTCACGGAAGCCGGCCTCAGCAGCGTCGAGATGGACGAAGCCGGAAACGTCTTCGGGACCATCCCCGCCGCAAACCTGCCGCGCGAAAGCACTGGCCCCGTGGTTCTGCTATCCGCACACCTCGACACCGTCTTTCCCGCCGCGACGCGGCTCGATCCGGTTGTCGATGGCGACCGGCTGACCGCACCCGGCGCCTGCGACAACGGCGCCGGCCTGGCGGGCATGCTCGCTCTCGCTCACGCGCTGCTTCAGGGCCGGGCAGAGCTGCCTGCTCCGCTGGTCTTCATCGGCAATGTTGGCGAAGAAGGCGAAGGCGATCTGCGCGGAGTCCGCCACATCTACAATCACAGCCCGCTTGCCGGGCGCATCGCCGCCCATATCGTCCTTGACGGAGCGGGCACAGAGACTGCTGTCGTCCAGGCGCTCGGCTCGCGGCGCTTCAAGGTCAACCTTTCCGGACCGGGCGGGCACAGCTTCACCGATGCCGGCCGTCCTAATCCCATCGTTGCCCTGGCGTCGGCGCTGGCTCTGCTTGCCGAAATTCCCCACATCGACGAGCCCCGCACCACCATCAACATCGGCACCATCCGCGGCGGCACGAGCGTGAACTCGATACCCGAAGAGGCCCAGGCCACCATCGATTTCCGCTCCACCGACACCGCCCGGCTGGTAAACCTCGAGGTCGCCCTGCACCGCGCCGTCGAAGATTCTGTCACGCACTGGAATGCCCGTACGAATGCGGCGCTTTCGGGACGCAGCGCGCTTCGATTCTCCATCGTGAAAATCGGCGAACGGCCCGCCGGTCACCTGCCCGCGGAGTCCCCTCTAAGCGAAGCTCTGCAGGCCGTCGACCGTCACCTCGGCCTGCGCGCCGATCTGCGTCTCGGCTCGACCGACGCCAACCTGCCGCTCTCCCTTGGCGTGCCCGCAATCTCGGTCGGAGCCGGAGGGGAGGGCGGCGGCGCGCACACCCTCGGCGAGTGGTATTGCGCGCGCGGCCGCGAGATTGGTCTGCGCCGCGTCCTGCTGCTGGCCCTCGCCATGCTCGGATGGGCAGCCGCTCAGTAGTCCGTCTGCTGGCCAATTGCTTTGCCTGGATATTTGTGCGATGCGGGCCTCGGGCCAGAGGCCGGCTTCCGGCGCTGATGAAAGATGATCCCGCGGGATTCAAGCCCGGCAATTGCGAACGGAGTCGTCAATTGGGAATATACTTATGCTTACCGCAATCGCCGTCCAGCTAATGGGTTGGACCGTAAGAGGTCATTGACTCCCATGAAATCGCTCCTCGACTGGCTGCGTTCCCGCCGCCTCACCTCGGCTTTTACCCTGCTGGCAGTCCTGTCGATCGCCGTGGTGGCCGGTTCCTTCGCCGCCCATGGTGTGCGCGGCCAGGATGCGCAGAATGGCGACCAGGTGGCGCCTCTCAAAGTCGTCAATTCCAAGATTGTTCCCAATGCCTTCGTGAAAATCGCACAGGAAGTGGGACCGGCGGTCGTCAACATTAAAACTGAGACTCTGCCCAAACAATCCGCCAGCGGCACCTTCCACGGCCGCACCCTGCAGCCGCAAAACCCCGGCAGTAATGGCGGCGGCGACAACGGCGATGGCGACGATCAGGGACCCGACAGCTTCCAGAATTTCTTCAACCGCTTCTTTGGCGGCCAGGGCCCCAACGGGCCTGACCAGGGCGACGACGACGGCGGTGGTGTGCAGGAATCGCTGGGCTCGGGCTTCATTGTCAATCCCCAGGGCTACATCATCACCAACGACCACGTGATTGAACACGCGGACCGCATCTATGTGAAGCTTTCCACTGATCCCGACACCCAGGATCCAGGGCGTCCGGCGCGGGTGATCGGCGTGGATAAGGCTACCGATCTCGCGGTGATCAAGATCGATGCCGGCGAGCCCCTGCCCACGGTCAAAATGGGCAACTCCGATGAGGTGCAGGTTGGCGACTGGGTGGAAGCCATCGGCAGCCCCTTCGCGCTTTCGCAAACCGTCACCGCCGGCATCATTTCCGCTAAAAACCGAACCCTCGATGAGGGCGCTCCGGGTCAGTTCCAGCACTTCATCCAGACCGACGCCGCCATCAACCCCGGCAACTCCGGCGGCCCGCTCCTCGACATGAACGGCAACGTCATCGGCGTCAACACCGCCATTTATACCCAGTCATCGGGTTACGAGGGCATCGGTTTCGCCATGCCCTCGAACGCAGTTGTGGCTGTCTATAACGACCTCGTCGGCCCCTCGCACAAAGTGGTTCGCGGCTCCATCGGCATCTCCTTCCGCGAAGACCTTTCCGACGCTGTCAATCGCGTCTACGGCTTCAAAACCGGTGTCCTCGTGCAGGAGGTCCAGCCCGGCGGACCCGCGGATAAAGCCGGCATCAAGCCCGGCGATGTCATCCAGAGCATCGACGGCCGCAACGTGAAAGACGGCAACGACCTGGTCAACGAGATTGCCAGCCGCCGCCCCGGTTCCACCGCCGTCCTCGGTTACCTGCGCAATGGCACGACGCAGGACACCACGGTCACCGTCGGCGACCGCGACAAGGTCTTCGCCAGTATCCTCGGCAACCGGGGCGAGACGAATTCCCCCAGCCAGAGCGGCGCCGGGGAAGCCAAACTCGGCTTGGCGGTCAAGGCTATCTCCCCGGCAACCGCGGCCAAGATCCATACCCAGGGAGTCATCATCGATTCGGTCCGCACCGGCTCGTTTGCCGATCTGCAAGGACTCGAGCCCGGATTCGTCATCACCAGAGTCAATCGCCAGCCGGTAAGCGATCGCGACCAGTTTGACGCCATCGTCAGCAAGCTGAAATCCGGCGATGATGTAGTCTTTGAAGTCCTGGACCCCAATCACCCCGAACTGGGCATTAATTACATCGGCGGCACTTTGCAGTAGCCTGCCACGCAGGGCCACCGGTCGGTGCGCCGCGCATCGGCTCATCGCGCCGCCCCCAGGCCTTGAAAAGAATCGCCATCCCTGCGGCGCCGTTGCTGCGTCCTCATTACCTAAGTGAGCGGATTTCCGCGGCCCGGTTGACACATTGGGATATGATCGCATCCAAGTGCAAAGCGGAACGGTGGGCCGCCGGCTCCTCGGCCTTTCCGATTCCGCCCGTTGATTTCAAAATGGGAAGTAACCGTTTTGTTCCGCATTTCGAGTAACACTTTGGTGCGGAAGCGCTTTTTGCTCTTGGCGGAACCCGGGACATTCCGTTAGACTGCTTCAGATAGTCCAAAACCACTGATGTCTTTGAGGTGCTTTAGTTATGCTTCTGACCCGGGCTTGTTATGCCGCCCTGTTTACAGCAGCGCTCCTTGTGGTCACAGGCGAGCCTGCAGCCTATGCGGCGCATATTCATCGAGCTGCCAGCAGCGCATATGTCCATCACACGCGCACTTCACACCATTATTTACATCGTTATATTCATCATCGTTATTATCGTCACAGGACCCGGGTGCGCGGCCAGCAGGCCATTCAGCCCGAACGCGTCACGCAGATTCAGCAGGCCCTGATCCGCGCTCATTACCTCAGCGGCGAAGCCAACGGAAAGTGGAATGCCGAAACCATTGCCGCCATGCAGAAATACCAGGCTGACAACGGCTGGCAAACCAAGATCATGCCCGATTCCCGCGCCCTGGTGAAATTGGGCCTTGGAGAGGATTATTCTGACGCGATCAACGCCAAGAACCTTTCGCTTGCCACTCCGCCGGAAGGCGCCCCCATACCATCCGGACAGGCAGCGGGGTTTGCAGAAGCGTCCGGCGTAAGCCAGTAAGCCATAAAAATAGACAAGGTTTCATCGGGCCCCTAAGTGCATTCAGGAATTTTGCGCGTCCGCTTGAATCGAGCACCATGTTCGCCCTGGTTAGACGCTACCGCCATCTGCCCGGCGCAGTGTCAACTCTTGCGCTGCTGCTGATGGTGTCTCCGGTTGTTCTTTCCGGCGACTCCAGGCAACAGAATCCACAATCTCCTGAAATCAGCGATGTTGCAATTCACGAGACGCTTCGCGACCGTCTCGGACAGCTCAATCGGAACATCGCCTCCCGCGGACTTCACTCTTTTCCCGGCGTCAACGGCAAACTCCTTACCGGATACTCGTATGGGGAGTTTTTCGACTGGGACCTCTACTTCGAAAATATCTATCTCTCCTATTACGGCGTAAGCAAGTACGACTTCACCAATCTCCAGGCCTTCCTAGACCGGCAGAGACCGGATGGCTTCATTGCGCGGACTCTGGGCGTAAAGTACCCCCGTCCCCACCAGATGTTCAAACCCTTTCTCGCCCAGCTCGCGGTGCTGGGATCGAGGCAAACAGGCTCCTACCAGTGGCTGCGGGGCGAAGACTACGCGCGCCTGCAAAAATACCTCGACCGCTGGTTTGCCTACGACACCGACCATAACGGGTTGCCGGTGTGGAACAGCTCGGACGCAAGCGGCATGGATAACCAGATCAGCCGTTCCGGCCTTCCCGGTTCCTATTTTGATGAAGGCGTCGACCTGGCCTGCTATCTCTATCGTGAGCTCGAGGCCATGGCCGTGATCGCCGGCAAACTCGGCCGGGTTCAGGATCAGGCCATGTACTCCCGCCACGCGCGCCAGCTAAAGGACGAGATCAACAGCGTTTTCTGGGATGCAAAAGACGGCTTCTACTATGACCGCAATCAGAAAACCGGCCAGCGCATAGTCGTGAAATCGGTCGCCGGCTTCTTTCCGCTGTGGGCCGGCGTAGCCACGCCGCAACAGGCCAGTCGCCTGATCCACGATCACCTGATGAACCCGAGAGAATTCTGGACCCGGTACCCGGTGCCAACCTACGCGCTCACCGAGCCCGATTTTTACGAAGGTACCCGCCACGGCGAATGCAACTGGCGCGGCAACACCTGGATCCCCTCGAATTTCATGATCTTTCTCGGCCTCATGCGCTACGGCTACCTGAAGCAGGCGCGGGAGCTGGCCGACCGCACTTACCGCATGGCCCTTCATCTGAATTCGGCGACCCGCGAGTACTACGACTCGAAAACCGGCCAGGGTTATGGGCTCAATCCTTTCTGGGGCTGGTCGTCTCTGGCTTACATCATGCCACTCGAATACCTTCTCCACTACAATCCTACGGATCTCAATAGCCCCATCCGCCCCATCGTCACGGAGACTCTGGGCATCCACTTCCCCTCTTCCGCTGGTGACGCAGTCGCCTCCAAATAGCCGTCAATGCCGCGGCGGCGGCAGAAACTTCTCCAGGAATTCGTATTGCGCGCGGACGGTGCTCGGAGCCACCGTAATCACCTTGTTGAGGTGAATCACCAGGTTGTCGTCGTTATAAGACGGCCAGTCCGGCACCCCCGACCCGTTGGGATTGCCATGCTTGGCGAAGTTCGTCCAATAGGTCATCATCTGGTCGCTCATGGTGCGATCGGCCAACCCCCAGTGAGCGCCGGGCCGCGTATCCAGAGTGCCGAAGACATACTCGATGTCATCGGAGTGGAAGGTGACCCCTCCGGGATGAAACTTGCTTCCCGGCGCCGGCAGCTCAAAGTGATACCGGTACACCGGTGAATCCCCTGTCTTCCGCTGCGCCTCAATCCACTCCCAGGTGCCCAGAGCGATAAAGCGCGCGCTGCCGTATTGAATCGCCGACTGCACCGCATCCTGATCGGTGTCGGCAGGAAAAAGCTGTAAAAATTCCGCGGTGCGGTCGGGGAAATGTTTCGCGGCAAATTCTTTCCACTTCTCTGCTGTCATGCCCTCCGACAGCGCGGTGTTTTCGTCCTCATTCCAACCTGCCAGCAGGGGAATATGCGACTGCCGTCCCGCGGCATAAGCTGCCGCCACCGGCTCGACCAGCAGACTGCCATCGACCACCGGCCAGAAGCCAGGGGCACCCTTTTTGAGCGATGCGTCGAGCACTTTCTGCGCCGGAAGCGCGCGCAGCTCGGCCAGCGTCTTCGCGCCCAGGGAATCGGCCCAGGTCTGGTCCCGGGATTCCACCTGCGCCAGAGTCGGCGTCCCCGGGGCGCCCAGGCTCATCGCCCCGCCGCTTTCGCCAATGGCCTTCACAAAATACTGCTGCGCCTCTGTCGCCGTCATCAGCGTGCTCACCGCAAAGGAGCCGGCACTCTCGCCGAAGATGGTCACATTGCCGGGGTCGCCCCCAAACGCATGGATGTTGTTATGGACCCACTGCAGCGCCGCGACCATGTCCATCAGGCCGTAGTTTCCCGCGGCGCCGTTGTCTTCCGCGGCCAGCGCAGGTGTGGCCAGAAAACCAAAGACCCCCAGGCGGTAATTGATGGTCACCAGCACCACGCCTTTCAAAGGCAGAAAATCACCGTTGTGGCGCGGCTCCGATGCCGAGCCCTCCTGGTAGCCGCCGCCGTGAATCCAGAACATTACGGGCAGCTTGTTCCTCGGTTTGGCTTGTGCGGGCGTAAAAACGTTGAGATAAAGGCAATTCTCGCTGGGACCGGGATCTTGAAAGACCATGTCGCGGTACATATGCCCCTGCATGCAGCGATGCCCATATTGCGTGGCCTCGCGAACCCTGTTCCACGAGGCCGGAGCCTCAGGCGGGCGCCAGCGCAGGTCTCCGACCGGGGGCGCCGCGTAGGGAATCCCCAGAAACGCCCGCACCTGCTGCCCGTTGATGTATTTCCCGCGAATCCGCCCCTGCTCCGTCTTCACCACCAGCGGATTCGCATGCCCCGGCATGTGCATCACCGGAACCCCCGCGGCAATCGCCAGCGCGCATACTGCCCGCATACCAAGTTGCATGAATTCCCCCCGCCGACAAACATATCAGCGCAGGGCCGGCAATGCACACCCGGATTGAGGTTAAAGATAAGCACCCAAAAGAGCGCGCTGCCCGCAGCGAAAACCCCTGCGCCTTATGTAGACTCCACCGCCAGCAAATCCGCCATCGTCTCCCGACGCCGGATCAGCCGCGCCTTCCCGCTCTCCACCAGCACCTCGGCGGCGCGAGGCCGCGAGTTGTAGTTGGAACTCTGCGCCATGCCGTAAGCTCCCGCATCCAGCAGCGCCACCAGGTCGCCCGGCTCCAGCGGAGCGAGCTTGCGGTCGCGCGCAAAAAAATCTCCCGTCTCGCAGACCGGACCCACCACATCCACCGCCCGTGCCCGGCCTGACCGCCGGCGCACCGGAACAATCTCGTGATGCGCCTGGTAAAGCGCCGGGCGAATCAGGTCGTTCATGGCTGCGTCCACAACCACGAAGGTCTTTTTCCCATTGCTCTTGACATGGAGCACGCCGGCCACCAGCGCTCCCGCCTGCGCCACCAGGAAGCGTCCCGGCTCGAGCAGCAGCCGCCCCTCGAACCCTCCCAGCGCTTTTTCAATCGCCGCCGCGTACTCCCGCACATGCTCGGCGGCATCAAATGCCCGGCTGTGATAATCGATCCCCAGCCCCCCGCCCGCATCGATTGTCTTCAGCGCGATTCCCTCGCCGGCAAGTTGCCGCGCCAGCCGGCTCACGCGTTCCACTGCTGCGCCAAATGGCTGGGCCGAGCGAATCTGAGACCCGATGTGCAAGCTGATTCCGTGGGCTTCCAGCCATTTGCTGCGCGCGGTTCTGCGGTAAATCTCCGGCGCGCGGCGAATGTCGATGCCGAACTTGTGCTCGCGCAATCCCGTGGAAATATATGGATGCGTCTCGGCAAAGACATCCGGATTGACACGCAACGCAAAACGCGCCCTGCGCTTCATCCTGCGCGCCCGCGCCGCCAGCAGTTCCAACTCGGCTTCGCTTTCCACGTTGAACTGGAGGATCCCGGTTTCGAGGGCCCGGTCGATCTCCGCCGCGGTTTTGCCCACGCCCGAGAACACGACGCGCCCCACTGCCTCCGGCGCACTGGCGAGCACGCGCTCCAGTTCCCCGCCCGACACGATGTCGAAGCCGGCGCCGCGCCCGGCCAGCAGCTTCAAAATCGCCAATGCAGAGTTGGCCTTCACCGCGTAGCAAACCAGGTGGTTCCGTCCGCGGAAGGCATTCTCAAACATCCCCAGCCGCTCCACAATCTGGTCGCCCGAATACACGTATAGCGGCGTCCCATGGCGCCGCGCCAGCGCCGCAATCGAAACCTTCCCGCAGTGCAGCCTGTCGCCGGGCTGCGCATAGTCAAATGGCCGCGAGTTGCGTGCCGGAGATATTTTTCTCATAGCTTTCCTGAAAGACAAATCCTGTTCTGAGCCTACAGCACAGCCTTGGCCCATCGCGTGTACCGGAGCGCCTTCAGCGATTGTGAATCCATCACCGGAAACCACCCTTCCGGGACATTGCCTGGTGGCTCGTTTGTTGCATTGCACCACGGGAACCATGGGAAATAATGAACTCTGCGCGAACATGGCGGGACCGCGGCCGACTCTCGACAGCTATCCTTTTACAACGGATCTCCTCGAATTATGCCAACCACTGAGCATCGCACCGCCAAGGGCACGGAACCTTCAAGGATGCCCAAGGCCGGATGGAAAGAAATTGCGCTGCTTCTCGTGTGTGTGAGCATTCCCTGCTGGATTATCTGTGCATCGCGCCGGAGCGCAGGCGGACAGATTCAAACCATTGATTTTGGAGAAATCTATTACGGTGCGCGCTGCGCATTGCACCGCTCCGATCCTTACAACCCCAACCTCATGCTGCGCGAATTTCAGAAAGATGGCGGACACTTTGCGCCCGAGGCGTCCGACCAGGGCGTAGACCGCATCGTCGTCACCGGCACGGTGAACCTGCCAACCGCGCTGCTCCTCACCATCCCTTTCGCGCTGCTGCCGTGGTGGCTGGCGCAAAACGTGTGGATGATTCTTACCGCGGGCTTGCTCGTCGTTGCCGCCTTCCTCACCTGGGACCTCGGAGCGGGCGCCGCGCCGCTGCTCTGGGCTGCGCTGGCCGGTTTCATGCTGGCCGAATCCGATCTCCTCTTTAAAGTCGGCAACGTGGCCGGAATTGCCATAAGCCTTTGCGTGATCGCCGTCTGGTGTTTTATCAAGCCGCGCTACGTCTGGGCCGGTGTGGCACTGCTCGCCCTCAGCCTGGTGCTCAAGCCCCATGACACAGGCTTAATCTGGCTCTACTTCCTCCTGGCCGGCGGCGTCTTGCGGAAACGGGCGCTGCAGACGCTGGCCATAGCCTGCGTCCTTGCTCTGCTCGCAGCGCTTTGGATAGAACCCCTCTCGCCGCATTGGCCGCGGGAGCTCAGGAGCAACCTTGCCGTCGCTTCCGTGCGCGGAGGCACCTCCGATCCCGGGCCCTCCGGCATCGGCGCTCATAGCGCCGGGGTCATCATCGACCTGCAAGGCGCGCTCAGCGGCTTCAAGGACGATGCCGCTTTCTACAATCCGCTCGCCTACCTGATCGGCGGCATTCCCATTCTGATTTTTGCTTTCGCAACCCTCCGCAAAAGGCAATCCCCGCAAGGAACCCGTCTCGCGCTGGCGGCCATTTCCATCCTGACGCTATTGCCCCTGTATCACCGCATCAACGATGCCGTCCTGCTCCTGTTGGCGCTTCCCGCCTGCGCACAGTTATGGAGAGAGCGCGGCCCAAAACGCTGGCTCGCCGTCGGGCTCACCGCGGCGGGGATACTCGCCACAGCCTCAACCCCGCTGGCATTTCTGGCCGTGAACTCAGAGAGAATTGCCGCCATTGCCACTAAGCTTCCCGGCAAATTGCCATCAATTTTTGCCCTTCGCCCCACTCCGTTTGTGCTTCTGGCGATGGGCTGCTTTTATCTGTGGGTCTATTTGCGCTCCCGGCCTGACAGTGCTGCGCCTGACCTTGCGTAGTCAAGAAGAGGGCGCGATGCAGCACATCCCCACCTTGATGCTTCTTTGGGTGGGCGTTTCGATCCCGGCCACGGCGCGGACGGGCATTCTTCGCCCTGTATAATCCTCGCGGAACTTAGCGAGGTCTCTTATGAAACTTATTGTGGCTCTTCTTACTGCAGCTTTGCTCACTGGCTCGATAGCCGCGGCCGAGGAGCCGTCTTGCGCTACACCCGGCACCGATAACGCGTTCCTGGGCATTCAAACCGTGAAACTATGGCCGCGTACCCCGCCCGACGCCAAAGGAAACGGGTGCTACGACATTCCCGCACTGACCATCTTCGATCCGCAATCCGGAACTGCGAACGGCTCGGCGGTAATTATTTTTCCCGGCGGCGGCTACACGCATCTAGCCGGCAACCTGGAGGGCCGGCAGTTTGCCGACTGGTTTACGGCGCGAGGCTTTAAGGCATTCATTCTCAGTTACCGGCTGCCCTCGCACGGTTATCTGCTGCCGGTGCCGCTACTGGACGCGCGAAGGGCGATCCAGACGGTTCGAGCGAGGGCTGCGGACTACCACATCGCGCCCGACCGGATTGTGCTGATCGGTTTTTCAGCCGGCGGTCACCTGGCGGCGCTGGCTGCAACCAGGCCGGTCCCCGGGAACCCGAATGCAGAGGACGCCATCGATCGTGCTTCCAGCCGCCCGGACTACCTGGTGCTTGGCTACCCCTGGATCGGAGCGGTTTCCCTGGACTATTCACACCTGAACTACTGCAAGGAATTTCACCTGGAAGACCAATGCGCGAAACTGACCCGGGAGTACGATCCGGACCTGTACGTGAGCAAAGACACCCCGCCCACATTCATCTATCACACGTTCGACGACCAAACGGTGCCGATTCAGCAAAGCCTGGGATTCTTTCAGGCGCTTGTAAATGCAGGGGTTCAGACCGAGTATCACGTCTTTGCCAGCGGCTCCCACGGCAGCGGATTGGGCAGAGGCAATCTCTCCCTCGACCAGTGGCCGGGGCTGCTGAGCACCTGGCTGCGCTCCAAAGGGTTGCTCACGGCGGACCGGGAGGCGGTCAGCGGCCAGTGACCGGGGTCAGGATCCGGGATCGGAATCGGACAGCCGGGCCTTCGATCCCCGCCTGCCCCATGCGCAGGATTATGCCAAAACATCCACGTTCGTGTGCGATGTGGAAAAATGCCCTGAAAATTAGAGGCGGGCAGCCGGCTTTGGGAGTGGAAGGATTTCCCAAAACCGGATGCCCGCTGGACCCTGGACCGGGTCTAGGTGGTAGCTTTAGTTTAGGCTTGTTACCGGCGAAAGCAAGCTCTTTTTTGAAGAATTTTATAGATTCGTGACCGCAGTCACAGGACCTTCCCGGGCGGACCCCCCCTCGTTGACTAGAGCGTTTCGCCCTGATACAAAAAGATGTTCCGCCTGATAATCGGTTCAATTGAGTTCTATTCCGGAGTAAGCCGGGAGCGCCATGGAAGTAATGCAACAACTCGGAGCGCTTATGGTAAGCGCAATCCCGACCGCGCTGCTGTTTATCGTGCTGGTAATCGCCTACCAGTTTCTGGTGCAGGGCCCGCTGTCGGCCACGCTGCGGGAGCGGAGAGCGCGCACCGAGGGCGCCATGGAAGCAGCCCATAAGGCGATTGCCCTGGCCGAGGCGCGGGCTGCCGAATACAACGAAAAGCTGCGCCAGGCCAGAGCCGAGGTATACAAAGCCAGAGAACAGCGTGTAAAACAGTGGAACGCCGAGCGCGACGCAGCTCTCGAGTCTGCGCGCAAGGCAGCCGGAGCCAGGGTGCGTCAGGCCAGAGTGGAGATAGAGAATGAGGCCGCAGCCGCCCAGCAGACCATCGAGGCTTCGGCCGCGCAATTGGCTGCCCAGGTGGTGCAAGCCGTGCTGCCCGTGGCCGTCGGGGGTTCCCGTTGAGATTTCGCTTCCCTGAATTCCGAATCCGTAACCGCATTTCAGGTTTTGCTCTGCTGGCTGCGCTGGCTGCGGGAATGACCGCCGCGACCGCACACGCAGCGGCGCAAGGGGCGGCTGCCAGCTCCGCGGCGGTTCACGGAACTACCACGGAAGCGGGCGGAGCGCGGGCGGGAAACAACGCCGAAGAAGAACAGATCAATGGATTTCTGCATGCGCCGGCAGTGAAAGCTTTGGCCCGGTTTCTGCACCTCAGTCTTGGCACGACTGACAGTATTTTCCTCGACCTCAACTATCTCATCATCCTGGCGGCCATCGGCATTCCACTGGTGCGGTTTATGCCCAAGGTGATGCGCAAGCGCGTCAATACCCTGCAACATAATCTCGAGTCGGCACGCAAACTCACCGAAGAGGCAACTGCGCGGATGAACTCGGTTGAGGCGCAACTGGCGAAGCTCGGCGAGGATATCGATAAGTTCCGCAGCGAAGTTGAGGCTGAGCTCAAGAACGACGAGGCGCGCATTAAAGGGTCAATCGAGGAAGAAAGCGGGCGAATCGTCGCCGCGGCCGAGCAGGAAATCGCTCTGGCTGCGGTGCAGGCGCAGCGCGGACTGCGCAGGTTTGCGGCCGAACTGGCCGTAGAACACGCCCGAAAGCAACTGGTGCTGTCGCCGCAGACCGATCACGTGCTTCTATCGGAATTCGCGAGGAGCATCGCGGAAAACCGGAATGGGAGCGCGGGAGGACAACACTGATGGCCGCCTTCGCCGCACGCTACGCAACGGCATTTCTGGATGTAGTGACCAGCGCGCGTCTGGATACCGCTGCCATCGACCGCCAGCTCTCGGATTTTCTGGCGACATGGGACGGCAGCGCCGAGCTGCGCTCTTTTTTCACCAATCCGGCGATTGCGGCGAAACAGAAAGTGGCGTTTCTGGACACGCTGAATGCAAAACTGGGCATGCGCAAAGAGCTGCGCAATTTGATCGCGGTGCTCAGCGATCACGGGCGCATCGGGCATGTGAAGGAAGTCGCCGAGTCTTATCGCCGGCAGTTGCAGGAACGGCAGGGAATCCGGCCGGCGGAGATTGTGACCGCACGCGAACTGAGCGCGGCGGAACGTGAAATGCTGCTGGCGGGCATCGCGAAGCTGGCCGATGGCGGCCATATCGAGCCGGTCTTCAAGCTGGACAAATCCATCCTCGGCGGGACGGTGGTCCGGATCGGATCGACAATATATGACGGGTCGGTGCGGGGCCGCCTGCAGCGATTGAAAGAGCTGTTGGTCAGCGACCAGTGACCAGGGACCGGTAAATGTCGGTGCAATACGGGTGAGTTTGTTTTTTGAGATTGAAGAGGTTCGAAATTGGAGAGGGGATCGGGAGGCGGGGAAGATCGAGGTTGAAGGCTGATCACGCGGGTGCGCAAGCACCGGACTGATCCCTGACCCCTGATCCCTGATCCCTGAGGTAAGCAGATGGCGCAAATCAGAGCAGACGAGATTACGGAACTTCTTCGCGAGCAGATAGCGAATTACGATGCGAAGGTGCAGGTGGACGAGGTAGGCACCATCACCTCGCTCGGCGACGGCATTGCGCGGCTCTACGGTCTCGACAAAGTGATGGCCGGCGAGCTGCTCAGCTTTCCCCATGACATCGCCGGACTGGCGCTGAGCCTCGAAGAAGACCAGGTAGGCGCGGTCATCCTGGGCGAATACACCGAACTCAAGGAAGGCGAAGAGGTCAAGCGCACCGGCAAGATTTTGAGCGTGCCGGTGGGCGAGGCGCTGATTGGCCGGGTGGTGAATTCCCTGGGCATGCCCATCGACGACAAGGGCCCGATCGCGACCAGCACAACCCTTCCCGTGGAGCGGCTGGCGCCGGGCATCGTGGACCGGCAAGGAGTGCGCGAGCCCATGGCGACCGGCCTGAAGGCCATCGACGCCATGATCCCCATTGGCCGCGGCCAGCGCGAGCTGATCATCGGCGACCGCCAGACCGGCAAAACCGCCGTGCTGCTCGATACCATCATCAACAACGCGAAGAATGACCTGGTCTGCATTTACTGCGCC
The DNA here is from genome assembly GCA_030038435.1 of Acidobacteriaceae bacterium. GTDB lineage: Bacteria > Acidobacteriota > Terriglobia > Terriglobales > Acidobacteriaceae > Telmatobacter. Next base: position 20,038 of record JASHOY010000261.1, on the reverse strand, counting down.
ATCGGGCAAAAGCGGTCGTCGATTGCGCAAGTGGTGCAGACGCTGACCGAAGCCGGCGCCATGGGCCACACCATCGTGGTGGCCGCATCGGCATCCGAGCCCGCGCCGATGCTTTATCTTGCGCCTTATGCGGCCTGCGCGATGGGCGAGTATTTCCGCGACAACGGCAAACACGCGCTGGTGATGTTCGATGATTTGTCCAAGCACGCCATGGCCTATCGCGAAATTTCGCTGTTGCTGCGGCGCCCTCCGGGCCGCGAGGCCTATCCGGGCGACGTCTTCTATCTGCACTCGCGGCTGCTGGAGCGTGCCTCGAAGTTGAGCAGCGAGAAAGGCGGCGGATCGCTCACGGCGCTGCCGGTGATTGAAACCCAGGCCGGAGACGTTTCCGCCTACATTCCCACCAACGTGATTTCCATTACCGACGGCCAGATCTTTCTGGAGACGGACTTATTCAACTCCGGCGTGCGGCCGGCGGTAAACGTGGGATTGTCGGTTTCGCGCGTGGGATTTTCGGCGGCCATCAAGGCCGTGAAGCAGGTGGGGTCAACCCTGAAGCTGGATCTGGCGCAGTATCGGGAGCTGGCCGCGTTTGCGCAATTCGGCTCGGACCTCGATCCGCTGACGCAGAAGCAGTTGAACCGCGGCCAGCGCTTGACCGAATTGCTGAAGCAGCCGCAGTTCCATCCCCTCACCTGGCAACAGCAGGCGGTGGTGCTCTTTGCCGGCACGCAGGGTTACCTCGACGACTTGCAGGTAAGCGACATCCGCGCCTTCGAGGACGGTCTGCACAAATACTTTGAGGCGTCGCAACAGGCGCTGCTTGCAGACCTGACGAAAAGGAAGGCCCTCGACGACGACTTGCGCAATCGCCTGCACGCGGCGCTGAAGGAGTATGCGGGGCAGTTCAAAGCGGAGCTGGCGGCGACGGTTTAGGGGTCAGGGTTCAGGGATCAGGGATCAGGGGTCAGGGGTCAGGGGTCAGGGGCTAGAACGATGGTACGGTCATTTCGGGACTTGGAAGTCTGGCAAAAATCAATGCAGATGGCGGTTACGATTTATCGGTTGACGAAGGGATTTCCTAAGGACGAGAGCTACGGACTTGCAAGTCAAATGAAACGTGCTGTGGTTTCAATTCCGAGCAACATCGCTGAAGGGCACGGCAGACTGAACACGCCGGAATATAGACAGTTCCTGGGAATTGCGCGAGGTTCGAACTTTGAATTGCAAACCCAGTTGGAAATTGCACGTAAGCTTGAGATTGGCGATCCGAATCTGGTGAATGAGGCCTAGGGGCTATCGCACGAAGTGGGAAAGATGATTTATGGGATTTTGGAAAGGATCAAGGATTAAGGATCGGTCGCGGTCGCGGTTTTTCTGATCCCTGCCCCCTGACTCCTGATCCCTGGAAGTACTATGGCTAACGTACTCGACTTACGACGTCGCATCCGCAGCGTGAAAAACACGCGACAGATCACCAAGGCCATGAAGATGGTCTCGGCGGCCAAGCTGCGCCGTGCCCAGGAGCGGGCGCTTTCGGCGCGACCCTATGCCGCGATGATCACCAGCGTGCTCAATTCGCTTACCCGGCGCGCGGAGATTTACGATCCGGCCACCGGCAACCTGCGCCATCCCCTGTTTATCACGCGCCCGGAAAAGCGCGTCTTGCTCGTCGTCATCACCGGCGATAAGGGATTCGCGGGCGCGTTCAACGCCAACATTCTCAAGACGGCGTTTCAGTTCATCGCCGGCAATCCCGACAAGGAATTCGATCTCGAAGCTGTCGGCCGCAAGGGCCGCGACCAGTTGCGGCGGCATTATTCCGCGGCAGTTTACAAGGAAGAAAAAAGCGAAGACGGCCAGACGCGAAAGCTGCGTACCCGCAAGGCCAAAGTGGAAGTTACAGGCGACCACCCCGGCATGCTGGAAAAGCTGGAGACGTCGCGCGTGTTCGGGCTGGCGCAAGGCATCATCTCCCGCTACGTGCGCGAAGAGATTGACGCGGTCTACATCGTCTACAACGAGTTCAAGTCGGTGATCTCGCAGCGGCTGGTAGTCGAGAAGCTGCTGCCGCTGATGGCCATTGGCGGGCGCCAGATTGCCGGCGCCGTGGAGCAGACGGAAGAAGAACGCGAGCGCGCGGCCGAGGCGGCGCGCAGCGCCGGGATCCAGTTGGAGCCGGCCGATACGCACGAAGCCGAGGAAGAAGCGCAGAAATTCGGCACCGCGAATGTGGACTATATCTACGAGCAGCCGGCCGAGCAGCTATTCAAGGGACTGCTGCCGCAATATGTTGCGGCCATGCTCTACCACGCCATGACGGAATCAGTGGCGGCCGAGCACGCGGCGCGCATGACGGCAATGGATTCGGCAACCAACAACGCTTCAGACATGATCGACTCGCTCACGCTGCACATGAACCGCGTGCGCCAGGCGGCCATCACCAAAGAGATTATTGAAATTGTGAGCGGAGCGGCAGCGTTGTGATTCAGGGGTCAGGGATCAGGGATCAGGGGTCAGGGGTCGGGGTCAATTGTCTTACTCCATGTGGTATTGAACCGATTTGAGAGGGCACGGGATCATCGGAGAATTTTCCGAACGCTTTTAAGGAGCATTTAGGCGAAGAAGGCACAAATGGCAGAGAACATCGGCAAAGTGATACAGGTCTCCGGCCCGGCCGTGGACGTGCAGTTTGAAGAGGCGACCATGCCGCCCATCTACCAGGCGCTGCGCGTCACCAGCGAGGGCTTCGAAGTGCCCTCGCCCATCAATGTGATCCTCGAAGTGCAGCAGCACCTGGGCGAGGGTCGCGTGCGCACCGTGGCCATGGAAGCCACCGAAGGCATGGTGCGCGGCATGAAGGCCATCGATCTTGGCGGCCCCATACGCGTGCCCGTGGGCAAGGAGACACTGGGGCGGGTCATCAACGTCATCGGCGAACCGGTGGACGAGCTTGGCCCCATAGGCGAAAAGAGCCGTAACCCCATTCATCGCCCTGCGCCGCTCTTCGACGAGCAGACCACGCATGAAGAGATGTTCGAGACCGGCATCAAGGTCATCGACCTCATCCAGCCGTTTTTGAAGGGCGGCAAGATCGGTCTCTTCGGCGGCGCCGGCGTGGGCAAAACCGTCGTCATCATGGAACTGATCAACAACGTCGCCAAGCAGCACGGCGGCTACTCAGTGTTTGCGGGCGTAGGCGAGCGCACTCGCGAAGGCAACGACCTTTGGACCGAGATGACGGAGAGCGGCGTCATCAAGCCGGGCAAATGGCAGGACTCGAAGTGCTCCCTGGTCTATGGCCAGATGACCGAGCCGCCCGGAGCGCGCCTGCGCGTGGCCCTGACCGGGCTGACCGTGGCCGAATACTTCCGCGACGTGGAGGGCTCAGACACGCTGCTCTTCATCGACAACATCTTCCGCTTTACACAGGCCGGGTCGGAAGTTTCCACGCTGCTCGGCCGCATGCCTTCGGCCGTCGGCTACCAGCCCAACCTGGCCACGGAAATGGGCGAGCTGCAGGAACGCATCACCTCCACGAGCAAAGGCTCGGTCACTTCAGTGCAGGCGGTTTATGTGCCCGCCGACGATCTTACCGATCCGGCGCCGGCGACCACCTTTGCGCACCTCGACGCCACAACGGTGTTGAGCCGCCCGCTCTCCGAACTGGGCATTTATCCGGCCGTCGATCCGCTGGCTTCCACTTCACGCATCCTCACCGCGCGCGTGGTTGGCCAGGAGCACTACGACGTGGCCCAGGGCGTGAAACGGATTCTGCAGCGCTACAAGGATCTGCAGGACATCATCGCCATCCTCGGCATCGACGAGCTCTCGGAAGACGATAAGCTCACCGTGGCCCGCGCCCGCAAGGTGCAGAAGTTCCTTTCGCAGCCCTTCCACGTAGCCGAGCAGTTCACCGGATTCCAGGGCAAGTACGTGAAGATTGCCGACACTGTGCGCGCGTTCAAAGAAGTCATCGAAGGCAAGCACGACGATGTGCCCGAGCAGGCCTTCTACATGAAGGGCGGCATTGAAGAAGTGCTGGAGACCGCGGAGCAATTGAAGGCAACGGTGTAACTCCTGTTGAGGCGACTGAAAGGAGCCCCATGGCAGAAGATAGCAATCAACTTCGCGTGCGGCTCGTCTCTCCCGAGCGGACGCTCTTTGACCACCCCGCGACCGCGGTCGATTTGCCCACGCTTTCCGGCTGCATGGAAACGCTCTATGGCGCTGCGCCGCTGATGGCCGAGCTGGGCGCCGGCGACGTGACCATTCACGGCGGCCCGGACGGCCTGGATGCCATCGCCCGCTATAACGTGAGCTGGGGATTCGCCGAGGTTCTGCCCGACCGCGTGACGATTCTCGCCAATGACGCGCTTAGGCCCGAAGAGATCGACGTGCCGCGCGCCGAAGAACAGCTCGACCGCGGCCTGCAAATGTGGCGCGAGGCCGGAGACAGCGAGACGGCCTACGACGAGGCACTGCGCGTCATTGCCGAAGCCGAGGCGAAAATGGCGTCGGCGGCGGAGCGGCATTGAGTCCCTTCTCCGTCTGAAAAACGGGCTCGGTATTGCTGCAATGGTTCCGGGCTTCAACCGCTGCAGTCGCAGGCAAAGGCAGTTTCAGGAAAGCCGGACGTTGCCGCTTCCGGCTCGCTGTCGCCATGGTGCGGCGCCGCGATTGCCGCCGTGAAGAAGCGCTCCACTTCGCCGAGCACCTCTCTGCCGGTTGGGGCGTGATAGATGGCGGCGCGCAATTTGGCGCCGTTGTGCACGCCGTGCGTGAACCAGGTTGCGAACTGCTTCATCTTGCCGGCAGAGTCGCCCATGCGCGATTCGCGGGGCAGATCCTGCGTGGCATCCTCTTCGGCGAGCAGCATTTCGAAGTAGGCGCGGATCATATGGTAGCGATCGGCGGCCGTGGGGCGGTCATAGCTGCCGGTTGCGGTGTACTGCGCAATCTGGCGGAAGATCCAGGGATTGGCCGGCGCGGCGCGGCCGATCATCACCGCATCGCAGCCGGTTTCTGCCACCATGGCAGAAGCGTCCTCGGGCGTGCGGATGTCGCCGTTGCCGGTAACGGGAATCGAAACCGCCTGCTTTACGCGCGCGATCCAGTGCCACTGCGCTTGTCCGCTGTAACCCTGTTCGCGGGTGCGCGCGTGGAGGGCGACGCCGTTGAGGCCTTCGGCTTCGGCCAGGCGCGCCAATTCGACGCAGACAATCTGCGAATCGTTCCAGCCGGTGCGGAACTTGACCGTGAACGGAATGGTGATGGCTTTGCGCACGGCGCGGAAGATTTCGCCGATACGGGGCAGGTCACGGAGCAGGCCGGAGCCGCCATTGCAGCCGACCACGCGCTTGGCCGGGCAGCCCAGATTCAAATCGACCAGGTCGAATCCGGTTTCCTCAACAATGCGCGCGGCCTCGGCGAGGGTTTCAGGATTGGAGCCGAAGAGTTGCGCGCCGATGGGGTGCTCGTCGTCGTAGAACGTGAGATAGCGCTTGCGCTTGGACTCGCGCATCCGCGCCAGGCCATCGGCCGAAGTGAATTCGGTCATGAGCAGGCCGCAGCCGGATTGCGCGTTCGTGATGGCAGCCTCGACCAGACTCGCATCCGCGGCCTGATCCCTGGTCCCTGACCCCTGCTCCCTGCTGAACAGGCTGGCGTTGCGGATGAAGCGGCGGAAGACGGTATCGGTGACGCCGGCCATGGGGGCCAGCACTGTCGCGGGGGCTACGACGACCGCGCCGATGCGCACTTGCGCAGGCACCCGCACATTGGCGGGCATCTGGTGCTCGATCGGGTTGTCCCAGTGCTTCTTCACGGTGAATCCCCGGCGCGGCATCAGCTACACACCCACATTCGTATTTCGCAACTGTAATCGCACGTCAAAGGGCCTCCGCCGCGGCGGAGGCCCAGCTTGGAAAAACCGTTGCCCCGGCTACTTCTTTGCCGGCGCGGCCTCGCTGGCCTTGGCGTACTTGCGGCGGAAACGCTCGACGCGGCCGGCGGTGTCTACCAGACGCTGTTTGCCGGTGAAAAATGGGTGACAACTCGAGCAGATTTCCACGTGTATGTCGCCCTTGTGAGTCGACCGGGTCTCAAAGTTGTTTCCGCAGGCGCAGACGACGCGCACTGCTGCGTAATTAGGATGAATTTTTTCCTTCGGCATCTTGTTGAAAACAGACCTTTCCTGCAATTCTCCTCTTCTATTGTAGGGGGAGTGGCGCGGATTCGCAATCGAGGGGCCAGGGCTCAGATTCCGCTACGGATTCCGCCATGGATATCGAGTGAGCTTCATTTTCACAAACGCGCCGGCCCTCACTCACTTCCCGACCCTGATTCCTGATCGCTGCTTCTCACTTCCTGCTCTTCAACGCCTTTTTAATCCCCGCCTCCGCCAGCGGCGCCATCACCGCGAAGCCGGCCGGCGAGGGGTGCACGCCGTCTTTGCTCAGATTCGGGGGCAGCCCGCCTTGCGCGTCCTTCATCGCGTCGTAGTAATCGACGTAAACATAATGATGGCTCGCGGCGTAGCTCTTGAGCCAGTCGTTGATCGCGGCGATCTTGGGCGCCGGGTGCAGGCCCTTGTGCCACCAGAAATCGGTCGAAGGCAGAATCGAGCACAAGACTGGCTTGATGCCGTTGGCCCGCGCCAGTTGCGCCATCGAGACAATATCGCCTTCGGTCTGCTCCGGCGACATGGGGCCGGTATTTTCCGCCACATCGTTGGTGCCGGCGAGAATGACAACCACTTTGGGCTTGAGGTCGATCACGTCCTGGCGGAAGCGCACCAGCATTTGCGGCGAGGTTTGCCCGCTGATGCCGCGGTTGATGTAGGGCTTGCCGGGGAACGAGACGTCGAGATGCCAACCCTCGGTAATGGAGTCGCCCATGAAGACGACGCGGTTTTGGCCGGGCGCCGGCGGTCCGAGCGCGAGATCGGCATCATGGAAGCGCTCCAGGTCGCCAAAGTCGTTCATCAGCAGCTCGGCGTGCTGAACCCAGTACGGGCCGGATTGCCCCGGCGGCAAGGGGATGGTCGCGGGCGGAGCTTTGGTTTCAGGCATGTTGCCCGGCAGCTCCTGGGCGGTAAGAGGCGCGCATGACATGACGCAAACGGCCAGGGTTGCAGCGCAGATGGGAAGCGGGGACAGACGATTGCCAAGCACCAGATTGCCTCCGGCGAACTGAGTTTAGGGATTTTGGCGCGCTAGGCAGCCGCGCGTCTTCGCAAGCGATTGTAGGAAATGGGGCCGGCATGCGGCCAGCTTTATTATCGTCTCCGGTTAAGTGTAATCCGATTTACTGAACAGAGGTCCAGCCATAAGCAGACCGGCCGACCACGGCAGTTGGCCAGCGGACACCGAATAGCGCCCTTTTCCACATTTAGACCGCAGCCATGCACCGCTTCTTACCCATCTCCGGCTGCGCTACCCTTGAAAAGGAATGCCAGTTTGCACAATTTGCGATGGAATCGGCCTGGTGCGTGTGGTGGACGCTTCGGGCAAGTGGGTCTCGCGCCCCTGTGAGTGCCAGACCATGGAGCGCGAAGAACGCCGGCTGTCCGGGGCGCGCATTCCCGAGCGCTACCGGCATTGCTCGCTGGAGAGCTTCGAGATCTTTCACGGAGCCGGCCAATCGCTCCGCGAAGCTCTGGTCACCGCTCGCAGGTTCGTTGACGAGTTTCCGGTCGACACCGCGGGCAAGGGCCTGCTCTTCACTGGCTCCATCGGCGTGGGCAAGACGCATCTGGCTGTCGGCGTCTTGCGGCGCCTGGTGCAGGAACGCGGCGCGCACGGCCTGTTCTGCGATTACCGCGAGCTGCTCAAAAACATTCAGAACAGCTATAACCCGCAAGTCAGCACCACCGAACTGGAGCTGCTGAAGCCGGTCTTCGCCGCCGAGGTGCTGGTGCTTGACGACCTGGGCGCGCAGAAGCCCAACGAATGGGTGTGGGATACAGTGGCCCTCATCCTGAATACGCGGTACAACGACAACCAGACCACCATCGTCACCACCAACTACCCTGACCTGCCCGCAGGAGCGGGTAACCTGAGCGACGCCGAGCGGGCTGCCCGCGAGCCCACGTTGGGCGACCGCATCGGCGACCGCATGCGCTCCCGGCTGGCAGAAATGTGCGTCAGTGTGAAGATGACGGGCAAGGATTTTCGCCAGTCCGTGAAACAGGCGCGCTTCGGATAGATGGGGAATCCAGCAGCTTCTGCTGCCGCTCTCAGGAACCTGCCGGCCACTGCCCGATCGCGACTGCGTCCGGCCGGCAGCGCACAGTCGCAGTCCAACGCCCCGCGAGCGCGGGTTGAGACACTGGCCAACTTCCGCCTCTCAGAACGCCCACAGGCTGGCCAAAAGCCAGAGGATTGCGGCAATGGTCATACCCTGGTAAACGAGGTCGGAAGTGAGCCGCTCCGATTTGGCGGAACCGGGATCGGATGCGGTTGGGGCTCGGGGAATAGAGTGCATGACGGCCTGCCTTTCAAGCCTTGCGGCAAATGAAAAACTTCTGCGCGAACAGACTTCCGGATGCGCTTTGCGTGATTAGACGCTGGCTCTGCGCGTCGGATTCAGCCTTGCAATAAAGATGCCGCAAAAATGCAGGACGGATTATATCTTTTCAATCTGCGCCCAAACCGCGCGGCTGGCCAGCACAAAGCCCATGTCCCGCGTTCCCGAAGTAACTGGTGTAAGATTGCGTTCGTGAGTTCCGGTCCGCAATTGACTTCGCCGCAGCCGCGGGAGCGCAACTGGGTGCCTCTGGCGGTGGCCGCTTCGGTGATGGTTACCGCCGGCATTATTTTTTTCTTTGCCTACTCGCACGGCGCCGGTGCGCCGAAGGCAACTCCGGTCGACGCTCCGCTTGATCCATACGCGGCCAGCCTTCCCATCACCAACCTGGCCATGAGCCGCTCCTCCAACTTCATCGGCGAAGAAATCACTTATCTTGATGGCCACATCGCGAACACGGGAAATCGGACCGTCACCGCAATCACCGCCCAGGTGCTCTTTCGCGATTTCACCAACATCATTACGCAGAACACCACGCAGTCAATGCAACTCATCCGCACACGCAAACCATATATAGATGTAGAGCCCCTCTCGGCCGCTCCGCTGCAGCCCGGTCAGGGGCGTGACTTCCGTCTGGTTTTCGACGGCGTTTCCTCGGAGTGGAACGGCGAGTTTCCTGAAATTCGCCTGGTGCGCATCGAGACTCGTTAGCGGTAACTTTCGCAGGTAACCCCGCTTACACGGTAGAAACTGCACCTTCGCGTAAAAATTACATGGAAAACGAGCTGGCTGAAAGCCCCAAGCGCCTGGGTGCGGGAGCCGGCTATTTTTTGTAACTTCTTGATTTTAGGCAAAGAGATTCACCGGTCGCGGCCAAAAAAATGGTTTGGCATGGGGGTTGCATCTAAGGGAGGCGTAGACAGGACGGCCTCCAACGAGGTAAGCGGAGGATGCGTCCCTGAGAGGGCACAAACCAATGACAAATAAGACTCATGCCACAATGTATGGCTCCTTTCCTCGCCAGTTCGCAGTTGTCGTTTTGGCCTCCGCATTGGGACTGCCGGTATGGGCGCAGGCGTCCTCCAGTGCGCAAAGCACACCTCCCACAGCATCGCAGCCCTCCTCCCAGCCAAGCACCTATGTTCCTCCCCCAAAAGAAGGCTTCTGGGGACGCATGAATCCCTTCGCGCGCAAGAAGTGGGTGGCAAGACAGTTGACCCCGATCAACGATCAACTCAATGAGCTGGATCAGGTCAACGCCCGCAACGCCCGTCAGATCAGTGATGTTGACGCGAGGGCTCAGGCTGGCATCAGCCGCGCGCAGTCGACGGCGGATAATGCCAACCAGACGGCTACCAGCGCAAATAATACTGCTCAGCAGGCAAACTCCACCGCTGAACAGGCATCCAACACGGTACAGCGGCTCAACACAACGGTCAGCGGGCTCGATCAGTATCACCCGGTCTCCTCAATCGACGTATCCTTCCGCGGCGAAAGTCCGGTGCTGACGGAAGCGGCGCGCCAGCAGCTCGATAGTCTGGCGGCAAGCATTGCGGGCCATGATGGATACATCCTGCAGTTGTCTGCGCACTCGCCGGCGGCGGGAGCGTATGGAATGGAGAGTTCTCAGCGAATGGCTGAAGCGGTCGAGCGCTACCTCGTCACCCAACATCAGATTCCCATCTACCGCATGCACGCAGTGGCGCTGGGCAACGCCCAGGGCGCCGATGACAGCGGACGCGTTCGCCACAGCAGCGTACATGTGGATTTGATGGAAAACAGTTTGGCGGCCCAGGAAGCAGCGTCACCCCAGGGCACTGCTTCTTTGAATGGTGCGGAGCGGCAACAGCCGTAGCCCCTCCCTCCGAGGCAATATACCGCGCCAACGGCCACCCCGCCGTAAGGCCGCCAACCAAGCTCTCGCAACACGAGAGAACCAAGGCAACTTGGCCCCCGCCGAAAACGGGGGCCGATTTTTATCTGCCTCCGGAAATGGTTCATGGAGCGCCGGTTTGCGCCTTTAAATAATTGAGGGCGAAGCAAGGCAAGCAGAACCGCAAGGGCCGATAACTTGCCGCGAATTTGATCTGTCTCACGCCGGCACTCCGCGAATTTGGTTCTCGCCTGCACACCGGCGCAATGACCAATTCGGGGAGATGGTGTTATGCCGTCTCTACTAGGGCCTTCCATGAGAAGGCCCTAGCTGGGAAGCCCCGCATAAGTTGAATGACTGCTTCGATATTTACTTCTTCCCCAGCAGCCGGGCACTTGCGCAGCCGGGGTCAAATCGCGTACTGTGCTGGCAAGGTGACTACCCGTGTCGCACGTTTCTGATTCCCCGGAAACGGGTGCAGCGGCCAGGGCCAGGGAATACCGGGCCGAATTCGCCAGGCTGGCGCTCGAAAACCATTTCGCGATCTCCCCCGACGCCATCTTTGTTAGTGACGCCACGGGCTTGATCCGCGAAGCAAACCCTCGTGCCTCAGAGTTGTTCGGGTACACGCGCGAGGAGATGATCGGCATGTCTATCGACGCGCTGGTTCCGGAACGTTTTCGCGAGCGGCATCCCACGCACCGTGAGAATTACAATGCTCATCCCCGCTCGCGGGCCATGGGCGCGGCGCTGAACCTGTTTGCCCGGCGCAAGGATGGAAGCGAGTTCCCGGTCGACATCATGCTCAGGCCCATTGGCACCGCCAGCGGGCCCGTAGTTCTGAGCTTTGTCCGCGACGTGACCGAGCAGCGTGCCGCGCAAGAGGAGCTGCGGCGCAAGGATCTGCAGCTGCGCTCCATCCTGGAAAGCGTGCACGACTACGCGATCTACATGCTCGACCCCGAAGGCTGCATCATGACCTGGAACGCGGGCGCGGAGCGCATCAAGCAATACACGGCGGATGAGATACTCGGGCTGCATTTCTCCCGTTTCTTCACCCAGGAAGACATTGACCGCAACCGGCCCGCGGAGCTCTTACGCCTGGCAGCGGTCCGCGAACGCATCGAGGAAGAATCCTGGCGCGTGCGCAAGGATGGCTCGCGCTTCTGGGCTTACGTGAGTCTCACCGCCATGCGCGACAGCGCCGGCCAGTTGATCGGCTTCGCCAAGGTCACGCGCGATTTCACCGACCGCAAGCGCGCCGAAGAAGCGGTGATGCTGCAACTGAGCAGCGCCTTGATGTCCAGCGTTGACATCCGCAAGCTGCTGGAAGCGGTCTCGGCGAGTATTCGCGAGGTGACGCCGCACGATTGCGCCACGCTCTCCCTCTACGACCCGGCCACCGGCGATCTGGGCGTCCAATTCCTGGGCGGAGAGGAGATCAATGCTCCGCGGGGCGAACTGCGCGTCCCGGTCGAGGGCTCGCCGGCAGGTTCGGCATTTCGAAATCGCGAGCCGGTGGTGCTGCCGCGCCTCCCCGATCCCGCGTATCCCGCCCAGGGAGTGACTCATCTCACCTCTCTGGGCATGGCCTCAGGCTGCTGGGTGCCGCTGGTCCATCGTGGCGAGGCTATTGGCGCAATGGGCGTGGCGAGCCGGATGGAGGGAGCATACTCCGCTCGCGACGGGGAAATGCTTGCGCAGATAGCTTCGCAAGTGGCAGTCGCCGTGAATAACGCCATGACCTTCCGCCGCATGGCGGAACTGCGCGACCGCCTGCGCCAGGAAAAGCAGTACCTGGAAGCGGAAATCAATCTCGAGCACAGCTATGAAGACATCGTGGGTGACAGCGCCGGTCTGCGCCAGGTGTTGCAGCAGATTGAGACCGTGGCTCCCACTGACGCCACCGTGCTCATCCAGGGCGAAACCGGGACCGGCAAGGAGTTGCTGGCGCGCGCCATCCATCGGCAGAGCCCGCGCAGAGAGCGCACATTTGTGAAACTCAACTGCGCAGCCATTCCCGCCGGCCTGCTGGAAAGCGAGCTCTTCGGCCACGAAAAAGGCGCATTCACCGGCGCCATCGCGCGCAAAATCGGACGCTTGGAGCTGGCCCACGAGGGCACTCTCTTCCTCGACGAGGTGGGCGAATTGCCGTTGGATCTTCAACCAAAGATATTGCGGGCCTTGCAGGAACGCGAGATCGAGCGTCTGGGCGGCAACCGGCCCATCTCCGTCAATGTGCGTTTGATTGCCGCCACCAATCGCGACCTGGCGCGGATGGTCGCGGAAAAACAATTCCGCAGTGATCTCTATTACCGGCTCAAGGTCTTTCCCGTCTTCGCTCCCCCGCTGCGCGAACGCGGCGGCGATATTCCCATCCTCGTACGCCACTTCGTCACCATGCACAGCCGGCGCATGGGTAAAAACATTGAAACCATCCCCAACGAAATCATGGATGCTCTGGTGCGCTGGAAGTGGCCGGGCAACATCCGCGAACTGGAAAACTTTCTGGAGCGCGCCGTGATCCTGACCCGCGGCCCTGTGCTCCACGCCCCGCTCGTCGAACTCGAAATGGAAGAAGACGAGGACGAGGATGGGGCGCCGGAGGGCTCCACGCTGCACGAGGCCGAACGCGACCACATTGTGCGCGCCCTGCGCGATGCCAAGGGCCAGATCGGCGGACCCGACGGCGCTGCCGCGCGCCTGGGCCTTAAACGCACCACCCTCAACTCCAAAATCAAGAAGCTGGGCATCGCACGAAGTGACTACATGTAGTCGCGGCGACGATATTTCGTCTTCGTCACCTCGTCACCTGCCCTTGCATCGCTTCTGCAATTCACCATTTGCGTTGGCGCTAACTCCTTTGCCCACAAGGGAATAAGATCGCTCACTCTGGCCACAGGAAACTTTGGCACGCGGCATGCTTTTTAACTGGGCGTGGCGCAGGACGAGCCAGCTTACGTTAAGAATCACAATTTACGAATACGAAAAAACCATGGGCATCACCCTGGAGGGGCGCGTGGCGGGACCGTGGGTGGCTGAACTTAGCCGCGTCTGGGTGGAAACGGTCCCGCAACTCAACTCCCGCGAGCTGGTCCTCGATCTGCGCAACGTGACTTACGCAGATTCCGCCGGTACAGAAGCACTGAAAACCATTTACGCGCAAAGTCAGGCCCGGCTCGTCGCCGGCTCCCCATGGACCGAGTATCTCGCCGAGGAGATCAGAAAGACCGCACCGGAGGGTGCCAACCAGGAGGTTGAAAATGCAAGCCGCAATTAACACCATCGCTGTTTCCAACGTCCAGCCGCAGGTTGCCGAGGGATTCTTGAACAAGTTACCCCAGCAAGCGCGCGAAACTCTGCTGTCTTTGGCGCACACCTCTTCGTACCCCTCGGGCATCAGCCTCTTCAATGAGAAAGATGCCTCCTCGGCGGTCTTCTTCGTGCTGGAGGGCGAAGTCAAGCTTTCGATGAATTCCTCGGAAGGCAAACGGCTCATTCTGCGCATCGCCCGCAAAGGCGAAGTTCTAGGGCTGGCTTCCACGCTTTCCGGCAAGCCGCGCGAAATCTCCGGGGAAACGCTCTATCCGGCCAAGATCGCAACCGTGCGCCGCTGTGAATTTCTGGAGTTCCTGGCGCGCCATCCTGAAGCCTATCCCATCGTCACCGAAGAACTGAGCCGCAGCTACAACCTGGCCTGCGATCAGTTGCGCACCGTCGGCCTGTCTGCATCGGCGCCGGAGAAACTTGCGCGCCTGCTCCTGGAGTGGAGCGAAAATGGGCAGAAGACCGAGCGTGGCACGCGTTGCCGCTTCCCGCTCACCCACGGCGAAATCGGCGAGTTTATCGGCGCCTCGCGCGAAACCGTAACCCGCACCCTGAGCGTCTTCAAGAGCCGCCAACTGGTGATCTTCAATGGCTCCACGCTCATGATTCCCAGCCGCGCCGCACTGGAAAGCCTGGCGCACAATTGACCGGCAAGCTTCCGGGCCGGAACTTCAAAGGCCCGGCAACGTGACTCAGTTCGCGTCCGGGGTAACTGACTCACGAATCCGCGGCAGCCAACCTCTGCTTGTTTGGCTGCCGCGGGAACTTCCCGCGCTTGGCGTTGAAGGCGGCGCAGACCGGCGGGTGAATCTTGCTGGCTTTGCCTGGCAAAAGACCGGTAATCGCCTCCCATCGCCCGCTTACTCGACTTCTGAAATGCAAAACTGAATCCGATCACTGACCACTGTTCATTGGCCACTGACCACTGTTCATCCGCCACTGCCGCACCAAATCCTGCGCCGCAGCCGCCCACGCGGGAAACTCGAATTGGAAACCTGCTTCAAGAAGCCGTCCGGGGACGACGCGCCGGCTCTTCAGCGCCAGCTCCGGTTCGGTGCGCAGAAAAATCGCGCCCAGCCGGATGAGCAGCGCCGGCGCCGGCAGACCGTTGGGCATGCCCCACGCGTCACGCAAAGCTTCCATGAATTCCCGGTTAGGCAGCGGATTGGGCGAAGTAAGATTCACCGCTCCACTCAATTCATCCTGCGCGATGAGAAACTCCACCGCGCGCGCATAATCTCTCTCGTGAATCCAGGAAACATACTGCCGTCCATTGCCCTGTTTGCCGCCCAGGCTGGCGCGCACCAGGCGAGAAAAAACCTCGAAGACGCTGCCCGGCGCCGGGCTGAAGACCAGCGAGGTGCGCAGCGCCACCTTGCGCGTGCGCGGCGTTGGCGCTGCGAACAAAGCCGCTTCCCAATCCTTCACCAGCTCGACTGTCCGGTTCCATTTCGCCGGAGCGCGGCGGCGCTTGGTGAGCCACTCGCCGCCTCCAATCTCGCCTGTAGCTTCGTCCATATCGCGATCAAGCGCGTGCCGGTAAATGGTCGCCGTGGATGCATTGAGCCACACGCGCGGCGGGTTGTCGAGCACACTGATGGCGTCGCCGACCAGCCGCGTGGTTGCGATACGCGACTCGTACATTTGCCTTCGGTTTTTGGCTGTAGCGCGGCAGTTCACGCTGCGGCCGGAAAGATGAATGCAGACGTCGGCGCCTTCCAGGGTCTGAATCCATGGCCCGCGATTCACGCCGTCCCAGTGCACCGTTTGCCACGGCGCAGCGTAAGGGCTGCGGGTCAGCACTGTGACATGGTGCCCTCGCTCCTGAAAATAAGCCGCGAGCATGCGTCCCACCTGCCCGCTGCCGCCGGGCAACACCAGGCGCAGCTTCCGCGATTCCACCGTCGATCCTCTCATCCCTGAACACGGATTCGAACCGGCATTTTCCTTCTTAGCCCCAACGCGATGGGGTCAACCCTCAATGTTCCTGAGTGCGCTCATTTGCAGATGCTGGCGCGGAGCTTGGCCCGGAGTCAACGCCTCGGTCCACTCCGCCGGCGAATCCACCACCACGTCAGGTGGCAATTCCATCAGGTTACGCGGCCCGAAGCCGAAGTTGCAGCCCAGGCTCCAAACTCCGGCATTGCGCGCGGTCTCCACGTCAACACGGCTGTCGCCGATCATCACCGTTTCTTCGGGCGCGGCGCCGGTTTCGCTCATCAGCGAGCGAAGCCCGAGCGGATCCGGCTTCTTGGTGGGAAAACTGTTGCCGCCATAAACGTGCAGAAAGTAGCCCGCCATTCCCAGGCCCTCGCAGATTCCACGGGCCGGGTTTACCGGCTTGTTGGTCAGCACCGCCATTACGCGGGTCACGCCTTCCGGCGCTTCGTGCAGTTGGCGCAATGCCGCCAGCGCCTCCCGCACGCCTTCGTATGCGTAAGTGAAGTCCAGTTTGTGCTCGCGATAATAGCCGACAAAGAATGCCAGCGCCTCGTCCAACAGCTTCTCGTCCACGCTTTCAGGCTCGGTTCGGTCGGCGGCGGCCAGCGACTTCCGCACCAGGATCGAAACTCCGTTGCCCACAAACCCTGCGATCTGCGGGTCGGGCAACGGCCCGCGCCCAAAATGTCTCAGCGTCTCGTTGACGCTGTTGCACAGGTCCTGTGCAGAGTCGATAAGAGTGCCGTCAAGGTCGAAGACCAGCAGTTTCAGCCGCTGCACGGGAATCGAACGGAAAACGCGGATCATGATTCCAGTGTAATGGGGTCGGCGCGCATGGGAATGCTCAACACCAGGTGCAGAAGCCGGATGGTGGACGTTGGCGCCAGACGATCACGCGTGTGCCTGTTCGCCGGCAGCCCGCATGGCGCGCGCCGGGAGCGCAAACCCCACGGCAATCATCCACACGAATCCCGGAAAGCGGGTGAGCGGAATCAAGGGCAGCGCCGCGTGAAACTCGATGGTGAACCAACTGAGTTCTCCGCAGACCGCCAGCACCAGGCCGAGAATGGGAATCCATCGCGGCGTCAGACGGCGAAACAGCAAAGGCACGGAAATGCCGGCCATGAACAATCCTAACGGCACAGAAAATCCCGGCCCGCCCAACGCGAAATCCAGGAAATGCAAAGCCTGCGCCAGCGCCGGGTCCTGCGCCACGCCGGGGATGGTCATCGTCCACAGTATTGCCGAACTGGCCATCATCAACAGCGCGGTTGCAAAGCCGCCGAAGAGCGCAATGTCAGCGCCCGCGGCGCGCACGCCGAAGAATTTGAGCCGGCTCACCGTGGCCGCAGTGAAGATGCCCAGCGGAATGGCCGCGCCAAAGTGAAAGAACGCGCACAGCAGCGCCGCCGCATGTCGTTGCGTGAAGAAGGCCTCGATGACCGGCGCCGAAGCCCAGGGAAGCGGAAAGGCCGGCTTGCCGCCGAAATAGGTGACGGGATAGAGCCCGGCGCAAAACAGCGCGGTATAAACCACGGCCAGAATACCCGGCGGCGGGCTCTGGTGGCGGGGACCTGTGAAGTGGACAGTTTTCGACGATGCCATAACGGCCTCCTGTTCGCTAATTGTAGATGATAATCATTACATGTTGTAATCATTATTTTATGAAATAATACCCTCATGCCAGGCGGAAGATCTGAACCGTCGCCTGTGACCGTCGCCTTTCTGCTTTCCCAGGTTGGCGGACGCTCGGCGCAGGTATTTGCCGAATTGCTCAACCCATTGCGTTTTGTGCCGGCGGAAGCGGGAATTCTGCGTCTTCTCGACCGCTCGCCCGGCATCAGCCAGCAGCAATTGGCGCGCCGGCTCAACATGCACGCCAGCCGTCTGGTGGCCATCCTCGATGCGCTCCAGGAGCGGGGCTTGCTCATTCGGGAAACCAGCACCGCGGATCGCCGCGTCTACAACCTGCGCCTGACCGCAACCGGCCGCGACGCCCTGGCTGCCATCGGCCGCGTGGCGCGGGCGCACGAAGAGGCGATGTGCGAAGGACTCAACGACAACGAGCGCGCTCAGCTGGCCGGGTTGCTGCGAAAGGTCGCCGCGCGTCACGGGCTGGCCCCGGGGATTCATCCCGGCTACAAGACTCTGGGTTCAACGAATTCGGAGGGCGCCGCTGTTCGGATGCGGCGAAATCGCCGGTAGCCTAGAGCGGCCTCAGGCGGGACTGGCCGCCGTATGCACAGGCAAGCGGATGGTGGCGCGGGCGCCTACGCCTTCCGGTCGATTCTGCAAAGTGATTTCCCCTCCATGTGCGCGCGCAATCTGCTGCGCCAGCGCCAGCCCCACGCCGCTGCCTTCAGGCTTGGTGGTGTAGAACGGCACAAAAAGATTGTCGGCGTTGGCGATTCCCTTGCCGCAATCTTCGATGGTCACTTCCAGATTTTCACCCGAGAGCTTCCAGGTGGCATGAACGGGGCGCGCGCCGTTGGCCAGTGCGGCATCGACGGCGTTGGCCAACAGGTTGATGAACATCTGCTCCAGTTGGTCGGGATCGGCGTCCAGCACCGCCTGCGGTCCGGCGGTGAGTTCAACGGACAGCCGCTGCTCCAGCAGCACCACGCGATCCATCAACGCTCCAAATTCCACCATGCGCAGGCTTGGCGGCGGAAGTTGCGCCAGCAGCCGGTACGACTGCACAAAGCGATGCAATGCATCGGCCCGGCTCTCGATCACCGACAGTCCGCGCCGAAAATCGGACCGTGCGTTGCCTTGCGCCTGAAAAGCTTCCACGCGGGCCAGCAAACTGCCGGCGATGGATTTGATCGGCGCCAGCGAGTTGGAAAGCTCGTGTCCGAGCACGCGGATCAAGCGCTTCCACGCAATTTGTTCTTCTTCCTGCAAGGGAAGACTCACGTCGGCAAGCACCAGCAGGGTATGCGGCACGCCGTCCTGACGGAACGCGGCTCTGCGCACCAGCCATCGCGTGGGCCGCGCACCGAGCGAACGAATCGACTGGTCGGGTGCTTTCAGCAGTTCTTCCAGCCCGAGTTCCTGCGCGGAACGGCCGAAGCAGCGGGAATGAGGCATGCCCAGCAATTTGACGCCGGCGCTGTTCACCAATTGCAGCAGATTTTCACGATCGAAGGCGAAGAGCGGCGCGTGCATGACTTCAAAGATTTGCGCCAGCAGGGCCGTCGCTTCCAGCGAGTGCACGCGCTGCATCTGCAGCAGATCGGCAAGCGCATTGATTTCTCCGGCCAGTTCGCCGAGCGCGTCCTGCACCCCGGCGCCGCGCGCACGAAATGAGTAGTCCCCTTCGCGCAGCGATGAAACCACGTTGGAAAGCGTCTGCAGCGGGCGGGTGAGGCTCTCCACGAGCGCCGCGGAAACCAGCGCGAAATAAAGCAGCAGAGATGCGCCGAGAGTCATCCATCCCGCCGCCCCAAAATGCGCCCGGAAAGCAAAAAGAGCTGCCAGTGCCAAAGCTGGCACGGTAAGAAAAAGGCAGTAGAGCCAGGCCCTGCGCATCACAGAGCGATGCCATTGTGGCTTTCGTTCATAGGCCATACTTTTCGATCCGGCGATAGAGCGCAGACCGGCTCAGGCCCAGCGCCTCGGCAGCCTGCGAGATATTGCCGTCGCAGCGGCGAAGTACCTTTTTGATGAGCAACGACTCGACTTCGTCAATGCTCATATTTTCGCTGATGGACTCAAAGGAGGCGGCCGGACGCGCGCCGGCAATGGCCAGATTCGCAGGCTCTATCTCGTCGCCACGGCAAAGCAGCACGGCGCGCTCCACGGTGTGCTCAAGCTCGCGCACATTCCCGGGCCACGAGTAGTGCATCAATTGCTGCATGGCCGCCGGCGAAAAGGCGCATACCTGTTTTCGATAGCGTGCGCGGTTGCGGTTGAGAAAATGCATGGCCAGCAAGGGAATATCTTCGCGGCGATCGCGCAGCGCGGGCAGGTGGATTTCAACCGTATTGATGCGGAAGAGCAGATCTTCGCGGAAATTTCCCGCCTTGGCTTCTTCATGCAGTTGCGCATTGGTCGCCGACAGAATGCGTACGTCGACCCGCCGCGTTTGCGAAGAACCGACCCGCTCCAGCTCGCCGGTTTCGAGCACGCGCAGCAATTTCGCCTGCTGGCGAATGGGCACGTTGGCGATCTCGTCAAGGAACAGCGTGCCGCCATTGGCGAGCTCAAAACGGCCGATGCGGTCGGTGCGCGCGTCGGTAAATGCGCCTTTCACGTGGCCGAAGATTTCGCTTTCAAAGGTACCTTCGGGCAGCCCTCCTGCGTTCACCGCTACCAGCGGCATGCGCGCGCGCGGCGACGCGGCGTGAAGCAGCCGGGCGACAATCT
>JASHOY010000260.1 GCA_030038435.1 Acidobacteriaceae bacterium | reverse complement strand
CCGGAATGATCCTGGCCCACTGGTCGGCCTGCGAGTTCAAAGCAGGCGACGGCGACCGCGCTGAGGAATTGCTTCAGCAAGCGCTGGCTCGCACCGCCTCGCCGGTGGGTGTCTCCTATCTCCTTTTGGCAGAGGTGCTCCGTCTCAAGCTCGACCGCGTGCTCAAGAAGCGTTTCGAGCAGGATCTCAAGACTGGGCTGCTGACGCCAAATCAGGACGGCGCTGTATTTCTCTCTCGCATCCTGGCCGGTCTGCACAGCGAGGGCGTCCAGTATACCGGCAAGAAAGGCCATACGCAAAAAGTGCTGTCGTACATCTACAAAACACGTAATCTCGATTTCAGCGCGCCGCAACTGGAGGAGTTGTGTCGAAATCTGCTCGACATGGAAGCCTATCCCCAGGCGAGGCGATTCGCTCACATTGGAGAGAGAAATCATTCAGATAGTCCGTCCTTTCCCTATCTGCACGCCTTGGCTTGGATAAAGCAGGAGGGCCGGTGCGTGCCGACTTGGCAGGTCGTGCCCATGCTCAAGCGAGCGCGGACCATGGCGCAGGCGCAACCCCCCAACGAGAGCCGCGATCGCATGCTCGAAGACATTGACAAGCATCTGCACGAATTGAACCCGTTTGATATCGATATTCTGGGCCAGATCTTCGGTTTCGGCGAGCAATACCGCGATTCCGAGGAGGCGGACGACGACTGGTGAGGGCTCGACCAATGGATGATCCGCATGTTGTGCTCAATCTGCCGGCAGACGTCGATGACGAAACGATCCGCCGCCGTTATCTCGAATTGGTACGACGGTATTCGCCGGAACATCATCCGGAGAAGTTTGCCGCCATTCGCGCCGCCTACGAACGGCTGCGCGACCGGAGTGCTCGCGTTCGCTATCGCTTGTTGGAGGCAGGCCGTAAGGAAACCATCGAAGCCATCGTGGAGGAGATCGCATGCCGGAACTCCCGCCGCCGGGTATCCCTCAAGACACTTCTCAACGTGCTGACCAAGCCCTGACGCCCGACGCTGTGTCCGCCGTGCTCGCCGAGTTCCGCGACTGGCTGACGGCATTAATCCCAGCGACGAATGAAGAGGCGAGCGGGGGGCGTCTGCCCCCTGATCCTCAGCATCAGGGAGCTGTCGCCCCCCGCTCGCTGGATCTGCACACTTTGCTCGGGCAATTTGTGGCAGTTCGCCAAGAAGTCAATCTGCAGACGCGGGCGGTTCGGGCGCAGCAGGAGCAGAGTGCTGAAACTCTGCGGCAATTGGCGGCAGCCCTCGATGCCTTGAGCCTGAGCCAGGCCCGCGGCGAGGACAGCCGGCAGCAGACCATCGACGAGGCGATTCGTCCGCTCCTGAAAACACTAATCGATAGTTACGACGCTTTGGCTCTCGCCAGACGCGAAATGCGAAGAGTGAGCGAGACTGTGCTGCCCTTCCTGGAGCAACTCGCAGCCGCGACGAGCGTCAAACCTGAAACGCCGCCGTCCTTGTGGGCGCGGTTATTTCGTTCGCCGGCCTCACTCCTAGAGCGACAGAAACGAGACCGGCTGGCGCGTGACAGCGCCGAGCGGGTTCAGCAGCTTCTCTCGTCCTTGGTTACGGGTTATACAATGAGTTTGCAGCGAATCGAGAGAGCGCTGCTCCAGCACGGTCTGGAATCAGTCCCAACAACGGCAGAGCGGTTCGATCCCGAGCGCATGGAAGTGGTGGAAGCGGTCGCCGACAGCGGGCGTCCATCCGGAGAAGTCGTCGAGGAAGTTCGCCGCGGCTATTTGTGGAACGGCCGAGTTTTCCGCTACGCGCAAGTGCGAGTGGCTAAGGGATAGAGGCGAGCGGAGTCGCGTCGGCGCCCTGAGGAGGCGTTGAGAACTTGCACTCCGACGCTGACGCGACTCCGCTCGCCATCGGAGAAGATGCAATCATGGATACCATAGTGGGCATCGATCTGGGCACCACCAATAGCGAGATTGCCCTGGTGCGCGACGGACAACCCAGCGTTTTTGAGGACAATGGCGATCCTATATTGCCATCATTTGTCGGCCTTTCGGAAGAAGGGCGACTGCTGGTCGGCACGGCCGCGAAGAACCAATGGGTGCTGGCCCCGGAACGCACAATCAAGTCTATCAAGCGAAAAATGGGCCAGGACGTGAAGGTCAAGCTCGGCGATCAGGAATTTCGTCCCCAAGAAATCTCGGCAATGATTTTGAAAGCGCTGCGCGACCGTGCGACAGCACAGCTTGGCGCTCCCGTCAACAAAGCGGTCATCACGGTTCCCGCTTACTTCAACGACGCCCAG
This sequence comes from Acidobacteriaceae bacterium, assembly GCA_030038435.1. Lineage (GTDB taxonomy): Bacteria > Acidobacteriota > Terriglobia > Terriglobales > Acidobacteriaceae > Telmatobacter. The sequence goes on along the minus strand of JASHOY010000260.1, from coordinate 653 downwards.
CGCCAGGCTACTCGCGAGGCTGGCGAGCTGGCGGGTTTGGAAGTGATGCGCATCCTCAATGAGCCGACCGCAGCCTCGCTGACCTACGATCCCAGCCAGCGCGAGCTGCATCGTCTTCTCGTCTACGATCTCGGCGGCGGGACTTTCGATGTATCCATCGTGCAAGCCCAGGAAGGCGTCGTCGAAGTGCTGTCCAGCCACGGCGATACGCAGCTGGGCGGCGACGACTTCGACGATCTGCTGCTTAACCTCGTGTGCGATCGTTTCCAGCAGGAGCACAGCATCGATTTGCGAGTCAATCTCGTCTCGCGCTCGCGCGTCCTCCGCGCCGCCGAGGCAGCCAAGCGCCATTTGTCCTATCACCCCTTTGCGCGCATCGAGGAGGAATTCATCGCGGAGAAAGAAGGCCAGGCGCTACACCTCAACATGGAACTGACGCGGGAAGAATACGAGACACTGATTCAGCCGCTGCTCGACCGCACTATGGACTGCGTGCAGCGGGCGCTGGACGACGCCAATCTGATCGCTTCGTCGATCGACAAGGTGGTGCTGGTCGGCGGGGCCACGCGGACGCCGCTGATCTCGCGACTGCTCGAGGACCGTCTCGGCCAGCCGGCGCATCAGGAGGTCAATCCGGATCTGTGCGTGGCGAT
>JASHOY010000259.1 GCA_030038435.1 Acidobacteriaceae bacterium | reverse complement strand
TCAATCAACGGTCTGAACGGTTCCATAACGTCCGCAGCCAGGCAGAACGGATCATAACGGTTGCTGTGCTGTAGTCCGATAGAGGGATGTAGCCCGGCAGCGCAGAGGGCACGCGCCACAGCAGCGCGCAGAACCGTGTATCCGTAATCCAGATGACGGTTCTGATCGATTTCGTCTGAGCCGCGCCGAAAAGGCTTTCCTGGAAATAAATGCTGCCAGTATCGGCGTGCGGCTTGTGCCTCAAGATTGCCCTGGTCTCCAGACCGCACACGCGCAGACAGTGCAACGAGCCCCCGGTCGCTTCCATGCAACTCGCGTAACAACTCGCCCTGATTCTTGATCTTCGCGCGGACAATCTGCTGCCAGAGCCGCTTGCGTGTAGGGAGCGAAAGTTCCATCTGGTGCGCAAATCGCTCTGTTTGAATGAAATGGCTTTGTACAGGAAGCAACATTGACGCGGGAAGGAACTTGCCGTCAATCGTAATGACCGAGCCGCCCGCCTCAGCGATGCGTGAAAGCACGGCCTGCGAAAGGCTGATTTGCGGATGCGCCAGAAGAAGCACAGCGATCTCGCTCACCGGCGTAGCGAATGGAAGCATCGGCTGTTCCGCCTGTGGCCACTCAATAACCAACTGTGCGTCCCTCACGCTGAGCCGTGCAGGCGTTGCGATTTCGACAATGCGGTCAATCATTGGCTGGATGCACCCTTCCGAGGAGATCTACAACTACCTTGCGTGGTTCAAGAGCCTTCAGTGTGTTTGGATATTTGGATGAAATAATTTTCAACTTCATCTGGTCTGCATCCGTATGTGCATCGTTTACGGGGACGTAAAACATCTGCTTATTCTCAGCAGATTTTTTAATGCGAACAATCCTGCGCTCATCACCATCTTTAATCTCGATGGTGTCGTCGTTTGAAATAGAGAATAAGAATTCAGCCTCCGGATCGTCTTCAAGCACATGTGCAACTACTGGCTTCTTTTCTCGCCGACGTTCGTATGCCTCAGTGATCTGGATGACGCGGCTGTCCCATGTCTCCCGACGCTTCTCATCCCGCGTTACAAACAGCTCGATATGATGAATACCACCGGAGGCCACGTATCGTTCACGCGGACCTTCACCCACGTGCAGCGGATTTTTGGTTTCGCGGATGCGGACTTTTCGGATCGGAATTCGCTTCCCAGCCGGGGTGGTCATGTACGGCGTGTTTTCCGGCTTCTCGAACGCCTTGGGATTGCCACCAACTTCTGTCAGTTTTGCACGAAGAATATCGCGAACTGTACGGTCAACGATGACATCGTCGTCTTCAATGTCCTTTGCCGTCAGCGCAGATATAGAAACACGTGAATGCACAGTTGGCTTGCCTTTGTACTCATAGGGCCGCCCATAGTTCGATCCCTTGTGCAATTCTCCACTGACCTTGTGTTCGGGACGATGAGAGGTAAGCATCTCACGAACCTGCTGCTCGACGGAGCGGAAGAATTCCGACGTATGCCAGGGCTGCGGCACGTGGCGCCAGCTTCGCGTGCCGGGCTGCCAGGGCTCCAGCGCCGCTGACCGCGCCATCGCCTGAATCACGTTATTCCGCGTCAGCGCGATCACGATGGCGTCAACGGCATGATGCCGATGATCGGTCCTGGGTTTGCCACTGTTTTCACTTGGTTCTGGGGGAATAATGCCTCGCAGGATTTCCTCGAATTTCCAGTTCCGACGCAGTGTCGCGGTTACGGCTCCTGTGGAAGCAAAGATGACCTGGCGTTTACGGCCGTTTTCCATCATGTCCCTTCCACCATAGAGCGTACTCAGCAATCTTGTGGCCAGCATGCTGGTGTAGCGGGTGTCGTTCAACTGACGCGAACTGAATTTCGCCAGATCGTCGGTGCTGCAGATTTCAAATTTCCGCATCTTGCCGGGATTCTTCCACCGCGCCACGCGCGCCAGTATTTGCTGCCAGTTCTCTGGATCTTGCTCGGCAAAAGTTTCGTAGGGCGTTTGATTGCGCTTGACCATACGGTTTGTGTCGCCCCAGCACAGAACCTTGTTCTGATAGGAATCGTCGGGATGGCGACTGCGCGGAAGGATGTGGTCCACGTCAAAGCCGTTGTCATCGTCAAACAGGCGCGAGAAAGGAAGCTTTCTGCCAGTGTAGGGACATTCGCCCTGATTCTGTTCAACCCACAGTTTCGCTCTTTCCAAATCCTTGCGGGAGGGCGGCTGTGGGATGCCGCATTCTCTGTGCATACGCTCGGCGAGTGCCTTGTTTTCAGCCTCGCGCTTACGATTATTCGCGGTTTCATCCAACCGCTTTGACCGCGGCTTTTTCAGTTCGCGGGCTAGTTCAATGCGGATTTCGTAGGGCTTCCCGTACTCGCGGACAATTGCGTTAACTACCTTCCGCATTTCCGTGATGGATCTCTCAACGGCGGGATTCCTCAGCCCATTGGCGATGCTAGCCATGAGTGCGTCCTGGGGCGGAGGCGTGCCGTTACGGAAATGCTTGCGATGCGGGCGCAGCACCGGAATAAGGGAATGAACCGCCGCTCCAGAGAATCGGTTGTCGTATATTTCCGTCTCAGCTTCTTTGAAGGATTTTCCTGCGCGCATCAGGGGAAGAATCTTGCCGAGTGCCACAAGAGACAGTGAGCAATAGTCACCCGGAGCCTTTTCATTCACCAGTGCGTTTGCACCTGCTTCATCCAGACCCCAATGTTCCATCGCTTCGCGCTTCAGGTTCTCGTCCTTCTCGCTGTTGCGCCAATTTTCGATAATCTGGTTTCGCTTTCCTTCCGAGAATTCCTTCCAACGTTCTCCGAAGACTTTTCGCATGGACTGTGCAGTTACGTTGCCTTTCAGCTCCTTTGCTTTGCCACGTTCCAGGTTGAATTGTGCCGTCTTAGGCAAGCCAAGGTGCTGCTTGATCTTCGCGAAGCTCTGCGTTCCGTGATTCTCCAACAGATCGAAGACGGCAGCTCGCCCAGCTTCATTGAGCGGTAGCTCGTTTCCACCTTCTTCGATTAGCCGGAGATCGTTGACTTTCTGTAGGACGCGAAACTGTTGTGCCGGGAGCGAAGCCCACGGCGCGCGTCGTTTGTCAGGTTCGAGTTCGCATTTACCGACCAGATGCTTCTGCGCCGAAACCGGCCGCTGAAAGAAAAGAAGGTTCCAGATGCGGTCATGCAGCTCTTGCGTAAGCAGCTCAGCATGGTAGTCCTTTTGCTTATCCCATATCTTTTCGAACTCTTTTTCAAACATCTTTCTGCCGGTCCACTGGCGGCGGACTTTTTGCTCGTGCGGGTCGAGTCCGGCAAGATATTCGCCAAGCGTTTGCGCGCCTGACGCTTCGATGGCCTGCTCAAGATCGTGGATGGCGTTCTTCACCTGCCCCTGATCTTGGTCTTCCTTGGCTTTTTTCTTTACGTCCTTACGGTTGGACTGAAATCCGCGACGCTGGCTCAGATGAAAGAAGACGCGGCCCAATTCATCCAGCGCAAGCGGTTCATAAAGAGCTTTCTTGCGGAGAACGTAAAGCGGCATCTGGCTGAACGATTCTTTGTTCGCGCTTGTCGCGTAGCGCTGTGTGAGGTCAGCGTCGAGATCATTCAGGACTTGATGTCGCACTTCTGAGCCAACACCTACTTTGCTGGTACGAGCTGGCAAAAGACCCACACCTTGCAGCACGCCAAACAGCTCGCGCTGCCGGGCGACGCGACGGCGGAGTTGTCGACGGCGCAGACGTTCTGCCCGCCGATCGACGGCTTTCGACTGGTCTTTGCCTTGTTGAATTTCCAGTGCCGATCCATCCACACCGGGCTCGAAGATCCGAACTCCTGCGCGAATCAGAGAGACCGGCGTATCCGTGGCGTCAACTCCGACCAACGCCCATCCCAGTGAAGCAGAACCAAGGTCAAGCCCCAACACATATGGCTGGGCAGAAACACCACTTTCGGACATGAACGATCTCCATTGACTTCGCAAATGCAATGGGGTAAAAAGTCATTAGTGTACTTGAGCGGCGATTGCCCGACTATTCTTAGTAAGCTTTCGTCGTAAGGCTCCGCTCAATGAGCGACCTTTGAACGCCCCGGAGACGGGGCGTTCTTGTTGTCGTCAGAAATATCTTCCTACCACTGTAAACCCGTTCCAATCAAGCCAGACACAGAATTAGAGGCGAACTCCTGCCCAACTACAACTTTCGCGGGAATTATGCTCCTCGATGGCCGCACTGATCGCTGATAGAGCCACCGTTTTAGCTCCCATCAGGCGGAGCCCCTATTATGCCCGGCAACGCCCAGCCCCGAAGCAAAAGGTATTCGGTGTAGCCTTCGGCTGATCCTGTCTTTCAACATTCGTTTCCGGGCGAAGTCTAGGCTCCGCTCGGCTCCTCCTGTCAATCCCGCTTGTGCAGCTCCGCGCGGCGCAGAACGTGCGCGCCGTGCTCGCTTCCGCGCCCCTGCGGGCTTCGGGGATTGACAGCGCCTCCCTCCGCCTCGTTTCGCCAGCCATGAAACGAATGTCTTTTTTTGGCCCTCCCAGGGCCGAAAACGGGCAAATCCACTCCACGGAGCAAAGTCATGGCAGCCACCAGCAATCCAGCAGTAACCGTCAGCGCAGCCCGCAGCCCCAACACCGCGCAGCGCAAGTACCGCAGCGATTCCCCCTACCAGCAGCGCAGCACGCAGCGCGACAACCCCACGCAAATGCTCATTAAGCAGGCCGTGGACCATCTCATCCGGCAGCTTGAGGCCGGAAAGAGCGAAGCCCTCACCGCGTACCTCGCAGCGATGGCGCGGTTTCACAATTACTCGTTCGGCAACATCCTCGCCATTGCCCGCCAGAAGCCCGACGCCACGCGCGTGGCGGGTATTCGCACATGGAACGAAATGGGCCGGTTTGTGAAGAAAGGCGAGAGGGGCATCCAGATTCTCGCCCCGATGCTCGGCTACCGGCGCAATCGGAAGGAAGCGGACACCGACGACGAGAGCCAGACGAAGCCTTACAACGTCCTGATCGGCTTCCGCGTTGTCTACGTCTTCGACCTCAGCCAGACCGAAGGCGCGGACCTGCCGGAGATGGAACACAACGTCAGCGGCAGCGTGGGCGAGCACCGCGACCGCCTGATCGATTTCCTCAACCAGCAGAACATCGCTCTGGAGTTCAGCGAGAAGATCGCCCCGGCTCTCGGCATCAGCTACGGCGGCAAGATCGCCCTGCTGCCCGGCCAATCAAAGGCCGAAGAGTTCACGACGCTGGTTCACGAAACAGCGCACGAGCTCTTGCACAAGGCCGAGCGCCGCACCATGACCACGGCCACCGTGCGCGAGACGGAAGCCGAGGCAGTCGCGTTCATCGTGGGTCGGGCCATCCGCCTGGAGATGGGCAAGAGCAGCAGCGACTACATCCAGCTTTACCACGGCAACGCAGCACTGCTGGCCGAAAGCCTTGAAATCGTCCAGCGCACCTCCGCCGTCATCCTGGGAGCCATTCAGCCCGAAGCACCCGCTAGCGAAAGCGAAACCGCAGCGGAGGTGGCCTGATGCGTACCGTTGCGCTCATCCTCATGGAGGCCGGGATTCTTCCCCCCGGCTTCCACTTCCACATCGAGAACCCGCCGTGGATGGCGCTGGACATCGAGGACATCGAGACGCGCGGCCCCTTTGGATTCCGGGCCGTCTCCGTCGCCCACTACGGCAGACAGAACGGCGACCCGATGCGCGACCCGGAAATGCTCTTCGAGATGGAACTGCGCGGCGGCATCTACCGGCTCTCGCCCTGGTACTGGAGGAACGATTACCTGGGCATCGAGCAGCATTCACGCTATCGGGACGACGAGGGGAATCTGCTGGTCCTCGCCTGCCTTCACCGCCGGCTGGAGCAGTTTGCCGGCCTCTGGGACAACAGTCTGCGCAGTCAGGGCTTTGTTGAAGCCTTTCGCCGCAGCCGCAAACCGAACCTTCCCAACTGAACGCGAACATCCTGCGGACAGCCCCGCGCTGTCCGCGATCCTTCCATCCTCAGCCCCAAAAGGAGAATTTCACATGGCTACCGTTACCGTTCAGAGCGAATACCGCGACCTGCCGCTCGAAAGCCTGGTCGAATCGCCCGCCAATCCCCGCAAGACCTTCGATCAGGAAATGCTGACCGAACTGGCCAACAGCATCCGCGCCCAGGGCATCCTGTCGCCGTTGCTGGTTCGCCCCCTTGGAGAACAGACCTATGAGATCGTGGCCGGAGCGCGGCGTTACCGCGCTGCGCAGCTGGCCGGTCTCGATTATGCGCCCGTGCGCATCGTGGAACTCACTGACGCACAGGCTCTCGAAACCGGCATCGTCGAGAACCTTCAGAGGAGGGACGTGCATCCGCTGGAGGAAGCGCAGGGTTTCCGCGCCCTCCTGAATCTCGAATACTCCGTTGAGCAGATCGGCGCGAAGACGGCGAAGTCGCCCACCTACGTCATGGCTAGGCTGAAACTGACCGAACTTGCTCCGGCTGTCGCCGATGCGTTCACGAAGGACCAGATCGCCCTCGGACACGCCTTGCTCCTGGCGAAGCTGCCGCCTGCCCAACAGCAGGAAGCCCTCGCCTCTTGTTTTCAGGAGCAATTCGCAAACGGAAAGGCGAAGCCGATTCTGCTGCCGGTCGGCCATCTTCGGCAATGGATCGAGCGGAACATCCTGCTGGACCTTGCCGCCGCGCCGTTCTCGAAAGAGGATGCCGCGCTTCTGCCGGAGGCGGGTTCCTGCCTGGAATGCCCGAAGCGCACCGGACACAACGCCGTGCTCTTCGCCGAACTCAGCCGCGTGGACCGCTGCTCCGACCCGCAGTGTTATGGGGCCAAGGTCGAGGCCCACGTCAAACTGGCCATCGCTGCCAGGCCGAAGCTGGTTCAGATCAGTACCGCCTACGGCCAGCCGAAGGAAGGCAGCGCGGCCATTCCCCGCAACAAATACGTCCCGCTCCGCGATGGCAAGCCGGAAAAGCACCAGCGCGACTGGCCGGAGTACAAAACCTGCCGGTACATGACCGAGGCCATCGTCACCGAAGGCACGGAGAAGGGCGAGACCTATAAGGTATGCGCCAACCCCGAATGCCCGGTTCACCACCCGAATCGGCAGCATCAGCGCAACCACGCCGACGCCGCTTCCAAAGCCGAGCAGGAGAAGCGCCGCCGCGAGGAGGTGCTGGCCCAGGCCACCGGGCTGCACGTCCTCAAAGCAATCAGCGATGCCGTTCCTGTCCGGCTGATGAAACGCGACCTGCTGTTTCTGGCCCAGCGGCTCACCGTGATGCTGGACGAGCGGCGCCTCGCCATTCTCATCCGGCAGCACGGCATGGGAAAGGCGAAGGACGGAGAGGCCCCAGCGAAATTGCTGGAGAGCTTCCTGCCGAGGGCCGACGAAAGCACGCTGGGCCGCATCCTGGTGGAATCCGCGATTCTCCTGCCCGGTCACAACCAGGCCGACACGGCGAAGATTCTCCGCGATGCCGCTCACCTGTACAAAGTGGACGTGGACGCCATCACCGCGAAGGTCAGACAGGAGTTCGCGGCAAAGGAGAAGGCAAAACCGTCGAAAGCCCTTCGCAAGCCAGAGGCAAAGGTCGCCAAGAAGCCAGCGGCCTAGCCGTCAACCAGCGGCAAATTCTCGCGGAGCCTGCAATCACGGGCTCCGCATTTTTGTGTCCGCCGCCCGTCTTCCCGCCCTTCTCGATGCCCGCGCGAGCGCGGGCGACCTCCTGGTCCCGCCCGACGGGCAGCGCCGCGCGCTAGCGGCCGGCTTTCATTTTCTCTGCAACTCAGTCTGGAGGGAATCGACCAGAAGGGTTCGCCATGCCGGTATCGGCCGCAACGGCGGCAGGCAAGATCGTCGAGGGAATCGTTCCGCCGATCAAAGTTGGATTGCCAGTTCCAGCATCTCGTCGCGGAACCGTACATCGTGGCGCTGTCTCGTCCTCAGGTTACGGGTGCGAGCGAACCTCCGCTTTAGATCCTTCATGCGATGGCCCTGTATTCACTCCGTTCTCAGCGCTTCCATCGGCTCTGACTTCGCTGCGCGTATCGCCGGCCTGAGGGTAGCCACCAGCAAAGGCACCAGCAGGACCAGCAGGGATGCAAGATAAAGTCGCAGATCATCCGGTTGCACCCCGTATAACTGACTGCGTAACAGCCTGTTCGCCGCCAGGGAGACCACACTGCCGGTCGCCAGGCCTATCGCTGCCGGGACCATCGCCCGCCGCACGAATAGTCGTGTAATGTCACCTCGCGTCGCTCCGAGTGCCATCCGGACGCCAATCTCTTGCCTGCGCTGCGCGGCAAAATACGATACCACTCCATAAATTCCAACGCAGGCCAGCAGCAATGCGATCCCGGCAAAGGACGCAAACACCGCTGCGTTCAGCCGTGGTTGCGCCACAGCATCGCTGAGTAGCTGATCCATCGTCTCGATCCGGCCTACCGACTCGCGCGGGTCCGCCTGGTAAACCTGCTCGCGAATCGACTTTACGACTTCTTCCGGCGGCACATTCGTCCGCACCAGAAAGTAGCGACGCCAACTGCCATCGGCGTTCGCAGGCGAGTAGACAACCGGTCCAGGCTCCGCCGCGATCGCTCCCGATACCCCTCGTACATCGGCAACCACCCCCACGATCTCACGGGCCTGTCCATCCAGGAGAAGGTGATGTCCGACTGGGTTTCCCTTCGGCAGAAACTCCCGCACCAGGGCCTCGTTCACCAAGACCGGTGGCACTGTCGAAACCTGGTCCTCCGCCGTAAACGCTCTCCCCGCCAGCAGTGGTGTCCCCATCGCCGCCAGCAAATTGCCGGCGATACTCCGGATATCCGCGCTGATTGCCGGCTTATTGGGAACCTGCGGCAGCCAGTCCGCGTCGCAGCTGACGCGCAGATGAAAGTCCATCATCGGCGGCGCATTGATCTACCCCGCCGCCTCTACTCCGGGGAGATTTTCAATTCGTTGTTGCACGTCGTTGAAGAAATTGCGTGCCACCGCCGGCTTCGTGCCAAACGGCAGCACCAGCCGAACCGTCAGCAGATGTTCCGGCTCAAATCCCAGTGGCTGCTTCGTCAGGTTCCATAGCGACTCCGACAGCAGCGAAGCACCCACCAGCAGCACCAGAGACAGACCTGCCTGCACCCCCACCAGGACGCTGCGCAACCGGTTACCCGACGATCCTCCGAGGCGCGCCTCACCTTTCTTGAGCGCCGAATGCAACTGCACCTTCCGTGTTTCCAGCACCGGAGCCACTCCGAACACGATTCCAGTAGCCAGCGAAATCAGCAGCGCGATCCCAATCACAATCCCGTTCATGTGGATCGTGCCCGGCCTCCCCAGAATCCCCGGCAGGCTGGTAGCGGCGGTGCGCGTGAGCGCATATGCCAGGAGGATTCCCGCACCGCCGCCTGCCAACCCAAACAGCCCGCTCTCCACCAATAACTGAAAAGCCACGCGCCGTCGCGACGCACCCAGCGCCCGCCGCAGCGCAACCTCCCGCTGCCGAGCCGTCGCTCGAGACAAGAGCAGGTTGGCCACATTGATGCAAGCGATCAGCAGCAGCAGCGCCGACGCGATCTGCAAGGCCACCAGTGCCGGTTGCACGTGACCGTACAGGTCCTCGCGCAGCGTCTCGCTGGTGAACCGCCACGCGCCGTCGCTCGACGGATACTCCCTCCTGAGTTGCTCCCCGATCCGATCCAGATCGCCCTGAGCCTGCGCCGGAGTTACACCCCGCCGCAACCTCCCAAATGCATTGAAGTCCCGCAGTCCGTCGCCCCGATAATTGCCCCAGCTATTCGGACCAAGCTGCGCCGCGCGCCAAAAGTCCACGCCTGTCGGCGCAGAAAAATCTCGCGGCATCACGCCCACAATCGTCGCCGTCTGCTGATCCAGCGTCACCCGTTTTCCGATTACGTTCGGATTGCCTCCGAAAAGCCGCTGCCATCCCGGATAACTCAACACCACGGTCAGCGGTGCATGCGGCACGTCGTCCTTCGCATTGAGTACCCGTCCCAGCATCGGCGCGGTGTCAAAGACATCCCAGAATCCTGCATTCACCACCGCTGCATTCACGTGGGTGGGCAACTTCTTTCCCACAATCAGGGTGCTCTCGTTGAAGTAAAAGTACGCCAGACTGGAGAAGCTCCGGTTTCGCGCCTCAATGTCGTAGAATCGCGGACCCGTCATCAGCCCCCCAGCCGACCGCCCGGAAATCCGTGTGTCGTGAATCGCGACAATCCTCGCCGAATGTGGATAAGGCAGGCTCCTGAGCAACGTCGAATACACCACCGTGAACATCGTGGTCGTTGCCGCAATCCCCAGTGCCATCGTCAGCACCACCATCAACGCAAATCCCGGTGCGCGTCTCATCTGCCGCAGCGAGAATCGCGTGTCCTGCGCCAGACATTCCAGCAAGGGCAATCCCTCCTCTGCGTGGTACTGCTCTCGGATCGCCTCCGCGGCGCCAAGCTTCATCCGCGCCTGCCGCCGCGCCTCTTCCTCGCTCATTCCGGCCTGTATATTGGCTTCCGTCTCGCGCGCCACGTAGTCTTCCATCTCTTCACGCAACCGCTCATCGCCGCGCCGTCCGGTGACAAGATTGCGCAGACGGGTCAGGAATCGACGGAGAGTCCTCATGCCAGATCCTCCGCCTTCACCTCGAAGAAACGGGCGATGATCGCCGCAGTCTGTTCCCAATCGCGCTTCTCGGATTCGAGGAGCTTGCGACCCGCGCGCGTCAGCCGATAGAACCGGGCGCGGCGGTTGTTTTCTGAAGGCCCCCAGTCCGACTCGACGGCGCCCTCCTGCTCCAACCGAAGCAGCACCGGATAGAGAGTTCCCTGGTTCACGAAGAGCAGATCGCCGCTGATCTGCTCGATGCGACGGGCAATGCCGTAGCCGTGCAACGGCCCGAGCACATCGAGGGTCTTCAGCACCATCAGGGCCAGCGTGCCCGGCTGTACGTCCTTCTTCGATTTCATGGGATGCAGTACCGCCTCTCTGCTCTTTTGGCTACCAACAGGAGAATGTCATATTTCCATTGGGAAGACAACAGGTGAGTTTATGTTCAGATGACTACGGTCGGAAATCCGGCCAGGGGGAGCCACAGCTCCGGGCATTTTCGAAGCCAGCCCGTACGCCGTTTCAGTGAGATTCCCCGCTTCCGGTTGCAATTCCGACCAGCGCCAGCGTGCGCCTCGGCAACTTGCTGCTGGCCGAGATCACGGAATGCGCAAGGCGGCTGACTGGACTGAGGCCCGTATTCCCTGGCCCAAGAGGATATATTTCGCTCTTCTATTGACATCCGACCCAAGTTGGAGAATACTTTGTGTCGTATGCCGACCCATAGCGACAGCGAGCGCATCGCCCTCCTGCAGGGAACCCTCGATCTCCTCATCCTCAGGACCCTGCTGTTCGGTCCGATCCATGGCCAGGGGATTGCCCGCACCATTCAGCGGCAGTCGGAAGAAGTCCTGGTCGTGGATCACGGTTCGCTGTACCTGGCTTTGCAGCGGCTGGAGGACAGCAAGCTGATCAGCGCAAAGTGGGGCACGTCGGAGAACAACCGAAGAGCGAGGTTCTATGCGCTGACGGCGAAAGGGCGTGAGCACCTGACGGCGAAGCAAGATCAGTGGAATCGCCTGACACGTGCCATGGGTCTGATCCTGGAAGGACGGGGCGAGGAGGCGTAAGCGATGCTCCGAAAGAGGCGCACCGACAGAGACTTCGCCGAAGAGATCCGTTCGCACCTTGAACTGGAAGCGGACGAGTTGGAGGCCGAAGGAGCGTCCCGGAGCGAAGCGGAAAGACGCGCGCGTGTCGCGTTCGGGAACGTAACTACCGCACGGGAGCAATTTCGTCAGAGGCAACGCCGGGTATGGCTGATAGGTTTCGCCCAGGATCTGCGCTTCGCGATCAGGAAGTTGAAAAAGTCTCCAGGATTCGCGGCAGTAGCGGTCGTTACGCTAGCTTTGGGCATTGGGGCCAACTCCGTCGTCTTCAGCGTGCTGAACACTCTGTTACTGAAGCCTTTGAACGCGCCGCACGCCGAGAGCCTCTATATGGTGCAGCAGGTGATCCAAGGCCAGAGTTCGCCGGGGCAGTCGTATCCGAACTATCTCGACCTGCGCGATCGCAACCGGAGCTTCGACTCTCTGGGCGCCTTTGCCATCGTCGGCGCCGTGGGGCTGGACACGGGAAGTGGAAATCTGTCGATGGCCTGGCCATACCTCGTCAGCGGAAATTATTTCCACGTGCTCGAAGTGCATCCTTACCTGGGGCGATTCTTTGGCCCCCCTGACATCCACGGTCAGAACAGCGCTCCGTACATCGTGCTCGCTTACAACTATTGGAAAAGATATTTCCAGGCTGATCCA
>JASHOY010000258.1 GCA_030038435.1 Acidobacteriaceae bacterium | reverse complement strand
TCACGGCATGATGCTGGTAGAGATCCACGTGATCGGTGTCGAGCAGTTTGAGGGAATTATCCAGCGCAGCCGCGGCTCCCTCCTTGTCGCGCTTGCCGGTTTTGCAGGCCAGAAAGAACTTGTCGCGATAAGGCTTGAGGGCCGGACCGAGGAGTTGCTGCGCATCGCCATAGCTGGGAGCGACGTCCACGTAGTTGATGCCCGCGGCGTGCGCCTGGGCCACGGTGTTGTTGGCCACGGCCTGGTCGGAATTCATAATTACGATGCCGCCGAGACCGATAATGGAGAGATCCTCGCCGGTCTTGCCCAGCCGCCGTTTGGGGATAGGCTTGAAGCTTGCGTCGGAGGGTGAAGACAGCGGCGTTGTTGCGGAGAGGCGCGGCGCGGCCGCCAATCCTGCCGCCAGTGCGCCGCTGGTAAGAAAGCTTCTGCGATCCATGAATCCTCCTTTGGCTTAAGAATGGACGATCTGGCGCGATGGTTGCGCCTGATGATTTAAGTCCGGCGCCCGGTGCTGTGAGATGAGAGAGCGCAGACTCCAGCAGACTCCCTGAGTATAGTCTTCCCGACGATGGAAGCTGTAGTGGAAGCAGCCAGACCAAGCAAAGATGACGCCAGCCATAAGGGCTTTTCTGAAGGGGCTATGCCGAAGACGCTTGAGTCCTGGAGCTATCCGGGTGCGGCGCACGGCGCGCATTCCGCCCCTGCCCTCGTCAGAGAAAGCTCCTGTACCGCCGCATAGATTCGTTCCACGGCTAAACGCCGGTAATCCCATTTTGCTTCCCCATCCGGCCGGTAAACCGCCATGGTGGCGTTGGCCTCATAGAGCAGCACTTGACCCTGCGCGTTCAGACCGAAATCGATCCCTCCGTAGTCCAGCCCGAGTGTCTCCTGGACGCGGTCAAGCGCGGTCATAACCGAAGGTCCGAGCACGCCCGGCATATCGCTTAGAAAACGCGACTCCTCGGCGCGATGCTCTCGCTCGTTCTCCATTTCGGCGCTGAAGTAGTGAATCTTCCAGTGTTTTGCGATCGCCAGATGCACAGGGTAAAGTTTTCCGCCGATCATCAATACGCGATATTTGCGAATATTGCCGTCGGCGCCGCGGCCATCCAGATATTGCAAGACCATCATTTCGCTGCCCGGCAGTTCGGCTATCGCCTTGCCCAGCTCCCCAGGCTTTTCAACGCGAACGAAATTTCGTCCCATGTGGCAGCCCGGCGTACGCGCCAAGATTGGAAACTCGAAGCCCTGCTCGCGTAATTCCTCGGCCGCGGTCGAGGCCATCAGGCGCTCACGCGAGAACCCGGCGCAATGCGGTGCGAGCAGCCCGGAAATCCGCCCCAGCCGATGCGCATTCTCGCAGCGGCCGGTGGCCAGAACCTTAGCGGGACAGTTGATGACCGGCGCACTCGAGCCCGCAATGAGCCGCTCCGCAGCGGCCAGAGCCTCTGAACGCACATCGGCGTCGCCCACCGCGTTGATGATCAGCCGGTGGTGCGGCAAAGCTGCCTCTTTGCGAAAAAACTCCACCAGCGCCACGTAAATTTGAAAGACGCGATCGTTCAGAAACCTCTGCAGCAGTGCATTGCCAGAGTTCATGGAAAGCAAGAGCAGCACCGGCACCGGCTCTCCAACGCCGCGATAAGGCAGAGTGAGAATTGCCGGCCACTGCATCGCCATGCCCAGATGCGAAGCGGCGTGATGTTTGTCGCCCAGCGCGGAGTAGGCACAGTAGAGCCCTGCATGAGCCTCCCTCGACTCAGGCTCGGCGCTCAACATTTGCTCGTAAAACGCCCTTGCGTCTTCAATTTTTCCCGCGGCGAAGAGTTGTGAGCCGCGGGCGCCGAGCCCGGGCAAGCGAGCGGCTCGCTGCGCAATGCTCTCCGATTCGATGCGGCGCTGCTCCGCTGCGGCCTGACCTTTGTTCATCTGCTACCACGCCCAGTCTATGGGTGCGGCGCAATGGGCATTTAGCGCAAACCGGCAAATCTTCGTCCGCGCATTGCCAATATAGGAATTGCTTTGGCGAGTTCCAGAACGGTTTTGCCGGTTACCCCGTAATATTGCGGTGATTTAGAATAGGACGAATTCTTCACACCGGGAGCAGTTCTTGTGCCATCGTCTCCTAATTCGGGCCGCGTAGAAGTGATCTGTGGCCCGATGTTCTCAGGGAAAACCGAAGAGTTGATCCGCCGGCTGCGGCGCGCCATGATCGCACAAAAAGCGGTCGTCTGCATCAAGCCGGCCATAGATCAGCGCTTTCATCCCACCGCCATTGCTTCTCACAGCGAAATGTCGATCGAGGCGATTCCGGTCAAGGACGTAGAGGAGATCGAGCGTGTTCTCGATGCCAACTCCGCCGCTGAGGTCATCGCAATCGATGAAGCGCAATTCTTAGCTCCGGAGATTGTCAAAGTCGTGGAAAGGCTGGTTCACATGGGTAAGCGCGTCATCGTTGCCGGGCTGGACACTACCTATGCGGGTGAGCCCTTCGCGCCAGTTCCCGAACTGATGGCTATCGCGGATGAGGTTACCAAGCTCTCAGCGGTCTGCATGCAATGCGGACAACCGGCGATCCGGACGCAAAGACTCCGCGGAGGTACCGAGCGCGTCGTAGTTGGAGCCGGGGATGTCTATGAGGCTCGCTGTCGATTCTGTTTCGAACCTGCCTCCCGTCCCGGGGCCTGAGCGCGGACGGTGCGTCGGGCGATGGCGAGTTCGGGATAAAACCGCTTTAGCGCGGAAAGGTAAAGCGATTCGTTACCGGCGTCTGCTATCGTTATTTCGCTTGCAAACAGAGGTACGCCATGCGCTTGAAGCTCCTCTTCTGTGTTGTTCTTTTTGCCGGGATCGCCCCGGCGATGGCTCAAAATGCGCCGGCCCGGCCAAAAATCACCGGCATCTCGCATATCGCCATTTACACATCGAACGCCGCAGCCACCGACCACTTCTATCGCGCCATCATCGGCGCGGTGAAGCGGCCCGACCCGGAGGATCCTCAGGGCGTGCGCTATATGTTGAGCTCGACGCAGTTCATTGAAGTGCTGCCGCTGCCGGCAAACGCGGGCATCGTCCGGTTGGATCACACCGCCTGGAACACCACCAACGCCGAGGCGATGCGGCGTTACCTCGCTGCCAGGGGATGGAAGACTCCCGCCCGCGTGGAGCAGGGGTCCGACGGCAGCCGGTGGTTCGAGGTGCGCGATCCGGAAGGCAACAAGGTGCAGTTCGTGCAGCCGGGAGCGGAAAACGTTTCGGCACCCCACGCCATCGGCCACCACATCATTCATTTGGGTTTCATGGTGCACAACCGCGCCAATGAAGATACGTTCTATCGCGGACTGCTTGGCTTCCGGCCCTACTGGTTCGGCGGCATGCACGACGACCGGATCGACTGGGTGGCCCAGCAGGTCCCCAACGGGCACGACTGGGTGGAGTACATGATCACCCCGGGTGGTCCTGGAATTCCCGCGGGCATGACCCAGCAGCACCTGGGCGTGATGGACCATTTTTCCATTGGCGAAGTCTCGGTCCCGGATGCCTACAAGCTGCTGGCATCGGAAAATCGGCTCACCGGACGCCACGATGCGGCGCCCAAGATCGGCCGCGACGGCAAGTACCAGTTCAACCTCTACGATCCGGACGGCATACGCATCGAGATGATGAACTTCCAGCCCACCGAGAAACCGTGCTGTTCGCCGTTTACAGCGGCTAGTCCGGTGGATTAGCGGGGGTAGCGCCGCAAGCTCCGCTTCCTGTATACTCTTTAAGTTGCCTGACTTGGCAGGGAAAGCACTGTCCGGCGGGCGAAAGACGGACGGAGCGACGCCCCTGGTCCGGAAATCGAGAGCACAATGCCCAAGTTAAAGACCCATTCGGGCGCGGCCAAGCGCTTCAGCAAGACTGGCACCGGCAAAATTAAGCGGGGCCATACGAAGACGCGGCACATCCTTACGTCGAAAGCGCCAAAGACCAAGCGCAAGCTCGGCAAGAGCGAGCTTGTTTCCGATGGCGACTACGCGAAGGTAGCGCGCATGATCCCCTACGCCTGATGCAGCACTCCGTGCAGGAGCTTTTTGGATGAGCTCCATTGGGGCCGGAAGCGGCCCCCGCCGGAAATAGCGAAGCGTTCGCTCGCCGGCGTGAGATCAGGCTTGAATTGAGCGAGTGAAGAGGTTGACCTGCCTCCAGCCGCGTAGCCCTTGAACGCTAAAAGGAGAAAGCAATGCCCCGCGTAAAACGCAGCACCAAGCGGAATGACCGGCGCAAGAAGATTCTGGATCGCGCCAGCGGTTATTTCCTCACCAAATCGAAGCTCTATCAGGCGGCGCAGGAAGCCGTGGAACGCGGCCTGAAATTCGGCTACCGCGGCCGGCGCGAAAAAAAGCGCCAGTTCCGTTCCCTCTGGATTGTGCGCATCGCCGCCGCCTGCAAGCTGAACGGGACCAGCTATTCGCAATTCATCAACGGGCTGAAAAAGGCCGGCGTGGAGCTGGACCGCAAGATTCTGGCCGATATCGCCGTGCACGACGCCGATGGCTTCACCAGGTTGGTGGAGCAGGCCAAGACGGCGCTAACGGCAAAAGCTGCATAAGCTCATCGAGATGTGACTGGCGGAAAAGGCGGCCCGGAATTGCGCGAGCAATCCGGGCCGTCTTACTTGACTGCAAGCCGGTGCCCGGCTCCCTTCTTTGTAATCCTTGTGCTAACCCGCGTGACGACCGCACAGGAGATGTCTCAGGAGTGTGTTGCTGGGCTTGGCCCGAGATTTGCATGTGCAATCTTCTTCCTCCGAAACACCTCTGCAATCTCGGATGCCGAACACCAAAACGTGAGCGCAAAGAGGAATCCACCGATGTACCGCATTACTCCGATCAAGGCGCGCTTCCACGTCATGGTCATGCAACCATATTAGTCCTAAAGAGCGTAGCGACGCACTGTTAGGACACCACGAACTGCGCGAATCAATCTCGCCCGGTGATTTATCCTGCAATTTACGCATGACGAACGACGCCATTTCCAATCTGCCCGATTACAGTGACGCGGCGCTCGATCAGGCCTTCTCTTCACTGGAGTCGCAGGTCCGCGAAGAGGCTGCCGCGCTGTCCTCGTCGGAATCCGCCGAAACTTTTCGCCTGCGCTGGCTCGGCCGCAAGCAGGGGCGGCTCAACGAGGTTTCTGCGCGCTGGCTCAAAGGCGCTCCGCCGGAGGCCAAAAAGGCTCTGGGACAGCGTTTCAACGCCTTCAAGGCCGTCGTAGAGGCCCTGCTGGACGAGGCCAGTGGTTCCGAGCCGAGCGATGCGGCGCTGGCGGCCGAAGCTATCGACATCACGCTGCCCGGCACGCGGCGGCTCACCGGCTCCGAGCACCCCATCACGCGCACCATGAACGAGATTGTGCAGGTATTCACTGCACTCGGCTACTCGGTGGGCGTGGGGCCGGAAGTCGAAACCGACTACTACAACTTCGAGAGCATGAATTTCCCGCCCGGCCACCCGGCGCGCGACACGCAGGACACGCTGGTGATCGCAGGTCAAGAACGCCGACCCTTGCGAGAACGGCTGCTGCTGCGCACACACACTTCACCGGTGCAGATGCGCACTATGGAACAGCAGCCGCCGCCGGTGCGCATCGTCATTCCCGGCAAGGTGCACCGCAACGACGCCCAGGACGCCACCCACTCGCCCATCTTTCACCAGGTAGAAGGGCTCTGTGTGGACACCAACATTACCTTCAGCGACCTGAAGGGCACGCTCGATCATGCCATGAAGGCGCTTTTCGGATCGTCAGTAAAGACGCGGTTCTTTCCGTCGTTTTTCCCCTTCACCGAGCCCAGCGCAGACGTGCAGATCAGTTGCATCTTCTGTGCCGGCAAGGGCTGCCGCAAGTGCAAACAGTCGGGGTGGATCGAACTGCTGGGCTGCGGCATGGTCGATCCCGCGGTGTTTGCTTTCGCCGCAGAAAAACAGCCTGCCTACGACCCGAAGAAGATTTCCGGCTTCGCCTTCGGCATGGGCGTGGAGCGCATCGCCATGATGAAGTACGGCGTCAGCGAGATTGGGCAGTTTTTTGCCGGAGACATGCGGTTTCTGGGGCAGTTTGTTTAACCTGCCAACATGCCGCGCGCGTTGCGCACCAACCTGCGAAATGAGAAACGAAATCGATGAGGATCCTGACCAATTGGCTTCGCAATTACCTGCCCGAGCTCTCCGTCTCTGACGCCCAACTCGCCGAAGACCTCACCCTGCGCGGCATCGCCGTCGAGGGCATCTACGATCTCGGCGCGGGCAATGGCTCGCTCTACGAGATGGATATCACCACCAACCGCGTTGACGCCATGAACCACTACGGCGTGGCGCGAGAGGCGGCGGCGATCTACGGTGTGGAGTTGAAGCCGCTGGACGTTTCGCTGCCGGAAGCGCAAAAGACATCGGCTCCTTTCTCGGTGCGCATCGAAGCCGAAGACGCCTGCGGCCGGTTCACGGCCCGCGTGCTGCGTGACATTTCCATCGGCACTTCGCGCGACTGGTTCCCTGGCGCGGAAGTGACGACTTATTTCAAGCTGCTCGAACAAAAGCTGATTTCGAACGCCGTGGACGCCACCAATTTTGCCTGGCTGGCGATGGGCCAGCCAACACATGCCTTTGATCTCGACAAGGTCGAGGGCGGCATCGTAGTGCGACGGGCCCGCAAGGGCGAGAAGCTGAAAACGCTGGACGGAGTGGATCGGCTGCTTGACCCGGAAGATCTGGTCGTGGCCGATCACGCCAAGGTGCTGGCGCTGGCCGGGGTCATGGGCGGCTGGGACACGATGATCACCGCCGCAACGAAGAACGTGCTGGTTGAAGCCGCATGGTTCGATCCCATGGCGGTGCGGCAAACCGCGCGCCGGCATGGCCTGCACACTGACGCCAGTCACCGCTTCGAGCGCGGCGCCGATTTCAATGCGGCGCCGGTGGCTTCCGCGCTGGTGAGCCGCATTCTGCTGGCCAACGGCGGCTGGATCGAAGGCGAGCTGGTGGACGTGCGCGTGCCTGCTTTGGAAGCCCGCACCGCCAATCGCAAACCGGTAACCCTTGCGCTGAGTGAGGTGCGGCGGATTCTGGGCGCCACCATCGACGAGGAAGGCATAACATCGGCGACCGTGCAAAAGGTGCTGACGGCGCTGGGATGCGGCCTTCAGCAAGTCAGCAAGTCAGCGAGTCAGCGAGTCAGCGGGACGCTCCTGCCCGATGA
>JASHOY010000257.1 GCA_030038435.1 Acidobacteriaceae bacterium | reverse complement strand
CCGATTTCGTTGTCGCTCGTCGCTCCAGGGATCGACCACAGCACGCTCCTCGCTTCTAGAACTCGGCAAATCTGGCTCCCGTCGCCGCCATCCCAATAGTGTTAGCAGGCCCTAATCAACATGGGACGGTGGTTAACCCTTCAGACAGCATAGTGAGGAAGCGCTCTGGCACTGCACGCCCAGAACCGAAAAGCGACACATCCAACCCCGCAAAACAACCTCCGATGCGAAATCGGCTTCTCAAAAACCGCTATTTTGCACCGCAAAGTAGCTAGGGGTGCTCGCCGGCAGAAAAGACTGCCAGTATCTTGCAGCGCCCCTTCCCGTCGGCGCTCCAGGCCAGTTCCATCTGGCTTTCCACGCAGGCGCAATCGCCGGCAGCCAATGTCTCGTGCAGGCCGCCGGCGTCAAGCTTCAGTTTGCCATCCAGCACATAGAGGAAGGCGCTCGTATCCTGGAATCCCTCAATGGCCGAGGCCGCTCCCGCTGCTGGAAATTCGATCACCTGAGCGACCAGCCGCGTATCCTCTTTCACCACATTGAGGGGAATTGTCTTTACCGGTTCCTGACCGCGACCATCCCCTTCCAGAAGCGCCCTGCGTGTAATCGAAAGCCTGTGCCGCGACGGCTCCGAGAAGAAATAGCTTAAGCCCACGCCATACACGCGGCTGATCGCGGCCAGTGTCGGCAAGGTGGGAATCATCCGATCGGTCTCGAGTTTGGAAAGCAGGGCTGTGGAAAGCCCCGTCTCAGTTGCCAGGCGCGAAAGCGTAAGCTTTTTCTGGGTGCGGAGCAGGCGAAGCTTCACTCCGATGCAGTAGGGTTCCAGCGACCAGTTCGAGGTGGTAGCCGATTTTGAACCGCCTTTCGTCATGGCATCTCCTTGCGTCAATCAGACGTCTACACCATTGTCCGCTTCTACCTGGAGCTTTTTGCTGAAGATTTTCTGAGGTTATTCGGATGGCGCTGTCAGGGCAATGCGCCGGACCGAATTATCGAAGATAACGAAAAGGATCGTTTTCATTCCGGCCGGCCGCTGCACTGTCGCCGAAGCACCAGACTCTACAATGAGGATTATGCACAGACCGATGCGCCCGATTTCCCCGCTTCTGATCGCCCGCCTTCCCCGCCGTATCGCGGCCTGTCTGCTCTCCGTTCTCTTCTGCGGAACCTCTCTGTGCCTGGCGCAGGCTAAGCCCGCAGCCGGCAACGCACCCGATTTGCTGGTCCTGAGCAATGGAGACACGCTGCATGGCAAACTGGTAAACGCCATCGCCAGCAAAGTAACGTTTCACAGCGACCCCGCCGGCGATATCACGCTGCCGTGGAGCAAGATCCGGGAACTGCGTTGTACTGACATTTTTGCCGTATTGAGCAAAAACAGCGGCCTACGCACCAGGAAACAGCAGGGCGCCATCCCGGCCGGGACGCTGGTGATGCACAACCAGGAGCTGACCATCTCTCCTCAAGGCGCACCGCCGCTGGCGCCCATACCCGTGGCCAAGGCTCAATACGTCGTACCGGCGACCACGCTGGAGAAGCTAGCCATAAGCAAACCTAGCCTTCTGACCGGCTGGGGCGGCGCCGCCACGGCCGGAGCTACTCTGGTGACCGCCACGCAAAATCAGTACACCTTTTCCGGCAGCCTAAGCCTGGCACGGGTGGTGCCTGCGGTAAAATGGCTGGCCCGCCGCAATCGCTCCGCGTTCGATTTCAGCGGCTCGTACGGAAAAATCACGCAGCCGGCTTACTTGGACCCGGCAACGGGAACAACCGTTGCCGCCGTGATAACCAAGACCGCCATCTACCACGCCGACGCGGAGCGCGATGAGAATTTCACCCCGCGCTTCTTTGCCCTGGGGCTAACCACCTTCGACCACAACTACAGCCAGAACCTCGACCTGCAGCAGATTTACGGCGGCGGGATGGGATGGACGGCGATCAAGACACCCGATCAGCAGGCAGATCTGAAAGGAACCGTCCAGTACGAAAAGCAGTCGTTTCTCAACAGTTCACCCAGCGCAAACCAAAACCTGGTAGGCTCCACGTTCTCAGCCGACTATAGCCTGCAACTGAAGCGATTTAATTACTCGCAAACGCTCTCATATATTCCCGCCTTCAACAATTCGCGGGCTTACTCCGCCCTGGAAACCAATACCCTGGCGTTCCCCGCATACAAAAAACTGAGCTTTTCCGTGGGAACTGACGACAGCTATCTGAACGATCCCCCAGCTTCTCTTCCCCCGACAAAGCGAAATTCGTTTCAATTCACGATGGGACTTACCTTCGCCATTACGCCGAAATATTAGCGCATGAGGACATTGTCAGGCCTCATCGCGGTCGCGTTTCCGGCTGCCGGGCTGTCTGAACACTGCAAGATCCATTCACTCCCCGCGGGCCAGCCCTGCGCCCAGGAGACGGCTTTTCCATCTTCGAGCCGCATTGACCCGAACATCGAGCATTGGGATTGACGGTAATTCTCCGCAGCAGAGTAACAATAACCAATTTAATTTCAATAATTTACCATTGAGTTTTTTATTTACTATAAAGTAAATAGGTAACCACATTTCGATTACTTCGAGGAGAAGAATTTGGCAAGATTTCCGCTTCCAAACAGGAGAAAACATGGATAATCTCGGTGATACCAGACTACGTGGGTCCGTCGAAGGTAAGAGAACGGGCTCGTTTTGTTTTCTTTCTCCCTGGATTGTCCGAGGATCGGAACTGCGGTGTTCTGAATACGCTTTCTTGCATGCCAGCGAAAGCCCGTAGACAGAACGTCATCCGGCCTTGAGGAAACTGTGTTGGATCGGATGAATGAGTCTTCAGAAGAGCTGGCCAACCCGGAAGAGCCGGCCGGAGTAAGCCTCGGGACCGGCGAATGCGCATTTTCCTTTGCCGGATTCCGACTCGAACCCGACGGCACCCTTCTCCGCTGCGGCACAATTGTTCACCTCCCGCCTAAAGAACTGGCTGCGCTGCGCCTGCTTCTCGCCCATGCGGGGCAGATTGTCTCCATCAGCCAGATGCGCAAAGCGCTCTGGGCCGAGATTCACGTGAGTGCCGACAGTGTCACCAAGTGCATCTCGTCGCTGCGCGCCCGCCTCAAGCTGGAAGACTGCATTCAGACCGTGTATAAGCGGGGCTACCGCTTCTCCGCCCGGGTGGTGCCGGAAGCTGCAGGCTCCGGCAGGCCGCCTTTGCGGATTGCGATTTCGCCCTTCACTACCGGCCCCGGCGTTGCTCAACACCTGGGACCCGCAGTGAGCGAAGAAACGGCCGCCCAGCTTATTCACGATCAGCAGCACATGATTTCAGTGCTGGCTCAGGATTCCGTCTTTTCCCTCGCCCGCCGCGGCCTGAACGCACACGAGATTGGTGTGGCTCTCAAGGCGGACTTCGTGCTCACGGGAAGAATGCGCGCCCTGCCCTCGCACATCCGCATGGTCGCGGATCTGATCCGGGTCCGCGACGGTGTACAGGTGTGGACCGAAGACATGCTGGTGGACCGCAGTGTTCCCGCGGGTCTGGAAAAGGAGTTGGCAAGCCGGCTCAATTTCCGCCTCGGCGTCGCCATCCCTGCCAGCCTTCCGCCCCTGGAGGCGAGGGTGCCCTCGATTACCGCTGAAGTTGATCCCGTAATCCAAATCACTCACCGCGTACAAGCCTACGAGATTCTGCAGAAAGCACGGCACGAATGGCGCGGTCTGCAAAGTCACCGCACGTGGGAAGGACTGGATCACCTGCAGCGCGCGATCGATCTGGATCCGGCTTTGACCGCTGCCCGGGTCGAGCTCGCCAATCTGTGCGTGGCGCAAGCCGTATACGGCTACATGGCGCCCGGACAGGCCGCCGCAACCGCGCGCCGCGCAGCCGAGCCCATCACCGACTTCTCCGGCCGTAACGCCGAAATCCTGCCTGCGCTAGGCTGGATCAGTTTTCACTACGATCGAGACCTTGCCGCCGCACTCAAGTCGTTTACGCTCTCTGCCCACCTCCCGCACGACCCCTGGATCACCCGGGCCCGCTCCTTCTTCGCCCTCAGCCGTCATCGCTTCGCCCAGGCGGAGGACCTTCTCCGGGAGGCGATCGGGCTCGACCCCTTTTCTCCGTGGTTGCAAAGCCGCCTCGCCTGGACTCTGCACCTTGGCGGAAAAGCAGAGGAGAGCTTTAGGCAGGCGCGGTACGCGGTCGAGCAATTCCCGGAAGACGCGGTTGCATGCTTCTATGCGTCCATCATCCTGGCCTGCAACCGCGAAGCAAAACGAGCCACGGCCCTTGCACAGGATCTACAAGCGCGCTTGCCCCATTTCGGTCCTGCCCTTGCCGCGCACGCCTATGCGCTGGCACGCGATGGCCGGCCATCCGAGGCGCGCAGCGTCCTGGAGCAAATGGAATGGCGCGCCAGAGAACGCTTCGTCATCACCGGCTTTAACGCGGCCGTTTACCTGGAACTGGGCGCGCCCGACGAGGCGTTGAAAGTGCTCGAGGCGTCTATGCAACAACGCTGTCCGTGGTTTTTCCAGCTCCTTGCCGACCCGCGGCTCGCGCCCTTGCAGGAGTATCCGGAATTCCGGCAAATGCACGCATTGCTGACGCGAATGGAAGCAGAGGCGGCAAACGCACTGGAATCCGAGTAAGCGGCTGGGAGACACACTCGGCTGTTTGGGCTCGGGGGATCGACTGGGTTTGCGACGATCCGGTTGCCATGCTTCCAGGCTTCCGCCCGCGGCAAAAAGCACGCTCCGCTTCGCACCTCAAGCAATTGTGGGCTGAATCACAGTATCCGGCTGCCCTGGCAGCGTAGACTGCCCTTCGTTGCTCCAGTGAGACAGATCAATGCTCGTGGAAGAAGATATAGTCACGCAGAGTTATGCGCGCGGCCCTGACAGGCCGCTTCTCGAAGTCACCATCGGCGATCTGCTGCACCGCACTGCGGAGCGATTTCCCGACCGTCCCGCAGTGATCTCGCGGCATCAAAACCGGCGCCTGACCTGGGCCGAACTCAGCGTTGCGGCTGACCGCGTGGCGCGCGGACTCTGGGCCATTGGCATCCGCCGCGGCGACCGCGTCGGTCTCTGGTCGACCAACTGCATCGAGTGGATCATGATGCACATGGGCTGCGCGCGCACCGGCGCGGCGCTGGTCAACGTAAATCCTGCCTATCGTTCCCACGAGCTCGGCTTCACCCTCACCCGGTCGCACATGAAGGCCATTTTTCTCTGGCACAACGACAAGCGCGCCGACTACAAAGAGATCCTCGCACGCGCGCGGCATGGCCTCGCTCTTGATCTCCAGCACACCATCTATTTCGATTCGCCGGAATGGCCGGCCCTGCTCGAGGCCGAAGGCCGGCTGCCCGACCGCGTCGCTCCCGATGACATTGCCAACATTCAGTACACCAGCGGCACCACGGGGCTGCCCAAAGGGGTGATGCTCAGCCATCACAACATCGTCAACAACGGCCAGTTCCTGGCCCAGGGCTTCCATTACAGCGAGCAGGACAAAATTGTAGTTCCGGTGCCGCTGTTTCATTGCTTCGGCTGTGTCATTGGAACCATGTCAGCGGTCAACTCGGGAGCTGCCATCATTCTGCCCAACTGGACCTTCGATGCCCGCGCCACGCTCGAAGCTATGCATCGGGAACGCGCCACCAGCGTTTACGGCGTTCCCGCCATGTATGTTGCGGAGATGGCGCTGGACGACTTCGCCAGCTACGACCTGAGCAGCCTGCGCACGGGCATGATGAGCGGCGCTCCATGCCCGGTAGAACTGATGAAGCGCGTGCTCGACGAAATGCGCTGCCGCGAACTGGTGATCGCCTACGGCCAGACCGAGACCTCGCCTGTGGTCACGATGAGCGATGCCGGGGACCCCATCGAGATTCGGGTGAAAACCGTAGGCCGGGCCATGCCGCAGACCGAGATCCGCGTGGTCTCCACCGTGACCGGCGAAACGCTCCCCAGCGGCGAACAGGGCGAAGTGTGCGCGCGCGGCTACGCGGTGATGAAAGGCTACGACGGCGATCCCCAAGGTACGGCAACCGTAATCGAACCCGACGGCTGGCTGCATACCGGCGACCTGGGCGTAATGCGCGAGGACGGCTGCATTCATCTCACCGGCCGGTCGCGCGACGTGATCATTCGCGGCGGCGAGAACATCTATCCGCGCGAAGTGGAGGAATTCCTTTACACCCATCCCCAGATCGACGAAGTCCAGGTGGTCGGAATTCCCGACGCGCGCCTGGGCGAGATTGTGGTGGCCTGGGTGCGGCTGCGCTCCGGCCTTGAACCCGGCGCTGACGCCACCGGGGCCCAGATTCGCGATTTCTGCCAGGGACAGATTGCTTATTACAAAATCCCCGAATACGTCCGTTTCGTCACTGAGTTTCCGGCTACGCTCTCGGGAAAGATTCAGAAGTACAAGATGCGCGAATTCGAGATCGAAGCGCGCGGTCTGCAGACCGTTGCGCAATCGGCCACCGCGTAGTCAGGTATCCGACCGCATGCAGTCGTGCTTCTTCGGGTTCGCTGTCTCCAGCCCCGGCTAACGCATGCTAACACCGGCGCGCAGTGCTTCGACGATGAGCGCAAAGCATATGTCCATAGCCAAAACTGGGTTTTATGTCGCCTGGCTTAGTTGGCGGCGCGGTGGGCGGGCTGGTCGGAGAAGATCTGCCCGTCGCGTATGTGCACGATACGATGGGCATATTCGGCGATATCGAGTTCGTGGGTGACCAGGACGATGGTATTGCCGCCGGCATGGAGATGATCGAAGAGAGCCATGATTTCCTGGCCGGTTTTCGAGTCGAGATTGCCGGTGGGCTCGTCGGCGAGGATGATGGAGGGATGATTGACGAGTGCGCGGGCGATGGCCACGCGCTGGCGCTGGCCGCCGGATAGCTCATTGGGCTTGTGGTGCATGCGCGCTTCGAGGCCCACGGCGGCGAGAGCCGCGCGGGCGCTCTCGATGCGCAGGTCGGCGGGCGTGCCGTTGTAGATGAGCGGTAGCTCAACATTGTGCAGCGCGGTGGCGCGCGCGAGCAGATTGAAGGTCTGGAAGACAAAACCGATTTCCTTGTTGCGGATGCGCGCGAGCTGGTCGTCGTCGAGCTCGCTGACGAGCTGGCCGTTGAGCCAGTATCGGCCCTGGGTGGGTGTGTCCAGGCAGCCAATCAGATTCATGAGCGTGGATTTGCCCGAGCCCGAAGGACCCATGATGGCCACGTACTCGTTATGGCGGATGCGGAGCGAGACGCCGCGCAAAGCCTGCACCTGCTGCTCGCCGCCCATGTCGTAGGTGCGCCACAGATCCTCGATGCGGATCACGTCGCCATCGGGCGAATACTGCTTTTCGACGGCTTCTTCAATGCCAATATCGTTCACAGCCATCCGGGTTCGGTCCCCACTTTGTATGTTAGCGCGCTGCTTATGAATCGAATGGCACGCGGGGCGCGGTTCGCTGCTCCTCTCAGGAGCGCATGGTGAGATGATGCGGCATTTTCCCCGTGGCAGCGTCCTGGCGTTTGCTCAGCTTCGCCCTGGGCCATTTACGACTTCTCCTCTCCGGAGCGGGATTGTTATTAAGAACTGCCGGTGAGACTGAGCGGGACTGAAGTATCGCGCTTGAGCAGGGCGCCGTTTTTCAGATCGCGCAAAACGTTGTAGGGGCCGGTAACCACTTCTTCGCCTTGATTGAGTCCGGAGAGAACCTCGATGTTGGTGGCGCCGGTGATGCCGGTGGTGA
>JASHOY010000256.1 GCA_030038435.1 Acidobacteriaceae bacterium | reverse complement strand
CGCAGTTGATGACTCGCTCCCGGCGCCCAGCGCACCGTCTTCACGATGTTGTCGTAATTCCCGTCGAAAAAGTCGGTGGCCGATGTTCCCGCCAGATGGCAGGGAGGAGTTCCGCCGCCGCATCCGGTTCCCGTGCCGTCGTCGCCCGTGTCGCCGTAACCGAAAGACCACCCGTAAGCAACGTCGTCGTAACTCCGCGGCGACGGATACTCGATCCAGTTTTGCTGTTTTACCGGGTAGTTATATCCCTTCAGCGATTGCATCTGCGCCGAGCCTATAACATTTCCTACAAAGTTATTCCGCGTCGCCAGATAAGTCATCTCGATCGCGCGCGCCGCCTGAAATCCGTAATGGCCATCCTGGCCCGAGCAATCGACCGTTCCCCGTCCGCTTATCGGGCTGCAGATCCGGTTGGTCCCGATCGCCCAGTTACGAAAGGCCGTCGTCTGGCTCGATGTTCCCCACACCGAATCCCCATCGATCATGGTCAGCACATTCCCTTCGAGCAGATTGAACTGCGGGTGCGCCCCGTGAAAGTCGATCCCTCCAATGTCCAGGTTGGTTGCGCCGCTGTCGAACTCCCCGGTCGTGTAATTGTACGAGACCACGTTTCCGGCAGCTCCCCATTCCAGCATGATGGCCGCATGCGTGCGCACCACGATGTTGTTCTCGATCAAGCTCGCGCTGGTCTTGAATCCGATCTGAATATCGGAGTCGTATCTTCCCGGACGGTGCAGAAATGCGTTTGAAAAGTAACTGTCCTCGATCTCGTCGTGAAAGCCCCAGTACACTTCCACATGATCCCCGTCCGCATAATTCGACGCGACGCCTTTGATCCAGCAGTACGCGCACGCCGACATTCCGAAGTTCGACGCGTAGCCGGTATTGTTCGCATACACCTGGAGATCTTCCACGCCCGCATAACTCGCGGACATATCGAACGGAACCGCGATTGGGCCGTTGGTGTATGCGCTGTAGAGGCCGGGTGAGATGATAAAGATGGGACCGCGCACCACTCCCGTCACCTTCACGATCTGTCCGCGCGCCAGGCTCCCGTCCTTTGTCCAGCCGTCGCACCAGTTACAGTTGCCGCCGCTCCCGGCCGCGGAAACATAGGCGGGGTTGTTTCTCTCCGCGATCGCAAGGTAAGTCCCCGGCTGCACAATCGCGCCAGCCAGCGAGATTCGCGTGGAGCCGGCATACGCTCCGCTCAGGATGCGGATGGGCCTGTACGCAACCGAGCCCGAACCCAGACTGATCACGTCCCCGCCGCCCGTACCTTTGGCGCTCAGGACCGTCTTGTCCGCTCCCGCGCCGCGCAGAGTTACATTCGACGGAACGCGAATGGTCCCGGCGATCGAATAAGTTCCGCCCGCAAGATACACCGTCTCGCCGGCGGGGCAGGCGGCAAGCGCGGCGTTGATCTGCATATCCGTGGCCGATGAGGTGAGCCTTGCGCAAATTTGCGTTCGCGCTGGAATCGTCCCCACTCCTGCTCCCGACCAGTCAATCGCGTTCTGCGGGCTCAGGATTCCGGTCCACGGCTGCGCGTAACTGCGCGCGCCGATGCCAAGCGGCAGGATCAGAAGCGCCAGCATGACCCCGGCGCTTCGCGAAAGAACGGCCGGCGACGGCCGCTCGCTCCGCGCCGCCGATACCATATCGCGCGAAAGTCCGGCAAGCACCCGCAGCGGACGCCATCCGCGGTGAAGCAGGACGATTGAGCTGAGATAAAGGATGCCGAAAGACAGCGAGAAAAGCAGGACCCGAAGCGCGGCTCCTCTCGCGCCCGGTACGCGCCATAGCGGCATGCGGTTTGAAAAAATCAGATAACTCGTCACGCCCGCCAGCAGTGAAGCAACCACATATCTCCAGACCACAGCCAGCATCGGGCCCACTCCCAGTTTGATCGGCCTTCCGGCATACCACATCGCCGGAATCGTCAGTATCCAGAACGAAACGCACCACGCCACCGCGATTCCTTCCGGACCCCAGTGAAGTCCCCCAAGAAACAGAAGAATGGTTATGGTCCACTCCACGATTCCCCAGCGGAACCAGCGGTCCGCTCTGCCGATCGAGAGATGAATCCACCCGTGCGTGCCGTAAAGGATCATAACTCCGATGCCCGGCGCGAAATAAGTGAAGATCCGTCCCGCCGTCTCCCAGCCCGGACCCAGCAGCACGCGGATCAGGTCCTTTCCGATCAGCGTAAGATCCCCTGCAATCCCCATGCCAAGGAAAGCCATCACCGACATTGCGCCCAATAGATAGCGAAGGTATTGTTCCCGGTCTTCCTTCACCCGGCTCAACGCCGAAACCGCCACCACTGCCGTGGTGGATACAAGCTGCGTCGCCGAAAGCGAAAACAGGTCGTAGGCCTTCTTGTAAAAACCCAGCGCCGGAGCGCCGAATCGCCACCCCACCAGAAGGTTATCGGAGTTACGCGCAAAATAGTTCACGCTGAATCGCCCGTAGGTATACATCGCGAACTTCAGCATCGCGCCCGTGCCCGCCCTGGAGCGCGGCGGCCCCGGAAGCCATCGGCACATGAACCATGCCCCGATGCTTGTGCTCAGCGGCTGCGCGCATGCGCCCAGCACCAGCGCCCAGTAACCCCAACCCGCCCAGGCGAAGAAAATCGATACCGACACCGATGCGGCCCGCGCCACAATGTCGTTCTTGGCCACCGCCGGGAAAAGCATCGCGCGTTTCAAAAGGGCCAAATGCAGAACGGAAATGCTGCTGAGAAAAATCGTAACTGAGATTCCCGCGGTGATAGGCGCAACCAGCGGCTCCCCGTAAAACCTGGCCAGCAGCGTTCCCGCCGCCGCGAACGCCCCGGTAAGGAACAGCCCGGCGCCCAGGCTGATCCAGAAGAGATTGCTCGCCAGAGCATGATCGACCTGCTCCCGCTGAACCACGGCCTCCGTAAATCCGTTGATTCCGAAGTTCGATAAGAGCAGGCTGAACGTGGTCACCATCGCAACCAGTCCGAAGTCGCGCGGAGTCAGAATCCGCGCCAGGATCACGGTCGCGATCATCTGAATGCCCAGCGCCACGCCGCCGGAGAAAATCGTCATTCCCGCGCCGCGCACCGCCAGGCGCTTCAGCTTGTCCCCTCCTCTCGGAACAACGGGCGCAAATGCTCCGCTCGCATCGAACGGCCTCAAATAAGCCCCGAACAACGATCTCCAGTTCCGCTCCGAATGCATGTTTTTCTCGTCTTCTCAGCAACTCAGTGGAGCCATTCAGCTCCAGTAATAAAAGAAAAAAGCTCTCACCCTACTGAAGAACTCGCACTTGTCTCTTGGGCGCGCCCTCTGCCGCTGGCAATGCCGGCTCCCGCTCCCGCGCATCGGAATGCGCGCGCGCCGGCGCCTTGGAAATCGCCAGAAGGAAGGCAATCCAGATGGGATTCATCATCCGGAAGCCTGCTTCGGTAAAACAATAAATCACCTCCGCGGTGAAATACCCCAGCCGCAATCTCCCCGCGTGCGGGTCCCGCCGAAAGCAGTCAAAAGCATTGCGGTATCCGGAAACAATCAACACCATCAGCGCCGCCACGCCCAGCCATCCGAGATTGATATAAACCTCGATGTATCCATTGTGGGCCTCCTGGATTCCATTTACGCTCAAAGCCCACACGCTGGTCAGGCGGTTCCCCATCCAGAAGCTCTCGAACCCGGTGCCGACGAGCGGGTTCGTGTGCATGGCCAGCACTGCGCGCCAGATCGATGTGCGGTCCGTAAGCGTCGAATTCCTGCCCATCATGTGCAGCAACGACCCGACGGTATCGATGAAAAGGATGAAAAGCGGAAATGCAATCGCCGCTCCCACGATCAGGTGCACCCTGTTAGGCCATTGCCGTGTCCGGCGCAGCGCCGTCAGCGCCATCGCACCCCCTGCCAGCACAAAACAGGAGATCGACGTGACCGAATTGCAGGCGAAAAGAAGCCCCGCCGCGGTCGCGATCATCAGTCCGTGAGCCAGCAGATGTCTCTTGCGATGCCGCAGCTTGCGGTCCTCGTAGGCGCCCAGGAACGACCACAACGATGACAGCCCGCACACCATCACGATCATTCCCAGCAGGTTCTTGAAGGTCGTCACTCCTATATAGGTCAGAATATTTTCCGTTGGATCGTAAGCTGTGCCGATGCCGGGATAGAACTTGATAAACAGCACGGAGAGAGGAAGCAGGATAAACGTCGCGCGCGCGAAAAGCCGCTTCGTAGCCGTCAGCGGATCCGGATCGGTGAGCACCACCATCACCATCACCAGGTCTCCTATCGCCTTGCTCCATCTCTTCAGGGCGACAAAGGAATAATCGGACCAGAGAATGCTGAGCGCGCAGTAAGAAAAGAACAGTACGATGGGAAGGTTGTCCCGCAAAAAGTCCTTCACTTGCGGCCACCGGAAATTCAAAGCCACCAGCCCCGCAACAATCAGCATTCCGAAAACCGCCGCATCCAGCCGGTTTCCCTCCGTGTACTGCGCGGTCAGCGGCACTGCCGAAGAACTGTGCAGCCACTGCGAAACCGGCCTCGACCCGTTGATAAGCAGCCACACAGTCGGGATCCAGAGCGCCTTCGAGGTCCGCGCCCCTTCGTCCCGGTCGAGAGCGAACAGCCATAGAATCGCCCCCACGCAAAGAATTGTTGCCACAATTTGCATTATCTCGAGTCGATGAAAAGCCGATGCAGATGTTCGAGCGTTAGAACCTTGTGAAGCGCCGTTGTGTAGTTGCGCGTCCCCTTCAAATGCCCTTGCACAATCTCTTCGAGAACCCGCTGCTGCAGGTACGGCCGCGACAGCGTCCGGGAGTCCAGCAGCATTTCCCTTATGTAACTCGCGAGGGAATCGCGATACCAGATGCGGTAGTGATAAAACTTATGTCTGCCCAGAAATAACCGCTCCAGGTGCAAGTGCTT
>JASHOY010000255.1 GCA_030038435.1 Acidobacteriaceae bacterium | reverse complement strand
GACGGTCCCAATTTTGAACGCGGGCTTTACTGGGTAACGCTGGGCTTCCTTACCCTGTCCTTTATTCTTTGCCAGTGGCTTCGCCGCACCAATTTCGGCAAGGTCCTGGTGGCCATACGCGACGGCGAAAACCGGGTCCGCTTCCTTGGTTATAATGCGATGGCGTACAAGACTGTCGCTTTCGCGGTGGGAGGCGCGCTGGCCGGAATCGCGGGCGCGCTTTATATGCTGCACCTGGGCGACATCTCGCCGGCCATGGTGGGTGTGATTCCCTCCATCGAGATGGTGGTGGCCGTTGCGGTGGGGGGGCGCGAAAGCCTGACCGGCGTGATCCTGGGAACGCTTCTGGTCAACTTCGGCAAGGATTGGGTCAGCAACGCCATGCCGCAGCTTTGGCTCTTCGTGATGGGAGCGCTGTTTGTGCTGGTGGTGACGGGCATGCGGGGCGGGCTCGCCAGCCTGCCGCAGGTTCTCTTCCGGATGTTGCATTGGCGGCATGGGAGAGCGGTGGGCGCCAAGGGCGCGTCGGCCGTCGAAGGCGGGAATCCCGTGCCCCCAGTCGAGGAAGAGGCGGAGAAGGCGGTATAAGCGCGAGGAGGTCGCAATGACGGCATCACTGCTCGACGTTGAGGATCTGACGGTTGATTTTGAGGGCTTCAAGGCGCTCGATGGCATGAGCCTGCACCTGGAGCCGACTTCGGTGCGCGTTCTCATCGGACCCAACGGCGCCGGCAAGTCCACGCTGTGCGACGCCATCATCGGACGTGTGCATCCGACCTCAGGCAAGGTCGTTTTCAAGGGGAAAAACATCACTTCCCTGCCGGAATATGAGATCGTGCGCAAAGGGATTTGCCGGAAATTTCAAACGCCAGGCGTGCTCGAGAATCTGACCGTGGCGGAGAATCTGGCGCTTTCAGCGCGCAGCAGGCGGGAGTGCTGGAGATCTTTCGGTTGGACTCTCAGCGGGGAAGCGCGCGTGCGAGCGGAAGAGACGCTCGAACTGATCGGTTTGACGGAAAAGCGGAATCAGCTTGCCGGAGAGCTGTCGCACGGTCAGAAGCAGTGGCTGGAAATCGGCATGGTGGTTGCTTCCGACGCCGATGTGCTGCTGCTGGACGAGCCGGCCGCTGGCATGTCGCATAGCGAAGCGGCGCAAACCGCGGAACTGATCCGCCGTCTCTCCCTGCGGCATAGTTTTCTGGTGATCGACCACGACATGACATTTGTGGCGCAACTGGAGGCGCCGGTCAGCGTGATGCACATGGGCCGCCTGCTGAAAGAAGGAACGCTCGAAGAAGTCCGCAACGACCCGCAGGTGGCCGCGGTCTATCTTGGCCGGGTCAAGGAGGTCGACCGTGCTTGCGCTTGAGGGAGTTTGCGCTGGATACGGCCAGAGCCGCGTCCTGGAATCGGTGGGGATTTCTGTGGCCGAGGGTGAGGCGGTAACTCTGCTGGGACGTAACGGCGTGGGCAAGACGACCCTGCTGCGGACCATCGTCGGCTTGCACCCTGCCGAGCAGGGAATCATCAAGCTGAACAATGAGGACATCACCGATTTCCCAGCATATAAGCGTGCGCGCAAGGGAATTGGTTATGTTCCCCAGGGTCGCGGCATCTTTCCGCATTTAACCGTTGATGAGAATCTGCGCACAGGATTCGCCAGCCTGACCGGCCGGACCGGCGGGGAACGCGAAACCATCCCCAAATACGTCTACGAATTATTCCCGCTCCTGAACCGGGTTGCCGCGCGCAAGGGCGGGGTGCTGAGCGGAGGCGAACAGCAGCAACTGGCACTTGCCAGGGCCCTGGTGGCGCAGCCCAAACTGCTGATCCTCGACGAGCCGACGGAGGGCATTCAGCCTTCCATTGTGCAGCAGATCGAAGAGGCGCTGCGGGAGATTCGCACCCGGCTCAAAATTGCTATTCTTCTGGTGGAGCAATATCTGGACTTTGCATGGTCGATTGCCGACCGGTTTTACGTGATGCGCAGCGGCCGGATCATCGACGAAGGCAATCCCCGTGAACGCGAGCCAGGCAGCGTGATTCATTGGCTCAACGTTTGAAAAAGACCCATGCACCTGACGCCCCGAGAATCGGAAAAGCTTCTCATCGCCGTGGCTGCCGACCTGGCACGCAAACGGCGTGACCGCGGACTCAAGCTGAACTATCCCGAGGCGGTTGCGCTGATCACTGCCGAGATTCTGGAGAAAATACGCGACGGCCGCACGGTTTCGGAACTGATGGACTACGGGGCCTCGATCCTGACCCGCGAAGAAGTGATGGAAGGCGTGCCGGAGATGGTGAAGGAAGTACAGATCGAAGGCACTTTTCCCGATGGCACCAAGCTGGTGACGGTACACAATCCGATCCGATGATCGGCTCCCGATGGAGGTGACGCGTGATTCCTGGAGAGTACCTGTTGGCGGAAACTCCCGTTGTAGCCAATCCCGGCCGCGCGACCCGGGAACTGGAAGTCGCAAATGTCGCTGATCGGCCCATTCAGGTGGGCTCGCATTTTCATTTTTTCGAAGTCAACAAGGCCCTGCGCTTCGACCGCTCCCTGGCCTTCGGGATGAGGCTCAATGTGCCAGCGGGCACGGCGGTGCGTTTCGAACCAGGAGACAGTAAGCGGGTTTCGCTGGTGGCCATCGGCGGCGACGCGGTAGTTTTTGGGTTGAATGGGCTAACCAACGGCGCCGCCGGCGCGGCGCAGCAAGACGCCGCTCTTGAACGGGCGCGCAAACAGGGATTTCTCGGAGCAGTCTCGTGACCCTCAAAATTCCACGCCGCCAGTATGCAGACCTCTATGGCCCGACGGTGGGGGACCGCGTGCGGCTTGCGGATACGGATCTTTTCATCGAGATCGAGAACGATCTGACCGCTCCCGGCGACGAAGCGAAATTCGGCGGGGGCAAGGTGCTGCGTGACGGCATGGGACAATCCGCGCGGGCAACCTCGGCGGAGGGCGTGCTCGATGCGGTCGTCACCAACGCCGTGATCGTGGATCACTGGGGCATTGCGAAAGCCGACATCGGCATCCGCAGCGGACGCATTGTTGCCGTGGGCAAAGCCGGGAACCCTGACATTATGAATGGCGTCACTCCCGGGTTGGTGGTGGGTGCGGGCACCGAAGTCATCGCCGGAGATGGCAAGATCGTCACTGCCGGCGGCATCGATTCGCATGTCCACTTCATTTGCCCGCAGCTGGTTTGGGCGGCGCTGTCCGGAGGGCTGACCACGATGCTCGGCGGAGGCACCGGCCCGGCAGCGGGAACCAATGCCACCACCTGCACTCCCGGCCCGTGGAACATCGATCGCATGTTGCAGGCCGCCGACGCCTTCCCCGTGAATCTGGGATTTCTGGGAAAAGGCAATGCTTCGTTTCCGGCGCCGCTGCGCGAGCAGATCGAGCGAGGTGCGATCGGCCTCAAGCTCCACGAGGACTGGGGCACCACGCCGGTGGCCATCGACTGCGCGCTTTCCGTCGCCGAAGAGTGCGATGTGCAGATCGCCATCCATACCGACACGCTGAATGAAGCGGGATTTGTGCAGGACTCCATCGAGGCATTTAAAGGGCGCACCATTCACACCTATCACACCGAAGGCGCCGGCGGTGGGCACGCGCCGGACATTATCAAGGTGTGCGGTGAACCGAACTGCCTGCCTTCGTCCACCAATCCCACCATGCCGTTCACGGTCAATACGCTGGACGAGCACCTGGACATGTTGATGGTCTGCCATCACTTGAATCCATCGATTCCCGAAGACCTGGCCTTCGCCGAGTCACGCATTCGCGCCGAAACCATTGCCGCCGAGGACGTGCTGCACGATTTGGGCGCCATCAGCATGATGTCTTCCGACGCGCAGGCCATGGGCCGCATAGGCGAAGTCGTTCTGCGCACCTGGCAGACAGCCGACAAGATGAAGAGGCAGAGGGGGCCGCTGGCCGGAGAAAAACCGGGCAGCGACAATCTCCGCGTGCGGCGTTACGTGGCCAAGTACACTATCAACCCGGCCATCGCGCACGGCATCGCGCATGAAGTGGGTTCGATTGAAGCCGGCAAGCTGGCCGACCTGGCGATTTGGTCACCGGCGTTCTTTGGGGTCAAGCCGGAGATAGTGGTCAAAGGCGGTTTTATCGCGTGGTCGGTGATGGGTGACGCCAATGCCTCCATCCCTACGCCACAGCCGGTGATTTACCGGCCCATGTTCGGAGCTTATGCGGGCGCCATGCACTCCACCAGCCTCACCTTCATCTCCCAGGCGGCCATGAGCGCGGGCATTCCCTCCGCCTTGGGTCTGAAAAAACAAACCGCCGCCGTGCGCCGCTGCCGCAACCTCAGCAAGCGCGAGATGATCAACAACAACGCTCTGCCGCGCATCGATGTAGATCCAGAGACCTACCAGGTGCGGGCGGATGGCGAACTGCTCACCTGCAATCCGGTCTCCGTGCTTCCCCTTGCACAGCGCTACTTTCTGTTCTGACTTTTTCCATGGTGAATGACACGCACACATTCCGCATCGATGGTCTGATTGCCCACACGCACGACGCCGATCTGCCGGGCCGGCAATGTGATCGCCTGGTGCTCACTTCTGAACAGCGCCGCTGGGTGCGTGGGCGCTTCGTCACCGCGCAGGGCCGCGAAGTGGCTTTGGCGCTGCCCACGGGAACGGTTCTCCAACCGGGGCAAATACTGTGGGTGGAAGACGACTGGTATCTGCAAGTGCAGGCTGCCCCGGAGCCGGTTCTTGCCATATCTCCATCTGACGCCCGCACCGCCGTGCGCATTGCCTTTGAAGTGGGCAACCGTCATTTCCCTCTGGCCTTGGATGAAGAAAGATTGCTCGTGCCCGACGATCCCGCGATGGTGCAATTGCTCAACCGGCTTGGCGCCGCCTGGGAGCGGACAAACGCGGTCTTTCAGCCCATTGGTCACGCGCACCGCCATGAGCACTAGACACTGGACCACGCTCCTGCAATTCAGCGACGGGCTTTTTCCTGCCGGCGCCTATGCGCACTCATTTGGCCTGGAGTGGTATGTACAGGCGGGTGTGATTGGCGATGCCGCCTCACTCGAAGCGCTTCTGCGCAGCTATCTTGAAGCTTCTGCCGCGCCCGCCGACGCCGTGGCGCTGCTCTGCGCTTGGAAGGCCGCCCACGCAGAGAACTTCGAATCGTGCCTGCGTATCGACGCGAAAGTCGATGCTCTCAAAGCCGCTGAGGAGCTGCGCAACGCCAGCCGCCAGATGGGGCGTCAAACGCTGCGCATCGCCAGCAGTCTCCTGGCCCACGATCTTATTCAGACTTTCTTCCGCTCGGTCGAAGAGTGCCTGACGCCCGGCCATCATCCCGTGGCCTTGGGCATCGTCGGCAGCGCTCTCCAATGGGAGCCGCGGGAGATGATCGCCGCCTATCTCTATTCTTCAAGTGCTATGCTGGTCAACTCTGCGCTGCGTCTCTTTCCTCTGGGCCAGCTTGCCGGGCAGCGCGTTCTATGGAATCTGCAGCCGCTCTTTGGCCGTTTAGCCACGGAAGTCCTGAGCAAAGGCGAAAAGGATATCTGGAGCTTTGCTCCCGCCTTGGAGATTGCAGCGATGCGTCACTCTACACTAGATGCGAGGTTGTTTCGATCATGAGCTCTCAACCGTTAAGAATCGGCATCGGCGGCCCCGTCGGCTCGGGCAAAACCGCTCTGGTCGAATCGCTTTGCCGGCGTTTGCGCGACACCTACGACCTTGCCGTTATCACCAATGACATTTACACGCGTGAAGACGCCGAGTTCCTCACTCGCCGGGGCGCCCTTGCCGCCGAGCGTATCCTTGGCGTCGAAACCGGCGGCTGTCCGCACACCGCCATCCGCGAAGATGTTTCAGTGAACCTTGAAGCCGTAACGCAGTTATCCCGCGCGTTCCCGATGATGCAAATCCTCTTCATCGAGAGTGGCGGAGATAATTTAGCCGCCACTTTCAGTCCCGAGCTGGTGGACGCAACCATCTATGTGATCGATGTGGCCGAAGGCGATAAAATCCCGCGCAAGGGTGGGCCCGGCATCACCAATTCAGGACTGCTGGTCATCAACAAGATCGACCTGGCGCCCTATGTCGGCGCGGACCTCGCAGTTATGGACAGAGATGCGAAACGGGTTCGCCAGGAAAGGCCATTTGTTTTTACCAATCTCAAGGACGGCACTGGTGTCGAGCGGATCGTCGAGTGGATCCGGCACGGATTGCTCTTTGAGTCTTGATCGGGTTGGACGCGACGGGCGGCTCTCGCTGCGTTTTGCGCGGCGCGGAGCGAGCACCGTGCTGGAGCGTTCCAGTTTCACTCTTCCTCTGCAAGTGCTTGCGCCGCTGGCGATGGAAGATGGCTCGACCTATCTGGCGCTGCTCAACCCGACAGGCGGGGTGCTGGGAGGTGATCAACTGACCAGCGAAATCGTACTCGAGCCGCTCGCGCATGGCTGCCTTACCACACCATCTGCGACGCGCGTCTATCGCACCGATAAACTGCCGGCCAAACAGGATACCGTCATCCGCGTGGGCGAAGGCGCGATCCTCGAGTATTTTCCAGATCATCTTATTCCCCATCCAGGTGCGGCTTTGCACCAGTCGCTCCGTCTGGAAATGGCTGCGGGTAGCCGCGTGCTGCTTTGGGAGGCAATGGCCTGTGGACGAGTAGCACGAAACGAGCGCTGGGAATTCCGCGAAATCGTCTCCAGCGTCGAGGTCCTGATCGGCGACAAGCCGGCCTGGCTTAGCCGGACAAAAATCGATCCCGCCGTCCTGGCTCCGCAACGGCTTGGCATCGCAGAAACCTATGCGTATAGCGGTTCGCTGGCGATCCTTGCCGATGGTTTTACAAGGTGGCCGCAGTTGATTGCAGAGATCAACCGAAAGCTTGCCGCCTTTCCCGGTGTGAATGGCGGCGTCAGCAAGTTGGCGGGCGATGGCTGTCTGGTTCGCCTGCTCGCGAATTCTGCCATCTGTCTGAACGGAATCTGCACTTCGTTGTGGGCTGTCGGCCGCGCTCTGGTGCTGGACTTGCCCGCATTTGAATCGAGGAAATATTGAACTGCTGTTTTGCTTCCGGATCAGTTCCTGAGAAAATGGCTCGAAACGATACCGGTGAATTCTATGACCATTCCCCGCCATCCGACTCAACAGGAATAGGCGGGAGTCAAAGCGATGAATACCAGGGTGCGGGGACCTGGCCGGGCTTTGTTCCTGACGCCATGCGCCATCATTCAATGCTTCGCTTTGAACAAGGGGCTCTCTCATAACGCATCATAATTGCCATGCCTGAAACAAGAAAGTTCGCCTTGACGCAAGCCGATGTTGTCATACATGGGGTACGGGAAGTTGTATCAACCTTTGAATCGACAATGCTCTGACTAGGGCCTGTTAACACTATTGGGGTGGATGGCATCCCAATAGTGTTAACAGGCCCTAATGATTCTCGAGCAGCGAAGGCAGACTGTCAGGTCGTGGCGGCACCGGGATGCGCAGCGTAACACAGGTTCCATGGCCGAGCTGGCTGTAAATCTCTGCGCGGCCGCCGTGAAGAGTGACGATGCTCTGCACGATGGCGAGGCCGAGACCAGTGCCGCCTGATGCCTTGGAGCGCGAGGGATCGACGCGGAAAAAGCGATCGAATACTCGGGGCAGAGCTTCGGCGGGAATGCCGGAGCCGGTATCGGAGACTTCGATGAGAATGACTGCGTTTTCAGTGCCGGCGGCCAGAGTCACTGTTCCGCCGACCGGGGTGTGGGCGAGGGCGTTTGAGACCAGGTTGCTGACCGCGCGCAGCATCAGCGAGCGATCGAGTTCTGCGGTTAAGGACTCTGTGCCCGCTTGTGCAACCAGAGATATGCCTCCATCCGACGCAGAAGCTTCATAGCAGTCGCGAACGGTCGTCAGCAAACTACTTACGTTTACGCGCTCGCGGTGAAACTCCGTCAAAGGACTCTGCGCGCGGGCAAGAAACAGAAGATCGCCGATCAGATCCGAAAGCCGAACCGCTTCTTCGAGCGTGGACTCAATGACCTCTCGGTACTCGTCGACGGTTCGCGCACGTGCGAGAGCCACTTCCGCTTCGCCGCGGATATTATGAACCGGCGTGCGCAGGTCGTGGGCGATATCAGCGGAGAACCGGGAGATGCGCTCGAAGGATTCTTCAAGACGGTCCAGCATCTCGTTGAAGGTCCCCGCCAGCGACGCCAGCTCAGACGGATATCCTTCCGCCCGGATACGCTCGCGCAGGTTGGTCGAGGTGATGCTCCGCGCGGTGGCAGCGATTTCCTCCACGGGACGAATTCCATGGCGAGCAATCCCATAGCCCAACACAGGAAACAGAACCGAGCTGGCCAGCAGGACTGCCCAGAACCACCAGCGGAAGCGCCTCAGCAGATCCTCTTCCTCAGAGATGTCGATGGCGATCTGAATCGTGTCGCTGCGAACCGGCGGCGTGCCTTCCCAGGCAATTGCGCTGGCGACCCGGAATCCCCGTCCATGGAGCCCTGTCATCGAAACCGAATGTTCAGGATGGTTGCGGGTTCGGCGGATAAGTTCGGCGACGTCCAGATGTTCGGCCATTCCGGGCGTAGTCAGGATGGGCACGCCGCGATCATTCAGAAGACGAATGTAGAAGCGCTGGTAATGGCGGGCTGCAGTTTCCAGTTGAATCTCTTCCCGCAAAGCGTCGCGGTCATGGGGACGCTCCTGGAGTATGGTGCGAAGAACGTGGAGTTTGTCGGCTAGGAATTGTTCCGTGCTTTTGTCCAACTCGGTGCGCAGCACGATGTAGAGGCTGACCGTGGCGAGCAGCACCAGCAATAGCCCCGCCAGCGAGTAGGCGGCGCTGAGTTGAAACGCCAGTGTCCTGGGCAGGCGCGATGCCGCGAGCATTTTATGGCTGGGCTTCAAGAACATAACCGGCCCCGCGGACGGTGTGGATCAGCCTCAGGGGAAAAGGGTCGTCCACTTTGCTGCGCAGCCTGCGCACGCTGACGTCGACGACATTGGTGTCGCTGTCGAAATTCATGTCCCAGACAAGCTCGGCAATCAGGGTGCGGGAGAGAACTTCGCCGGCGCGCCGCGCGAGCAGGCTGAGGAGAAGAAACTCCTTGGCAGTTAACTCCAATTTGCGGCCGGCGCGAGTGGCACGGTGACGCAGCAGATCAATCTCAAGGTCGGCCATACGCAGGGTTTCCTGCGTACGCATGGGAACCCGGCGCAAAAGCGAACGCACCCTGGCGAGCAGTTCAGAAAACGCAAAGGGCTTTACCAGATAGTCGTCAGCACCCGTTTCGAATCCCCGTACCCGATCATGAACCGCATCCAGTGCGGTGAGCATCAGGACCAGGGCCTTGCGGCCGGCCTCGCGCAGGCGCGCTAGCACTTGCCATCCGTCGAGCGCAGGGAGCATGACGTCGAGAATGATGAGGTCAAAATCCAGTTCGAGAGCCAGGTGGAGGCCCTCCAGACCGTCAGAAGCCACGTCCACGGCGTAGCCGGCTTCGCTGAGTCCCTTCTTCAGGAACCTCGAAGTCTTGAGTTCGTCTTCGATTACCAGAATCTTCATCGTTCACCTCGTTTTACCGGTCCATCACTAGAATTCGAAGCGCAGCGCGAATTGCATTTCGCGCGGAGTTCCCGAGCCCACGGGTGTTACCGGCGATACCGTGTTGACCGTGTCGATAATGCTGCCGAACCCGGTGGTGTTTGACGGGTTGAAAGTGGATTGCGGCTGACCCAACTGCGGGTGATTGAAAATGTTGTAGAACTCGGAGCGGAATTCGAGCTGTCCCTTCTCTGCCATGGGAATTATCTTGCTGGCGGCGAGGTCGATCTGCCAGGTGCCGGGCCCTCGAACCAGATCGCGCGGCGCGGTGCCGAACTCTCCGGCCGGCGCGGCAAAGGCCGCTGGATTGATCCAACCTGCGACCATGCGGCCTCCCGGCGGAGTCAGCGAGACGCCGGGAACCAGGTCAGGACGCTCCGTGCCGGTGGCCCCATCCGGCGCGATGTAGCTTGAGGGCATCAGCACATTCACCGGGAAGCCGGTGCGCGCCAGCGCCGTGGTGGTCAGTTCCCAGTTACCCGCAACAGCGCTGGCAATCCCGGGCTGGTTGAGCATAGGCTCACCCAATCCGAAGGGGAGTTGGTAAACCGCATTGCCGTTGACTACATGGCGAGCGTCCCAGGCGCCGCTGGCGCGATCACAGGCCATGCACTGCGGATTCTGCGGCGACACCTCGTCGCCATCGCCGCTGCCATTGGAGCCGTTGTCGATCTCGTGCGACCAGGTGTAATTGGCCGCAACTAAAAGGCCGCGGGAGAAAGAACGCCGCAGCGCCAAGGAGAGACCGTTGTACGAGCTCATGCCGATTGAGCCTCGCCAGCCGATGGCGGGAGCAAAAGCGGGATATTGCACCAGTCCACTCGCCGGATCGATGAGGTTCACCACATCGGTTTCCAGCAGATGCACGCCGTGGCTTCCCATGTAGTAGATCGTGCCCACGAAGTTTGCCGGCAGTTCCCGCTGCGCCGAAAGACTCCACTGCTCAACGTAAGTGTCTTTGCGGTCGCGTTGTTCAGCATTTGGCGAGAGGGTTCCGTCGCCAAATGGAACTGCTGTCGCGCAGGTTGCGGGTGGGCAATAAGAGATCGATGAGCTCGAAGTGCCGGTCGCCGAATAAGAAGGCACCTCGTTTTTGGCGGGCAGATTCTGGTCGTCCAACTGACCGTCTTCGTGATAGATGCCAAATCCGCCTCGAAGTACGGCCTCACCGGTCTTTGACGGCGTCCAGGCGAAGGCCACCCGGGGATCCACGTCGCCGTAGTTTTGTTGGCCAAAGCTGGCACCAACGCCGCAAAATCCCTGCGGGCCACAAGTGGCAAAGTCAAAGGGATTAGCTTTACCGTGCGCCTCGTGAAAGAGATCGAAGATTGTGTAGCGCATGCCCAGATTGAGGGTGAGATTCGGACGCCACCTGTACTCGTCCTGTGCGTAAACAAAGTAATCGTTCTTGCGTAGATCGTTAACCGGCAAGGCGCCGGTCAGGCTGGCTTTCTTCACTTGATTGTTTGCGAGATTCTCTACGGAGACAAAGGTGAGCTTCCCATGCTGTCCGTATTCCTGGTTCAACTGGATGTAACGGAACTGCACTCCGGCTTTAAAAGTATTCCGGTCATGAGCCCAGGTCAGGTTGTCGATTCCGGAAAACGAGTTACCCACGTAGATGCTGACGTAGTTATAGTTCTCAGTGACAAATCCCGGCCCGGGACCGGTTGAAATGGCAATCTGATAGATAATTCCAGAGTCGCTGTAGTTGTATTGGTTGTCGGTGGAACGATTGAAGCCTGCCTCGGCCTCGTTCACAACGTGGGTATTGAAAATGTGCAGCACGTCCAGCGCGCCATTAACCGGGGCGGAGACCTTCTGCTGCAGGTCCGTTGCGGAGGCCGAAAGCGGCTGGGTATCCACCGACCGGTCGTAATTGAAGCGCATAAAGCCTGTGGTCTTGTCGGAATAATGCTGGTCGATCCGCACCATCCCCGAGCCCTCGTTGACCACCTGCGTGCATTCGCAGGTCAACAGGTCGTAGTCCATGTAGTGAGGGTCGCCAGGGTCGCTCGCCGGCGTCCAGGGGGTCAGGATTCTTTTCGGACCGGCACCGGGGAATCCGTTGATGATCGAGTACACAGGCGAGCCGCTTGGCACCGTTGCTTTGAGCGACGGGCTGGGCACGTCGCCGCTCACCGGATAGCCCCAGTTTTGCCTGTAGGCTTCGGCAGCGAGGAAGAAAAAGGTTTTGTCGCGGACAATGGGACCGCCCAGCGATCCGCCGAACTGATTCAGGCGAAGCGGCTGCTGAGCTTCACCGTTGGAGGCCCATTCAGGCAAAGGAGCGTCAAAGACATTGTTGCGCAAGTACTCGAAGAGGCGTGCGTGAAAGCGGTTGGTGCCCGAGGG
>JASHOY010000254.1 GCA_030038435.1 Acidobacteriaceae bacterium | reverse complement strand
CGCAAGTACAAGACAC
Source organism: Acidobacteriaceae bacterium (assembly GCA_030038435.1). GTDB lineage: Bacteria > Acidobacteriota > Terriglobia > Terriglobales > Acidobacteriaceae > Telmatobacter. The sequence goes on along the minus strand of JASHOY010000254.1, from coordinate 5,817 downwards.
TGGAACGGCGAGAGCAGGCCAGTGTGCAATGGCTCATCAAGATGAAGAACATCTTTCCTCGGTTGTTTTTCTACTGGAGCGTTACCCGATATTCGGTTGGATAATGGGAGCCGTGTGAATCGAGAGGTTCACGCACGGTTCTGCGAGAGGCTCGGGGTGAAATTCCCTGGGCCTACTCACCACCAACGAGACCGTCCGCCACTGCGAACGCACTATCGAGGGAGGGAAGACGGGCCTTGGAGCGCTCGACTTCCTTCTGGGTCCAGGTGCATTTTCAATTGGGGGCGTGCTACAATATGAGAAGACTTGTGCTACATCGAACGAGGTGGATCATGGCGAATGCGGCCGTAACGTCCAGAAGAGCATCGCGGGACACAGCAGGGTGGTAGAGCGCAGGTCGGACTCATCGGCCCGCCTCAGCGGACGCATCAGGGATGCGATCTCGATCGCCGAAGGGGAAGGCCTGTTGCGCGGAGGGCGCACCCAGGTTGTGCGCGGCCGCATGCCAGCGGCGCTCGTGGCCCGCGCCAAGGAAAAGAGCGGCATCACTTCCGATTCCAAGCTGCTCGAGGCCGCGCTTGCCAGCATAGCCGTCGCCGACGAGTACGGCGATTGGCTAATCTCCCAGCGCAATACGGTCGCCCAGGATCTGGATCTTGAGTTCTAACTCCATTTATCGATCCTTGCGGCGATACAAGCCGGAAAAGCGCCTGGCTCAGCTCAAGCGGCGCGACCGCGCAGCCCTGCCGTACCTCGATCCGCTGAAGCCGGCCTCCCCCAAATTGCTTCTCGACACTACGGTCTATATTGACGAGTTACAGGGCCGCTTCCCGCGCCAGGCGGAAGTTGCGCTTCGCGCGTCGGAGTTGTGGCACTCCACAGTCACCGAGGCGGAACTTGCGGCCATCGCCGGTCTTCTCGATCCCACGCATCAAGGCACGCCCCAGGTGATTAAGCAGGTGGCGCTCTCAATCGAAAAGCGCCCGTCCTACCGCATTCTCAATCCAGATGAAGAAATCTGGCGAGAAGCCGGGATTCTGGCCGGCCTGCTCGCGCGGTTGCAGCACTACGGAAAGAGCGAGCAACGGCGGGTTCTGAACGACGCCCTGATTTTTCTTTCCGCAGCCAAATTCGGTTGCGTTGTGCTCACACGCAACGTCGCCGACTTCGATTTCCTGATGCAAATAGCTCCCTTCGGGAAGGCCGTATTTTACGAAGAGCAATGATCTTGCTTTTGCGCTTAAAACGCGCGACTAAGTTTCACAGCCCACAAAATGTCTTCGACAATCCCGTCCAAGCATTTGACAGAAGGAACTTAGCCGCATTTGTCAATGAACATGATCTTTTGCAGGAAAAGATTGTCGTATCACCGATACGACAATTGATTTGGATCCACTTTGTCGCCCTTCATGCATTGAGAGCTTCAATTGCAGTCTCAGGCCCGTAAGTTGCATGATGGCTTTTTCTCCGCCACAGGCGTCGCGTATGCTGAATAGGGAGAAATCGAATGCTTGATTCTATTCTTTCTGAGATTGACGCTGAGATTGCACGCCTTCAGTCAGTGAAGGCGCTTTTGAGTTCCGCAGAGAACAACACCGCCACGCGCAGACGCGGCAAGTCAGCAGTGAAGTCGGCGCCGTCCGCGCCGGCGAAGAAGGGAAAGCGCCGGAGATTGAGCGCGGAGGCCCGCGAGCGTATGCGGCAGGCACAGGTCAAACGGTGGGCCGCTTTTAAGAAATCGGCGCGCGCCAATCTGAACGCGACTGTATCGCCTATTCCTGGGACTAAGAAAAAGATGGCGAAAGCAGTGGTCAAGTAGTTATTATCAAGCGCCGGAACTATCCGGCAACGACGGTCAACACCACCAGACATAGAAATGCAGGGCCTGTGGTTGCAGACCCCGCCCCGGTTTTCTTGATCGTTGGTCCGTTATGCGGCTGTAGGCTCTCCGTGATGCACCGTGGACGCGACGCCTATATGGGGCAGTTCAAGTTGAAATGCCGCATTGCCTCCCGATACCGCGAAAGGAACTCCTGGGCGGCAAGCCGCATGCCCGTGCGGCAGCCTGCGCGTTCTGTTTCAGACGTGCGCCACGGCGAGCACGGATTTTCTTTCGCAAGTTGCTCGGCAACAGCCGCCTCCATTTTTTCGAGGTTGACGGCTCTGTCCCTAAACTGCTCCTCCAGTCGGCTCAGTGTGATGTGATAGGCTTCGATGCGGGCGAAGCGATATTGTTCTGATTAACGATGCATTTGTTCCTCCGATTCGGTTGCGAAAGAAAGGAAAGCGCCGGCCACGAGGTGAACGGTGGCTGGCGCGAGGATAGTGTAGTTGGTCCGAGGGCCACGTCGGACTGTGGCCCACGGTGTTTCCTTCTCAATGTGTCAAAAACAATTTGCCGTCCTGATTGAATGCCTGGCGGAGAATGATCCGGGCCTCGCGCAGGTACTGGTGCACCTTTGCTTTGTTCACTCCCATGGCCTGAGCGATCACCTTCGCGTTGACGATCGGTCTTCTGCCCCGTTCCCGCTTCCACGCGTCTGGATCGCCGGAAGCGGTAAAGGCATGTTCCTTGACCGCGTGATCGGGACCCAGCGAGCGAATGCACTCAAGGGTCGCCCGCACCGGCGGCCGAAGTTGCGGAAACGTCGTCACCCGGTACAGCAATTCCCAAGTGATGATCTCGTCCTCAGCATCATTCCGACAACGCCATTTCGTGGCTGCCAAAGCCGTCAGATCGGCTGCCGTGCGGATGCCGTGGTTCTCCTCGCGCCGGAAGTAGGCGCGCACGGCGCCCAGCACCATGGACCGTAGCAGATAGCGCCGAAAGGCATCCTCCTCCGACTTCAGCGTACATTTCGTCTGAAAGACGGTGATAACGGCTTCGACTGCGCCGCCGTACATCAGCTCGATTTGCAAGTCGGAAGGATGAACAAAGATTCTCGACGCCCGCCGGCGTGCGGTTGGCTCCGCCAGTGGCAGGGCAGAGGCAAGAAATACGTCCATGGCGCGCGGATGGCTGTGGTCATAGCGGTAGGCAACCTCAGCCACCTGAATGCGGACGTTCCGGGGTGTGGCGGTGAACAGATGGTGCAGGAGAGCCTCCATCTGTAGTTCGTCGAGGGCAGGAATTTTTCTCTCAGAGATCAAATTGGTCACGATGTCAAACATGCTTCGGCTCCTTCGCAGGGTGGATTTGTCCGTTTTCGGCCCTGGTGGGCCAAAAAAAGACATTCGTTTCATGGCTGGCGAAGGAAGAGCGGAGTGAGGCGGTGTCAATCCTCGAAGCCCGCGAGGGGCGCGGAAGCGAGCACGGCGCGCACGGTTTGCACCGCGCGGAGCTGCACAAGCAGGATTGACACGAGGAGCCGAACGGAGCCTAGAGTTCGCCCGGAAACGAATGTCGAAAGAGGAGCCCAGCCGGAGGCTGTGCCAGAAGGTCTTTGCAGTTGAAGTGAACTGGATAGGAAAAGAACTTCAGCGCCCATCTGTCGTCAGGACCGTGATCGGATGGCGCCATTCTACGTCGTGACATCGGCGCAGCGCATCTCTAATTGCAGCGAGAATGACCGAGTCAATTCTGCATAGTGGGTGCACGCACTGATTCTGCGGCGCGCGGAGATCTCCGGCGACGGAGTGAGAATCACGCATCGCGTGAATCACTCCGAACAGGTCCCCGGTTGCTCAAGGATGAGGTTGCGCTGGCATGGCTGACCCCGACTGGTGCTGAACGCATTGCCCGTTCGGGTCTTGTGGCAAGACCGCTCGACGATCTGGAGATTCGCCTGGCGACGCACCTTGCCGCGTTAACCAGCAACACATCGCCGCTCGTCGCCGAATACTTCCGATGCTTCCTGGCGTAGCTCGAAGAGGATCGCTCACCAGTTCATTTGACGCTGCCGCTCGTAGGAGTCCTTGCGACACAGAGGTACTCAGAGGATGCCCGGCGTCTCTGAAGCCATGAAAATCGCCAGGGCCACCAGGCGGCCACGAGCCTGATTGCGAATCTAAGAGGTTGTGAAGTTGCAATCAATGGAGCAAAATTACGTCGAATGCGCTGAGCTTTCAGATAAGACCGTCCGGACGCCCGCAACTACAGCGACGGCGGGGATGGAACCGACGCGTGCATATCGAATTGACAAAAATCAACATCTCTGATGTGCTGACTCGTCGCCTCATCAGTGCAGCAGGTCTGTGTCGGCTCCGCGCTCATTGTCCACCAAAATCTCTATAATAACGGTTATAGATTCCGACAACATTCGTAGTGCGTACGCCATGCAGATCCACTCGCAGTTAGCTGGCTCGATGGCAAGAATCAATCTAACCCGAATAATTCACAGCAGTTCTAACTGAGAGAACCAGTCTCGTTACTCCGGTTCGGGGGCACAGAGTGCTGAACTGAGAGTATGCGGATTTTGGAGTCATTGCTGGTTGGGTTGCGGGCCGTGTGCACGACATTTCCGGATGCGCGTCAGTGGCGTCCGGATAACCTTCCAATAGCCGATATTGGCATGGCGGCTTTTTCTCTGTTTTTTATGCAAAGCGAGTCGTTTCTGTCGCATCAGCGGCGCATGGAGCAGGGGCGGAACGGCTCCAACTGCAAGACGCTGTTTGGGATCGAGCGGATTCCCAGCGATAACCACATTCGCGATCTGTTGGATCCAGTGCCGCCGGAACGGCTGGGGCCGTGCTTGGCTGCGGTTCTGGATCAGATGCGGCAACAGGGCGGCACGGAGGGCTTTATACGGCTGGGCGGCCGGGTCTTGATTGCCCTGGATGGCAGCGAGTATTTCTGCAGCGAGAAGCGCGGTTGCTCGCGCTGTTTGACCCGTAAGCGGGGCAACGGCAAAACCGAGAATTATCACCCTCTGCTGGCGGCGACGCTGGTGGCTCCTGGACACAACCGGGTGTTGCCGCTGATGCCGGAGTTCATCGCTGCGCAGGACGGTGCCCTGAAACAAGACTGCGAGCGGAATGCCGGCAAACGCTGGATGGCGCGGCATGGTGCGGAGATGCGCCAACTGCCGCCCGTCTATCTGGGCGATGCGCTGTTCAGTTCGCAACCCATGTGCGAGACGGTTCTGGCCGAGGGTGGGGACTTTCTGTTCGTATGCAAGCCAGACAGCCACAAGACGCTCTATGAGTACCTGCAGGGCATCGAACCGCAGCGGCATACGATAACCGAACGCCGCAGGGGTGGCCGTCCGCGGACCTATCGTTACAGCTGGGTTTGGGTTGAGGATGTGCCGCTACGGGATGGCAAAGACGCGCTGGGGGTGCAGTGGCTGGGTGTCGAAGTGGTGGATGCCGGCGGCAAGACAACCTATCGCGGCGTTTTCCTGACCAGCTTAACCATCCGCGAGGAAAACGTGGCCGAGATCGCCGCCTGCGCGCGCGCCCGATGGAAGATCGAAAATGAAAGCTTCAACGTGCTGAAGAATCACGGCTATCACCTGGAGCACAACTTCGGCCATGGCAAGCAGTATCTGGCGCAGGGTTTTGTCATGCTGAATCTGCTGGCCTTTGCCTTCCACACAGCTTTAATACTACAGTTGTAAATATGGGTAGTGATCTGTCACACTGAGAGGGCTCTGAAGATCGACCTCCGCCAACTGATCTGTGTCGAGACGACCATGTGGTTGGAAGCGTGAGCTCCGGCGGTCGCATGACTGCATCGCAGACCTGTTTGTTCGTTCCGAGGCACGGGAGCGCAGTCAGGCCTATTTACAGGGCTTACTGAGCCATTGCGAGCGAAAGAACGGCTGGCAGTTGGCTGAGTGGATGGGTGAAATCTCTCCTTATCGAGTTCAGCATTTA
>JASHOY010000253.1 GCA_030038435.1 Acidobacteriaceae bacterium | reverse complement strand
ACTGGGAAAAACTGGAGCGGAGGGGCAGGATGCGACTTGTCCTTCCGCTGAATTGAACTCTTCATGATTCCTATTCACTGAAGAGCGATAACGACCTTGTCAATAGTTCCGGTGAATCGGTCCGGCGTCGCGTATTCCGGACTGACGGCCGATCCAAGATCGGAACCGATATCCAGCGTTTCGTTGAACCGAAGGTTTACGTTGGCAAACTGAGCTTCGCCTTCTGCCTGTCCGTTGATCGTTAACTGTCCAGCTCCGGAAATGGGATGACGGGAAGCATGGGAATCCGGTCCTTGGTTTGCGCCGGAACGAGGGGTCAGAGTTAGAACGATGTGATTCTGACCCGGTTTGAGTACATCTGTTGAAACCAACTGCCCCGAACGGTTCCCGTAGGCGTTGATCTCATAGTAGACGTGTCCTCCCTTGACGAAGAGACTCAGCCCGCCATATCGCCCGCCTTCGGCTACGATCACTCCTTTGGCGCCGTCGATGGGTACGTCGACATCGGCGGAGATGGCGTAAGCAAGTCCGCCAAGTTGGGGCGAGAGGACAGGCTGAAGCCGATCTACTCCAGAGCGATAAGTAAACACCTTTTGGCCAGCGCCCTGGCCGAATGGCGGTAGTTCGCGGGGTGGCAAAAGAGGATAAGCGTGATTGCGCGCCGCTTCGCGATCGAAGAGTTGCTCCAGTTCCTTAAGTTTCGCAGGATCTTTCGCTGCGAGATCGTGAGCCTGACTGTAGTCGTCGTTCAGGTTGTAAAGCTCCCAGGGATGAGTGTCGATGTCCTTGTCTGGAACACCGCCGGCCGGGAGGCGGTAGGACTCCCAGGTGGAATGGAAGAGATCGCCCGCCCACCATCCATCGTCGTAGATGGCGCGATTGCCGCTTGTGGTGAAGTATTGGATGCGATGCCGTGTCGGTGCATCGGGATGGTCGAAGGTGTAAGTCAAACTTGTGCCTTCGAGCGGCATCTGCCGAACGCCGTTGACCTCCGCCTGTGGAGTGATGCCGGCAATATCGTAGATGGTCGGTGCGATGTCGATCACATGAGAGAACTGGGGGCGAACGTCCTGGGGATCTTTCAGATGACCCGGCCATGAAATTACGAGCGGGTCAGTGGTTCCACCCAGGTGCGAGGCGTCCTGCTTGGTGCCCTGGAACGGTGAACTTAATGCCCAGGCCCACGCTGCAGCATAGTGGTTCATGTAAAGCTCGCTGCCAAGCAGGTCCGCGACGTTCAGGCGTGCCGCGATCGTAAGGGGTCTTCCATCCAGATCGTGCGCATCGGTTCCGTCCAGGCCGCCCTCGGCACTGGCGCCATTGTCACCAAAGATTTCAAACACCACTGTATTGTCGGCCTGGCCCTCTGCCTTAATGGCGTCGAGCAGCCGGCCGATCTCGTAATCAGTCTGCGCTGCATAGCCCGCGTAGACCTCCATCTGATGCGCGAGAAGCTTCTTCTGGTCTGGCGTCAGCGAGTCCCAAGCGGGCAACCCAGCCGGTCGCGGCGTCAATTCCGCGTTTGCTGGAATAATTCCCAGCGCCTTCTGGCGGTCGAACGTCTCCTGGCGGATTGCATCCCATCCCTTATCGAACTTGCCCTTGTACAGGTCAACCCATTTCTGCGGAACCTGGTGCGGCTCATGAGTCGCTCCGGTGGCGAAATAAAGGAAGAATGGCTTGTTTGCCGCAACCGCATCCTGCTCATGCAGCCATTTGATCGCGTGATTGGTTATATCGATCGTAAAATGGTACCCATTTTCCGGAGTCGTGTACGGTTCGACCGGTGTCGTGTCCTCGTAAATACGGGTGTAGTATTGGTTATCCGCCGCCTGCATGAACCCATAGAAATAATCGAATCCCAACCCGGTCGGCCAGCGGTCGAATGGTCCTGCGGGACTTACCTGCCAGGTTGGGGTGTTATGCCACTTTCCAAAAGCAGCCGTGGAATATCCGTTCTCCTGCAGCACTTCCGCTATTGTGTCGGCGCTCTTAGGTAGAACGGTGTTATATCCGGGATAGGGGCTGGACCACTCGGCAATCGATCCAAATCCGACTTCGTGATTGTTGCGTCCGGTAAGGAGCGCAGCGCGTGTCGGCGAGCAGAGCGAGTTGACATGGAACGAGTTATAACGAAGTCCATCGGCAGCCAGCCTGTCGAAGTTTGGCGTTGAGATCGGGCCTCCGAATGTGGAAGTCGCGCCAAAACCTACGTCGTCGACCAGGATGAGCACGACGTTGGGCGCGCCAGCCGGCGCCTTGGGCGGTTTAGGCCAAAAGGATTGCGGCGCCTCTTCGTGTGGCGAGGCTCCGTGAGCCGGCGAGGCGTTCGGCTTTGCTGCGTCATTGTTTTGCGCCCAAGCAGGTGACCATGAACTCATTGCCAGAGTCCCACTGAGCAGCAGTCCAACGCGTTGCGTAAAATTCATTGCCCATTCTCCGTTAGTTTTTTGACGATGGTTGCGTTAGCTGATGCCTGGCGAATCTGGGAGTCAGTCCGCTCAGGAAGATTGATCGGGTTGGCGCCGGACGGATGGGCCCCTCGCTACCAGCCGCCCGAACATTGTCAATGGCGCAAAGCCAGAATCAGGC
>JASHOY010000252.1 GCA_030038435.1 Acidobacteriaceae bacterium | reverse complement strand
ATGGGAATCGAGGGAATCGGCTGGCATACCTTCCGCCGCACCTATGCGACGTTCCTCAAAGCCAACGGTGAGGATGTCAAGACGGTGCAAGAACTGCTGCGCCATGCAAACAGTCTGGTGACGATGAACCTGTACGCACAGGCCATCACCCAGAACAAACGCGACGCCCAAAGTCGCATTGTGACCATGGTGCTCGAAGACAACCGTCTGCGCAAAGCGCAGCCCAGCGAGGGCACTTTCCCTTATCGGACCATAACGGACCTACAAATTTCTGGACGGGATTTCGAAGTAGCTCAATCGATTGGCGTCCCCGACGGGATTTGAACCCGTGTTATCGCCGTGAAAGGGCGGTGTCCTAGGCCGGGCTAGACGACGGGGACGATTCTTGAGGGTGGGAGAAACTCCATTGATTGCCCACATTCGTCCTTATGAAGGCTATCAATACCTACGAAGCATGTCAAAACTAAGTCTCTTCCAACGCAAGATGAGCCGGAAGGGGAGGTTGGATTCCAATGCAAGATGAGCCTGAAGGGTTAGTCATGCTGGGAAGTGAATGTCAGGGTGCATCAGGCAGAGAAGTTGAGTCTGGAGGGGATTCGACGGTTCGAAAACCCTCGACTCATCAATTTTCAGCCTCAGACTGCTTTTTCCAGCTTTTTTGGGTAGCCGAACGAGAACGGGGACTTGTCGGACGCGATGCCGGAGATCGGGCGAGAATAGCCTAACCCACCGGCGGCACTCTGGAACCGGGCGACCCCCAGAAGCGTATCACCGTAAGATAGAAAACAAGACTCGAAGTTTTCGTGGCGGCACTTAACCGGGTTGATTCGGAATCCCGATAGGGGTTCATTGCATCAACACCAATCGTAGCCTCTTCATGAGATTCTGGTGCTCGAAGTTGCAGGTGGTCCATGTAGTTGAGAGCAAGCTGCCGATTTGAGCCAGGCTGGGGAGGCATGCCCAGGTCGGCCAGCAAAGGAAAGAGCCAGTGAATATCATTGCCTTGAAGCGCATGGTTAGTGTGGTTTTCCTGCTCCTGGCGGGATTGGCGGCGGGCTGCGGAGCAAAGACGGCAAAGCCGGCGGGCGGCCAGGGAATGCAAATGATGCCGGTAAGAACGGTTGCGGCGTCGCTGCAGCCGGTGGCGCAAAGCAGTCAGTACATGGCCACCATCAAATCCCGCCGTTCTGCCACCATCTCACCCCAGGTGAGCGGCGTTCTCACCGCGATCAATGTCCACTCCGGCGAAGAAGTGAAGGCCGGGCAGGTATTGATGACGATCGATTCTCGCCAGCAGCAGGCAAATGTGGCCTCTCTAATGGCCACTGAACGCCAGCAAAAAGCCACCTACGACTACAACACCATCGAGGTGGCGCGGCAGAAGCAGCTGTTCTCGGAAGGCATCGTCAGCCGCCAGGCTTATCAACAGGAGCAACAGACCTTTCAGAACTCCAAGGCGAGCTACGAATCGGCTGTGGAAGCGCGCAAAACCCAGCAGCAATTGCTCGATTACTACACCATCCGCGCGCCATTTGACGGTATTGTGGGCGATATTCCGGTCCACGTCGGCGACTATGTCGCCTCCGGCTCGTCGGGCACCATGTTGACCACCGTGGATGAGAACCGGGACCTGGAAGCCTATATTTATGTTCCCACGGAGCGTGCCGGCCAGGTGCAGGTGGGGCTGGCCGTGGATCTTCTGGACAACGCCGGCAATCTCCTCGAAAAGACCCGAATCGATTTCGTTTCCCCGCAGGTAGACAACAATCTGCAGGGAATTCTCGTCAAGGCCCCGGTGCAGTCTGGGAAGCAATTGCTGCGCAACGGGCAGATGGTCGAGGCGAACATTATATGGAGCACGAGACCGATGGTGGTGGTCCCGGTGCTCGCCGTCGTGCGCGAGAATGGCGCGCCTTTCGTATACATCCTCAATCAGGTGAACGGCCATTACATGGCAGAAGAGAAGGAGATCACGCTCGGCCAGACGGTAGGCAATAACTATTCGGTTTCCGGGGGCATCAATCCCGGCCAGCGGGTGATCGTTTCAGGCACTCAATTCCTGGTGAACGGCATGCCGGTCATGCCGCTGCCGGGCTAACCGACTTCTGAATGCGATGGGGCTGCGGCCGCCTCGCCTGTCGGGACCCATCGGCGCGGACGCCTTGCGCCAGGCACAAACAAAACGAAAGAGAGCCCATTTTGTTTGTCGATTTCTTTATCCACCGCCCGGTATTCGCCACCGTATGCGCGCTGCTCATCATTCTGGCCGGCGCAGTCTGCATTCCCAACCTTCCGGTGGCCATGTATCCCACGCTGGCGCCGCCGCAGATCACCGTAACCAGCACGTATATTGGCGCCAATGCCCAAACCGTCGAACAGGCTGTGACCATTCCCCTGGAAGAGGCCATTAATGGCGTCGAGGGGATGCGCTATATCAGCTCGTCGAGCACCAACAGCGGCATTAGCACGATTACGGTTACGTTCCAGACTGGCTATGATCTCGACATCGCGGCGGTGGACGTGCAAAACCGCGTCGCCAGCGCTCAAGGTGAGTTACCTGCGGCGGTGAACGCCACGGGCGTCACGGTTACCAAGGCCAACACCAATTTTGTCTTCGGCGCCGGCTTTTATACCCTGGACGGGCGTTACTCCAGTGAATTCATCTCCAACTATCTGGCAATCTACGTGGTGGATGCGCTCAAGCGTGTGCCCGGGGTTGGCGATGTGCAAATCTTCGGCGAGCGCCGTTATGCCATGCGTGTCTGGCTCGACCCGGTGCGCCTGGCTGCGCGCGGACTTACGGCCTCGGATGTTATAAGTGCGCTGGAAGAGCAGAACGTCGAAATTCCCGCCGGCCAGCTCGGCCAGCCACCTGCAAGCTCGAGCCAGGAATTCGAGATTCCGGTCCGCGTGGTGGGCCGGCTTTCAAGTCCTACGCAGTTCGACAACATCATCGTCAAGAATTCACCCAGCGGCCTGGTGTTGCTCAAAGACGTCGGCTACGCGCAACTCGGCGCGGAAGACTACAGCAGCACACTAGAGTACCAGGGTCACCAGGCTGTCGGTATCGGCGTTCAGCAGCTGTCCAATGCCAATGCCCTCGATGTGGACACACGCGCCAAGGCCGTACTCGTGCAGCTCAAGAAGAGCTTTCCGCCCGGTCTCCAATACGCGATTGCTTTCGACTCGACCACTGCGGTAGGCGAGTCCATCCATGAAGTGCTGGTTACGCTGGGTGAAGCCATTGCCATTGTCATCGCCGTCATCTTTCTCTTCCTGCTCGACTGGCGCGCCACCATCATTCCCTCGGTCACCATTCCGGTTTCTCTGGTCGGCACTTTTGCCTTCGTCAAGGTCTTTGGCTTCTCCATCAACACCCTGACGCTTTTCGGAATTGTACTGGCCACGGGCCTGGTGGTCGACGACGCGATTGTCGTCATCGAGAATGTACAGCGTCACATCGCCGCGGAGCACTGCGACCCGCACAAAGCGACTTCGGAAGCCATGGGGGAAGTCACCAGCGCCGTCATCGCTACATCTCTGGTGCTGATTGCGGTCTTTGTGCCGGTTTCGTTTTTCCCCGGCACCGTGGGAATTCTCTACCGGCAGTTCTCGCTGACCATTGCTTTTTCCATTGCCATCTCGGCCTTCAACGCGCTTACGCTTTCGCCGGCGCTTTCGGCCATACTGCTTCGCGGAGAAGAAGCCCGGCCACATCAACTCGATTTTCTCCACATCGGTTTTATCTCACGCATCTTCGCCGCTTTCATTCACGCAGCAGATAAATCCATTACCTGGCTGGCCAGCACTTACGCGCGCGTCATTCACGGCTCGCTGCGCCTTCGTTACCTGCTGCTGGTGGTCTTTTTTGCGGGTCTGGGAGCTACCGTATGGATTTACCGGACGGTGCCCACCGGCTTCATCCCCCAGGAGGATCAAGGCTACCTGATGGTGGTGGTTCAGGCTCCCCCGGGCTCATCGCTGACTTACACCACCGAGCTCGCCGAGCGTGCCCAGGCCATCATCGGCACCGACCCCGATATTGCCGGCGCATTCGCCGTCATGGGCTTCAGCTTCGGCGGCGGCGCAGCAAACTCGGGCCTGATGTTTCTGGCCACCAAGCCGGCCAACCAACGGCGCGAACCTGCGCATTCGGCGGCCGGCATCGTAGCCTACCTGCAGCCCAAACTCTCGGCATTGATGCTGGCGCCCAATGGCGGCCTGGTGGAGATCTTTCAGCCGCCTGCGGTACAAGGCCTCGGGGCATTCGGCGGTTTCCAGTTCATGCTCGAAGATCGCGGCAACGGCTCCCTTACCGCGCTTGACAGGGTGGCGCATGGGATCGTGAATGCCGGTCGCGGCGTCAAACAGCTCACCGGCTTGTTTACCCAGTTTTCTGCCAATGACCCGCAGGTGCTGGTGACCGTCGATCGCGACAAGGCCAAGGCGATGGGAATCCCGCTTTCCCAGATTTCGTCCACCCTCAACGTTTTCATGGGTTCGGAGTACGTCAACGACTTCGATTACAACAATCGCACCTACCGCGTCTATGTGCAGGCGGATCGCCCCTTCCGAATGAATGCTGGCGACCTGCACAGCTATTACGTGCGCTCCGACAGCGGACAGATGGTTCCGCTCGATAACCTAGTTTCCATTACCAATAGTTCCGGGCCTCCGGTGATTACGCACTATGACCTCTTCCGCGCCGTCGAAATCGACGGATCGAGCGCGCCGGGCTTCAGCTCGGGCCAGGGAATCACGGCGATGCAGAACCTTGCCCAGCGCGTGATGCAGCCGGGCATGGCCTACGAATGGACCGGTCTGACCCTCGACGAAATTGAGTCCGCGGGCAAGACGCTGATCATTTTCGGCCTGGGAATTCTCGTCGTTTACCTCACACTTTCGGCACTATATGAAAGCTTCGCACTGCCATTCATCATTCTTCTCGCAGTGCCCATGGCGATCTTCGGCGCGCTGGGCCTGATTGCAATGCGCGGGTATTCTAACGACATCTACTGCCAGATCGGGCTGGTTATGCTCATCGGCCTCGCTGCCAAAAACTCGATTCTGATCGTCGAGTTCGCCGAGCAGTTGCGCCGCAAAGGCCGCACCATCCCCGAAGCCGCCATCGAAGCGGCCGAGCTTCGGTTGCGGCCCATTCTCATGACCTCGTTCGCTTTCATTCTCGGAGTTCTGCCACTCTACTTCGCAACCGGCGCCGGCTCCATCGGCCGCCGCTCGGTGGGCACCACGATCGTGGGCGGCATGTTGCTCTCCACGGTCCTCAACCTGATCTTCATCCCGGTACTTTACGTGATCCTTAGCAGTCTGCTTAGACGTAATGTACACAAGGTGCTGCCTGAGGGGGAAGCTGTGCCCTGCGATTAGGAGCGCGGCGGGCGCAAAGCCGTTTGGCTACGCGCTTGTCCCTAATGCCAGCGAAGGCTCGGCGGTCAGGTCCTGCGGCGCAAATTCTCCAGCACACAGCCGCGGCCAGGCGGCAGCGGCGATCATGGCTGCATTATCAGTGGACAATGCCGGCGTGGGGAATGCCACGCGCACGCCGCGCGCCAAGCCTTCTGCAGCGAAGCGTTCGCGAAGCTCGCGGTTGGCGGCCACCCCTCCCGTCACCAGGATGCGGCCGGCGCCGAGATTTTCCTGGGCAGCAAAGGTCTTCTTAAGCAAATCACCCACTACCGCGTGCTGAAAGCTCGCCACCAGGTCGAGAGTGGCCTGCGAGCAAAGCGCCCGCGCCTCTTCGCGCGTTTGTGGAGGTCGAAGATCGGCCATCACTCGCAGCGCGCGCGCCTCCGCTTCTTCACGCATTCTGTGCAATTCCACGTAGCGCAACACCGCAGTCTTGATTCCTGAAAAGGAAAACAGAAAGCGCGGATCGAGTTTCGCAATCGGCGCGGTCTTTGCGCCTTTGGTGCGCGGAGTCTTCCCAGCCAGGTGCGCCTTAGTCTTCACCTGCGCAAAGGAAAACGGCACCGCTTCGGGATTGCCACATCGTGCCAGCGCGTCGATCCACGGACCTCCGGGATAGCCCAGGCCCAGCAGTTTGGCCACCTTGTCATACGCCTCACCCGCCGCGTCATCCACGGTGCGTCCGAGCAGAGAGTAGGTCCACAATCCATGTTCCGGCCGCGCGAGATAAAGGTGCGTGTGGCCGCCGGAAACTACCAGGGCCAGTGCCGGCTCCCGCTCCAACTCGCTCTGGCCGTGCCCTTCTTCTTGCTCGCGCAAGAGCACGGCGTGAATGTGCCCCTCAAGATGATTGACCGCTATCAGAGGAATGCCCTGCGCAAACGCCAGCGCCTTCGCATAGGTAATTCCCACCAGAAGCGCCCCCGCCAAGCCGGGACCGGAGGTGACAGCGACGGCGTCGAGATCGCCGAGCGCAACGCCAGCGCGTCGTAGGGCTTGCCGGACCACGGGAACGATGGCTCGCAAGTGCTCGCGGCTGGCCAGTTCCGGAACCACCCCGCCGTACGGCGCATGGGTGGGAATCTGCGATGCAACCACAGATGACAACGTGCGCGCGCCGCGCTCCACGACCGCCGCGGCAGTCTCGTCGCAGGAGGTCTCGATGCCGAGAATGAAGCCGGTGCCCATATCTCCAGTTTATCGATCCTGCGCCGGGCCAGCTGCGAGCGCAGGCCCGCAACACGCGGACGCAAATTCGGCGAAAATGAAGACAGCCGTGTTGTTCACGCCACAATTCGAAGAAGCCAAACGCATCGCTGGTACGCTGCGGCAAAGCGGTTATGAAGCGTATCTGGCCGGCGGCTGCGTGCGCGATCTTATCCTGGGCCGTGCGCCGGCAGATTACGACGTGGCCACCAGCGCCACACCCGATGTCGTTCTGAGCGCGTTCGACCGCACCTTTGCCGTGGGCGCGCATTTCGGCGTCGTTCTCGTCGCTCCGCGCGAGGAAAGCGCGCGCTTCGTGACCGAGGTCGCGACCTTCCGCTCTGACGGAGCTTATTCCGACGGCCGCCATCCCGACGCCGTCCAGTACACGGCTAGGGCCCAGGAAGACGTGCGCCGCCGCGATTTCACCATCAACGGCTTGCTTCTCGATCCGCTTGACGACATCTCTGATCCCCGCCGTGCGGTCATCGATTATGTGGGTGGCCTTGCCGACCTCGACGCCGGCGTGGTGCGCGCCATCGGCCGGCCCGAGCTCCGCTTCCAGGAAGACCACCTGCGCATGCTGCGCGCGGTGCGCTTTGCCGCACGCTTCGGCTTCGAGCTTGAACCCGCTACGCTTGCCGCTATTGGCGCGCTCGCACCGCGCATCCAGACGGTGAGCCGCGAGCGCGTTCGCGATGAGCTCACCAAAATGCTCACCGAGGGCCACGCGCGCCGCGCCTTTGAGCTGCTCGATTCAACCGGCCTGCTCGCCCACGTGTTGCCCGAAATCGAGCGTCTGAAGGGTGTCGAACAGCCACCGGAATTTCACCCAGAAGGCGATGTCTGGATTCATACCCTCATGGTGATCGGGCAACTGGATGCCGGCTGCTCCGAAACCCTGGCGTGGGGTGCGCTGTTGCACGACGTCGGCAAGCCGGCCACCTTTCGCAGCGCGCCCGATCGCATCCGCTTCGACGGCCATGTCGAAGTGGGCATGGCCATTGCCGCGGATATTTGCCGCCGCATGCGTTTCTCGAACGACGAAGCGCGCCAGATCCTCGCCCTCATTGAACATCACATGCGCTTCATGAATGCGCCGCAGATGAGGGCATCCACGCTCAAGCGATTCTTCCGTCTTGCTGGCTTCGAAGAGCACCTGGCCCTGCACCGCATGGATTGCATGGCGGCACACCGGCATCTGGAGATCTACGATTACGTGCGCGAGCGCTGGCAGTCCACGCCGGAAGAAGAGTTTCGCCCGCCGCGCCTTGTTACCGGCAGGGAACTGATTGCTGCCGGATACAAGCCCGGGGCTCAATTCCGCGAAATGCTGCAAGCGGCCGAAGACGCTCAGCTCGAAGGAACCATCGCCACCAAAGATCAAGCGCTGGAACTCATTCGGACGCGCTTTCCACTCAATTGATATCTGCCTGTGACCGCGCGCACTGGCACTGGTGATGCCCAATGCGATAAAACAGAATCACCGTCCCGCACCTTTACCCGGATGTGATCGGGCAGGCTTTCCTGAAAAGCGAGAAATCAAGCATGAACAAAGCCGCCAAGGGTGTTGCTCCAGTTGATTTCCAGCTCGCCTGGCCGGAGCTTGATCTGCCTGCTTCCGTGCGTGAAGTTCTCCATGCCGCCCCGCGGGTCCGCACCCCTGAAAGCCGTCTTGATCTTCTCGACTGGGCGCTGGGTCGCGATTCCGACGTAACCGACTGGACCCTCGGCAACCGCGAAGATCATGGTGTAAACGAGGTCATCTTTGACGTTCCCGGCACCGGCCGCGTGGTTGAAGCAGTCATCACCAAGGCGCGTAACGGCGTCGCAGTCAATTATCCTGACCCGGCGATGCGCCGTCGTGATCCCGACGCTATGGTCATTGGCGATGAACTACCGACCGACAAGCCAACCTACCAGCAGCGCTTTGGCAAAAGCTTTGAGAGCACTCGCCGCCAAACTCTGGAATGGCTCAAGTCCCAGGAGTTGGTGGCTATGCCTTTTTATGCGGGCACAAATGCTCTTGGATACGGAAGCCTGCTCATCGCGCCGCTCAATGCCGCATTTTTTGCCGCCGCGCTTGCCGACCTCCAGGGTATGATTCCGCGCAGCCGCGTCCCGGCGGATTTCAACATTACTGGCGGCGTGCTCTTCGTTGCGCCGCCCTTTCGCCACACCCACTTCGCCGGCCGCCAGATCGTCGTCCATCAGCGCTTTGGCACCCACCAGGAAGTTTTCGCTTATAACCTTTATCCCGGTCCCAGCGCCAAGAAAGGCGTCTACTCCATGCTTCTCGACAAGGGCGAGCGCGAGGGCTGGACGACCAATCACTGTGCCGCGGTTGCTGTTGTCACGCCGTATGAAAATCGCCTCGTCCTCATGCACGAAGGCGCCAGCGGTGGCGGCAAGAGCGAGATGACCGAGCACATCCACCGTATGGAAGATGGCCGCCTGCTGCTGGGCCGCAACGTCGTCACCCAGGAAGAGCGCACCCTCAATCTCCCCGAGGCCTGCCATCTGCGCCCCATCGCCGACGATATGGCCTGTGCGCATCCGCAATACCAGAAGACCAACGGCGGCACCAGCGGCCGTCTCACCATTGCCGATGCTGAAAATGCCTGGTTCGTGCGCGTCGATCACATCCATGCTTACGGCACCGCGCCGAACCTGGAGCGCCTGTGTATCGAGCCCCCGGAACCGCTCATCTTCCTCAACCACTACATCGTCTCCGGCGGCACCTGCCTCACTTGGGAGCATGTGGAAGACGCTCCCGGCAAGCTTTGTCCCAACCCGCGGGTCATTATTCCGCGCCGCCTGCTTGAAGACATACTGGACGGTCCGCAGCGCGTGGATGTGCGCAGTTTCGGAGTGCGCTGTCCGCCTACTCACAGTGACAGCCGGCTCTATGGCATCCTGGGCATGCTTCACGTACTCAGCCCGGCATTGGCGTGGCTTTGGCGCCTGGCGGCTCCGCGGGGTCACGCCAACCCCAGCATTCAGGCTCGCAAAGCCGAGCAGATGGAGTCGGAGGGCGTCGGTTCCTACTGGGCCTTCGCTACCGGACGCCGCGTCGACCAGGCCAACCTGCTGTTGCGCCAGATCGTCGAAACCCCGGAGACCCGTTACGTCCTGCTTCCCAACCAGCACATCGGCGCCTGGAGAGTCGGCTTCATGGCCGAGTGGCTGGCCCGCGAGTATCTTGCTCGCCGGGGCAGCGCCCGCTTCGGCCGTGAGCAGGTCACAGAGGCCATCTGTCCTCTGCTCGGTTACATCCCCAACCAGTTGCGTATTGAAGGCTCGATGATTCCGCGCGTCTTCTTTCAGGTGGAGGAACAACTGCAGGGTGGCATGGATGTTTACCAGGAGGGCGCTCGGCAATGGCGCGAATTCTTCGCCCGTGAGCTAAAGCCGTTTCTGGTTCAGGATCTCGATCCTCTGGGCAAGCGCATCGTCGAAGCCTGCCTCGACGGCGCCCACCAGGAAGACTACCGGCGATTGATTCCGCATCCCATGTTCCGCGACGACGGCTGAAATCTAATGCCGCGGGGATGGCGATCTCCCCTTCCGTTTGAATGCGAGCAACTCCGCCGCACGGGTGGCTGCCTCACTGATCAGAATGCCCATCTTGGGATGCGACGGCTCAAAGTCCGGCTTCAGCCCGTAGCGCTCCAGTTCCTCCGTAGTGCTGGGACCAATTGACAGCAGGACTGCACCACCCATCCCTTCGCGCAAACTCTCCGCTGCGCCCATTTGTTTCGCTACCTGGCAGAGGTGGGTGACCTGCACGGCGGTGAGAAATACAATCACATCTATCTGGCCCGAGGATACGGCGCGAACGGCATCGCGCAGCGGCTCCAGATCATCGGGCAGCGCCCAGTGGTAAACAGGCACACGCGTCCATTGCACCCGGCGCCGGCTCAGGGCGTCAAGCAACTCCGGATTTGAGGCACCGTATTCCTGGACCGCCGCGCGCATCCCCTGGAGCGACTGGTCGTAAGCGTTGTCCAGGGCCCCAACCACTTCGTGCCAGGTGCATGGTTCGGGAGCGTTCACGGCAATGGGCACACCCAGTTCGCGCAGAGCAGCGCTGACCTTTGGTCCCCGCGATATCACCTTTACGCGGCGCAGGGCGTCCACAAACGCGGCGCGCTCGTGGCGCGAAGCCGCGATTTCCGTCAGCCGGCGCACGCCCACACCAGTAAGAAAAATGACCAGCTCGTATTCGCCTTTCATTAACCGGTCGGCAAACTCCAGCGCTTCTATGTTCGATTCCAGGGGCACTTCGCGCATCGCCGGTGCAACCATCGGTTCTCCGCCATAATTGCGGATGAGCTTGCCGATCTCCGTTGCACGCCGGCTTTCCAGCGCCAGCACCCGCAATCCCTGAAAGCCGTTCGTTGTCATGCTGCTCCACCTGTCGCGCCGGTATGCGGATCAGATCGCGAACAAAGTCGAATATAGTCCCAAGACGTGAATAAAGAATGAGCGCGGTTTGCCAACCTTGCACACTCGCCGCCAAGATCGGAAAGCACGCACGTTTCCAGTCATATCGATACCCGGTTCATGGGTCGGATCCAATTGACAATTGATCCGAATCGATTATAAGCTGATCCTTCGTTTTGAAGGGTCGGCGCAGACGGGGCGATACTGTGCAAAGTGACTCTCCTTGAGCCGGAGCGCGCCATGAAACGACGGAATCTGCTGGTGGTGCAAGGCGGCGGACCAACGCAGATGTTGAACGCGACTCTGGCCGCAATTGTCAGCGAAGCCCAAACCTGCGGCGCGTTCGAGCACATTTGGGGCGCGCACTCGGGCATAAAAGGACTGCTTAACGGCGAGACCATCGACCTGGGCAGGATGTCGCCGCATGAATTGGAGACCATGCGCACCAGCCCGGGGGCGGCATTGGGCTCTTCGAGAGCGAAACTTTCCGACCACGAGTTGCACCGGCTCACGCAATGCCTCAATGCGAACGACGTGCATGACGTGCTGATCGCCGGAGGTAACGGTGGGATGCGCGGCGCCGAAATTATCAGCCGCAACTGCCGCGCGCAGGGTGACGAGGTGCGCGTACTGGGCGTTCCCAAGACGGTGGACAACGACATTGCCGTCACCGACCGCTGTCCCGGCTATGCGAGCGCAGCGCGTTACATTGCGCAATCCACTCGTGACCTGGGAATGGACGTGCGCGCGCTCCCACAGCCGGTTTCCATCCTGGAGACGATGGGCAGGAGCGTGGGGTGGCTGGCAGCCGCTTCTGCAGCGGGCAAACGCGACGAGGGCGATGCGCCGCATCTGGTATATGTGCCGGAGCAGCCGTTTGCGATGGAGCGCTTCCTCGCCGATCTCGACCGCATAGTGGCGCGGCAGGGGTGGGCGATTGTGGTGGTGGCTGAGGGAATTCGCGACCTGGACGGGCGGTTCGTCTACCAGGTGGCAGATGGAGCGCAGGCCGATCCGCTGGGAAGGCCGATTACCGGCGGAGTGGCGCAGTTTCTGGCCGAAGCGGTGGCGCGCAATTTAAAGATGCGCTGCCGGAGCGAAAAGCCGGGTTTGTTGGGACGCGCGTCAATGCTGCACGCCGCGGCGCAGGACTGGAAAGACGCGGAATTGGTGGGGCGGGCCGCGGTGTGCGGGCTGCTCGACGGAGAGAACGACAAGATGGTGGCGCTGCGGCCACTGAGCGATGAGCGGGAATGTGGATATGAGTACGTGCCGCTGGACAGGGTTGCGGAGTTTGAGAAGCCGTTGCCGGCAGACTGGACGTCGGACGCAGCGATTCCCCTGGAGACGGTGTTCTTTGACTACTTGAGGCCGCTGATCGGCGGCCTGTTGCCCTATTGCGAGCCCTTGCCCGTAGAGAGATTCATTTGCGAAGGAGCGTGAGATGCGGGATTCCGCAGGGAAAGCGGAGGCTGGTCCGGTCGGTGTGCTAGTCCTGGGGCGCAAACGGCCAGGATTCGATCAGGAATGGAACAAGATCATTTGCGAGCGTAGCCTTGCCGCGCTGGCAGAACTCGGATACCGGACCGTGGGCGGCGATGAGCCGGTGGTGGATGAAGCAACCACGGCCGCTAAGCTCGAAAAGTTGCATCAGGCCGGCTGCTCAGCCCTGGTGATGCTGCAGCCGTCAATGGGGCATGGGCAACTGGCGCTAACCGTGGCGCAGCGCTGGACCGACCCGGTGGTGCTGTGGGCCACCCCGGAGCGACCCGGCGATGGCAAGGTGAGCTCCTGCTCGCTGGTCGGGCAACATCTGTGGGCTTCGTCGCTGCGCCAGGCGGGTCATGCCTTCGAGCTGGTGTATGGCGATCCCGACGATGCGCAGCTACGCGCGGAGCTGGT
The DNA here is from genome assembly GCA_030038435.1 of Acidobacteriaceae bacterium. Taxonomy (GTDB): domain Bacteria; phylum Acidobacteriota; class Terriglobia; order Terriglobales; family Acidobacteriaceae; genus Telmatobacter. The sequence continues at coordinate 2,291 of JASHOY010000252.1, read as the reverse complement.
GCGGGCGGTTGCGGTGGCACGAACCGCGGGCGCATTGAAGCGCGCGAAGCTCGGCGTGATCGGGACCCATGCTCCCGGGTTCATCGATCTGGCCGCGGATCCGTTTTTGATGCGCCGGTCATTGGGGATCCAACTGCATCCGTTGAGCCTGCCGCAATACATGGAGCGCGTGCATGCGCTGCCTCAGGATGGCGTGCGCAAGGACGTGGAAACCGTGCTGGCCATGAAACTGCCGATGCGAGAGATCACGGCGGAAGACCTGTCGCTGAATTCGCGGTTCTACCTGGCCATGCTGGAGCTGATCGAAGACGAATGCCTGGATGGAATCACCATCCAGTGCTGGCCGGAGCTGCCCAACATGCTGGGGCAATGGCCCTATCTCGCGGTGTCGCGGCTTTCCACTGAGGGACGGGCAATTTCCATCGAGGGCGACGTCGACGGGTGTGCCGGCAGCCTAATGAATTGCCTGCTGGGAATGGGTCCGGGATTCCTGACCGACTGGCTGGAGCACGACCGAAACACGATTTTCTTCTGGCATCCCGGGATGGCTCCAATGGATATGTGCAATGCGGCAGAGTGCGATGGCAGCCCGTCGCTGGCGAAGCATTTCAACATTGTGAAGCCCCTGGTGGTGGATGGATGCATTCGCGAAGGCGAAGAAGTGACGGTCTCGCGGCTTTGGCGGTGCGATGGAGAGTATCACATGACCGCATTTCAAGGACGGACTGTTGCCCCGCGAAGGAAACTGACAGGAAACACCGTGCTGGTGGAGCTTTCAGAGGCGGAAATCGGGCGCCGGGGCCCGGTGCCGGAGCGCTTCGACCGTCTGGTGCACGCCGGCATGCCGCACCATGTGCTGCTTTCTTTCGGGAACCAGGCCGAAACCTTCCGGCGGCTGGCGCGGGCGATGGGGGTCGGGTGGCAGGCATAGGAGCGCAATTGAGTGTTGCTGCCATCGATTGCTATAGGTTAGATTGAAGAGCGGGGATTCCGGGAATCGAACTATGAATCCAGTGGAAGTTAAGGCGCGACTCAAGAAAGGCAGGACGGTACCCGACCGTGTAGCCCGTCACCAGGTTCGCGAAGAAATTCAGCGCCGGATTTTGTCGGGTGAAACGCAGCCCGGGGAGCGGCTGAGCCAGCAGAGCCTGGCGCGCGAACTGGGCGTAGCGCAGGGGACAGTTCGGGAGTCGCTCTTTGAACTGCAATGGCTGGGCCTGGTGGAGTCAATTGACCGGCTGGGTGTATTTGTCGGAAAGCTGGATGTGGAGCGCATTTGCCAGGCATATCAGGTGCGCGCGGTGTTGGAAGGACTGGCGGCGCGCCTCAGTTGCAACAACGCGGGGCGGGCAGATATTGCCACGCTGCGAAGCATGGCGGAGGATGTCTACAAGCTGGCCAAGAAGGAAAAGGAAGAGGAACGGGGTCGGCTGGATCGGGAATTTCACTTCTATATCACCAAGCTGTCGCGCAACGACATTCTCATCCGGCTGGCCGAAAGCTATCGCGTGCTGGGGATGACGGTGCGAGCGTCACGCGAGCAACAGCGCATCTACGAGGAGCACCTGGGAATCGTGGGCGCCATCGAGCATAATCGCGCCGAGGACGCGGAGCGGCTGGCGCGTTTCCATGTGACGGAAGCGGCTCGCAGGATTGAAGCTGAGGCGCGCCAGGGCAACTACATCCCCAAGTGGGTGGACTAAGGCGAGGCGGCTTCGATGAGTCCGGGTCAGGATAATCATCACCAGGTCTATCTCAACGGCAAGTGGGTTTCCACCGGCGACGAAATCGGCGTGGTTAATCCCGCGACCGGAGAGATTTTTGGGCATGTCGCGGCGCTGCAGCGTGAAGATGTGCAGTCGGCGCTGAAAAGCGCCCAGGTTGCGCTGTCGGCGTGGCGAAACAGGACGGCGAAAGAGCGGGGGGCGGCGCTCCATCGGGTGGCCGATGAGCTGATGAAACGCGCCGACGAGATTGCGCGGACGATTACTCTGGAAAATGGCAAGCCGCTGGCGCAAAGTCGCGGCGAAGTGGCGATGAGTGAAGACCACCTGCGGTGGTTCGCCGAAGAGGGCCGGCGCGCCTACGGTCGGCTGATTCCGCATCAGGCGCAGGGCCGCAGAAACCTGGTGGTGAAGACGCCTGTCGGCGTGGTGGGCGCGATCTCTCCATGGAATTTTCCGCTGGTGTTGGCGGTACGCAAGGTGGCGCCCGCGCTGGCGGCCGGTTGCACGGTGGTGCTCAAGCCTTCTTCGCAGACCCCGTTGTGCGCGGTGGCGCTGGCCGAGTGC
>JASHOY010000251.1 GCA_030038435.1 Acidobacteriaceae bacterium | reverse complement strand
TAGATATGAACCCGGCGAGATGGTATGACGTAGGGCAGCCGCGCCGACCGCGACAACGGTCAGGGCTCGGTCACCGAGGAAATCTTCGACACCAGTTCGAGATTTAGAAGCTCGCAGCCAGCGCCTTGCGGATCATCTGCGAGGCCTGCGCTCCGGCCACCGCGGACGTTCACCCCATGTTCTGAGCTCAGGTCTGCGGATTTAACCTAACTGGCAACGTTGCCAATTACGCCGAAGCAACTCTACGCCCGAGACGAAATGAATGTCAACCAAAATTTTGCGCGAAGAGTAGAGATTGGGATCTTGCTGTATTTTCCAGACTCCGGATCGGCCGGGCCAGTGTCCTGCCTTCTGCGGCTGGGCACCGATACGTGTAATATCGTTGCCAAAATAGATCTGAACTGCGCTATGGAGCGCCCTTAGCCGATGGCTCAGTGCCGGAAACCGCGCCCGCGGAGGCAATAGCTGGTGTGGGTCAGTTTGCCGGGAGCCGTCCCAGGCGCTAAAGCTCAATTTACGTTCCCGGCATTTGCGGCACGACTGAACAGGCTGCGGAAAAAGTCCGAATAGACGGCAAAAGCGGCTGAGGCGCGCGCTTGGCAAGGGATAAAGCCCCACTCATATTGCGACCATTGCTGCGCGGCTGAGGTCGTGCCCTGGTTACAAAGCCTCTTCCAATGAGTTTTTCCGTAAGCTGTGAAGCCACGCCCTTTCAAGACAGCTTCCAACTGACCCACTACGCAAAAGACGGGTGCTAGGATGAATGTGAATTCGGGATCAGACAACATCGCGTGAAAGGAGGAAGCGCCAGCAGGAGCGATGAGTTTTACGCGCCGACAGACGATTTGCTTTCTCGGTTCCGTCGCTGCGTTTACCTCTCTTGGCATCGACATGACTCTGCCCGGCATTCCTCAAATGGAATCCGGTCTGGGCATCCACATTGGCCAGGGAACTCTGAGTATCAGCATGTTTGTAACGGGTTTTGCCCTGACACCGCTCATTGGAGGGCCGCTGAGTGACTGCTTTGGACGCTCGCGAATCCTTCTATTCGCTCTCGGTGGATTTGCTCTGACCGCGATGGCCTGCGCTTCGGCTACTTCCTTTGACTGCTTGCTGCTCTACCGAATTTTTCAAGGCTGCGCCTCCGGGATCGCCACCACTCTGCCGCTGGCGGTGATCAGCGATCTCTGGTCCGAGCGCGACGCGCGTTTGGCCATGTCCGAGGTCAACACTCTTAGTGGACTGATGCCGGTTATCGCGCCTACCCTCGGAGCCTGGACTGTCCACATTGCCGGATGGCGCCTGCTCTTTGCCGTGCAGGGAGCGCTCGCCGCAGTTGTCACCATCGCCGCCGCGCGCTTTCCTGAGACGCTTTCGGCAACACTGCGCCAGCCTTTGGACATGCGAATGCAATTGCGCAATGCGTGGACCGTTCTTTCTGAGCCCGCCCTCCGATTATGTGCGCTGGTATTCGGGCTGTTGTTCGCTGCGACATTTTCCTTTACTGCCGTTTCCCCGCTGATCCTGGTGCAGCGTTATGGCATGCACCGCAGCACCTACGCGGCGATCCTCGTCATTGACGCATGCGCCTCGATTCTGGGAGCGGCCACCAGCAGCCTCCTCAGCAAACATCAGATTTCAGGACATCGGATCATCCTGGCGGGTCTGGCAATGGCCTCTTGCAGCACACTGGTCGCGGTACTTCTCCTGTGGACCGGACTTCCAGCGACTCTGTCGCTGCTGCCGTCGGAATTCGTGGCCCTCTTCGGCTTTAACCTTGCAGGACCTTCGCTCTTGGTCGATGCATTGCAGCCTGTCCCGCACCTTCTCGGCTCCGGCTCCGGCATGATCCGGTGCATTTTCATGCTGATGAATTCAGCCGCCAGCGCGATCCTCGGTATAATCTGTTCGCGCCACCTCGCCTACGCGGGAAGAGCCACCGGATCCACCATGGCGATCCTGACTCTGGCGGCGGTCCTTCTGTACACAACTTTTACCCGGCGTCGCTGCGGTCACACATGGCACAGCGGGGGAGATGAGCGAGTGTTCGAGGGAGTGTGTGCCGCCGATTCTTCGGCAGAAAACCTGAGGTAAGCTTTGAAGAAAGCGGAGCCATTGGCAGCGGTTACGAAGCATCCGACGGTTCGGGACGTCGCGAAATCTGCCAACGTCGGCGCGTCCACCGTTTCTCGTTTTCTGCGCGGGCTGACCGTGCGGCGCCAGGCGGCTGGACGCATCCAGGCGGCGATCCGGGATCTGGGCTACACTCCCAACGAGACCGCGCGTTCGCTGCGCGGGGGCCAGAGCCGCACCATTGGTATCGTTCTGCCTAAGGTCTCCAATACCTTCTTCAGCGCCGCGACGCAGATGATGGAAGAAGAGGCTCGCCGGCACGGTTGGAGCGTGATTCTTCTTACCCACCAGGATCGCATGGAACAGCAGCAGGAACACCTGCTTACGTTGAGACGTTTTCGCGCCGACGGAGTGCTTTTGGTGGCCGCTCCCGGCAGCAAAATGGAAGATATCCGCGCCATACTTCCCGGCGTCCCCGTGGTGGCTTTTGACAGCTTCCTTTCGCCCGAAATCGATTCCGTTCTGCTGCGCAATCGGGAAGCGGCTCGCATAGCGACCGAGCATCTCCTCTCGCACGGTTATGAGAGGATTACCTGCGTCGGCGGAAAACCCGAGGTTTACAGCATCCGGGAACGCATCGCCGGATATACCGACGCTGTGAGCGCAGCCCACGCGCGTCCCGAGTTGATTGTCGCGGCTGATTACGAGCAGTTGCGCTACATGCTCGGCGCGGCGGTGCGAAGCAAGAAGCGCCCCGGAGCCATTCTATCGTTAAGCGATTTTGCAACCTTGCATACCCTCACCACTTTCGACGAGGTCGGGGTTCCGCGCGACCAGTGCATTCCACTTATCGGTTTCGACGATTTTCCCTATGCTGCGCTCGTCGATCCGCCACTGACGGTCATTCGGCAGCCGGTTGAGAAGATGGCGCGTTATGCCCTGTCGGCTTTGTTTCGGAGGATCAAAGGCGATGAGCAGGAGGAAATTCAGGAAATCTCACTTCCCGGTGAGCTCGTTCTGCGCCGGTCCTGTGGATGCGCATAAAGCAGATCTGGAGGGATGCAGCCCGGTTGACGATTCTGCGAGCGCTCCCATACAGTTCAAAGTGGCAACGTTGTCATTTTAATGCACGCAATTTCGCACCTCTGCGCTCGCTGACAGGAAGGGAGAAGAACACATGGATCGAAGGAGATTTCTTGAAGGGTGCGCGGCTGCTGGGGCAATAGCCGGGCTGAATCTGCACGCCGAAACCAGCAGCCAGTCCTTGTCCAGCGCATCGCCTTCCGACTTCGGCCCCGGCTCCCTGGTGCTCCCTGATGAAGGCTGGAATCTGTGGATAGATGAAAGCGCGCCCTGGGAGGAAGATACCATTTATCTCCCGCAAGATGTCGATCTCAAGACGCTGCCCGTCCATCCGCCCAGCGGCGGGTGGGAGAGCCTCTACGCACGCACCAGCGGCGAGAACTACCAGTCCGTCACCCTGCCCGCCACCGTCGAGCAATACTTCTGGGGCCGGTTCGGGTCGCGCTCCTATACGCCGGAAGAGTACCGCTTTGCCGCCAACGATCCGGTTCCGCAAAATGGCGCGTATCGCGGCGTCTCCTGGTGGTATCGCTCCATCGAAATTCCTGCGGCCATGCGCGGTAAGCGCATTTTGCTGCACGTTCGCGGCGCGCGCATGCGGGCCGAGGTTTATCTCAACGGTAAGCTCACCGGCTATTCCATCATGGAGGAACTGCCCTTCGAGTGCGACCTGGCCGATGCCGCCAACCCCGGCGGCACAAACCATCTCGCCATCCGCATCACGAACCCCGGCGGCCGTTACGACTGGGTCGACGGCACCGTTATCCGCTGGGGCAAAGTCAACGTCTATCGCTCGCACGGTTTTGGCGGCATCGACCGCGAACTCGTCATCTATGCCGTGCCTCGCAGCGCCCGAATCGCCGATACCTGGGTGCTCAACACGCCCGAGCCAAGGACAATCACCGCTTTCGCAAAGATCGAAGGCACTCCCGCAGGATCGATCAGATTTGAAGTCCTCGATTACGCAACCGGGAGGTTGCTTATCAGCCAAACAGCCGAAGCGCAACCTTCTGGTAGCGCAGACGACGCCCGCATCGCGCGCGTGAGCCTACATTGCGCGGATGCGGAGCTCTGGGACCTGCCCACGCCGAATCTCTATCGCCTTCGCGTCACCATGGCTGCCGCGCACGGGGGCCGCGACGTTCGCTACCGCACCTTCGGATTTCGCTGGTTCGCGCCCGATGGCCTCGGCAGCAACGCCATCTTCCGTCTCAACGGCCGTCGCATTAAGCTGTTTTCCTCGATTTCATGGGGCTTTTGGGGGATGAACGGCCTCTGGCCCACGCCCAAGCTCGCCGAGCGCGAAGTCCGCCAGGCCAAGCGGCTCGGGCTCAACTGCCTCAACTTCCATCGCAACGTGGGCAAGGAAGAGGTGTTTCGCTACCATGACCGCCTGGGCCTGCTCCGCTACATGGAGCCGGGCGGCGGCAAGCTGGCCATTGGCAGAGTGCCTCGCGGAGCAGCCTCCAGCGCGGCCGGCATCGTGATGCAGAAGCCCACCAGCGAAGCCGACGCATTTTCGCAGCGCTTCATGCTGGCCAAATGCGCGGCCATGGTGCGCGCCTTCCGCAGCCACCCCTCGCTCATTCAATACACGCTGCAAAACGAAATCGGCGCCAATCTCGACAATCCTGAGACCTTTGTGCCGCTCCAGATCATGCACCACGAAGACCCTTCGCGCTCGGTGGTGCTCAACGACGGCTTCGTCGCCCGCGGCGCCGCGCAGGCCTGGTTCGCGCCATATCACGACACCATCTACCGCAGCGACAAGGAACCCTGGGCCTATTGGTGGAACAATCACCAGGGCGCCGGCGATCAGTGGTACGACGAGTTTTACAAACACGCCGATGATTTCACCTATCGCCAGCCGCTCAAGACGGCGCTCGTCGAGTTCGGCGAAATGGAGGGCTGCGCCGTCGCCGATCCTCACGCCCTCATGGTCCACCAGATCGAGGACCGCGAATTCGGCGGCAACGGCAAGAGCTACGATCTCGCCGACCACGAGGAAATTCTCACCGCCTATGACCATTTTCTCGATCGCTGGGGATTCCGGGGCGCGTTTCCCACCGCCGGCCAACTTTTCCGCGATCTCGGCAAGAAGGTCTACCAGAGCTGGCAGCAATATCTGGAAAACATCCGCATCTGCGATACCGTCGATTTCGGCGCCATCAGCGGCTGGGAATCGACGGCCATCGAAAACCACTCCGGTATCGTCGACAACCTTCGCAACTTCAAAGGCGACCCGGACTTGATTGCCACCAGCCTGCAGCCGGTGCGACCCGTCGCCAAGCAGCATCATCTCTGCTACGCCGTGGGCGAGCGCGCCGTCTTCGATCTCTATCTCTTGAACTCCAGCGGCGGTCCGGTGGGTGGCAATCTTCGTTTTTCCATGATCGATCCTGACCAACAGTCGACAGAACTGGGCTCCTGGCCGGCGCCTGCACCCGTCCGCGACCAGTTCAGCTACACACTCAAAACGGACTTCAGCACGCCGCCGCTCACGCGCGAAGGCATCTACCGGTTCCGTTTCAGCAGCGATAGCTTGCCGGCCTCGAACTTCGAACGCGAAATCTGGGTCGCAAACACAAAGCCGAAATTCACACGCAGGATTCATCTCGCGGTCAGCGGCATCCTTGCCGCCACGCGCGAGCAGCTCACTGCGCTGCCCGGCGTTTCCGTATCTGATTTTTCCGCCGGCGAAAAGTACGATCTCATTGTCGCCGGTGGCGTGGTCAAGGGTTCCGTACTCGACCGTCCTGAGGGCGAAGAGACCGGCCTCGAACCACCGCCACGCAAGGGCGAACCAGCCGAGCCGCAAACGCCCGGCCACATTCCCGATGAAGTCCTCGCCGCCGTCAAGACCGGCACGCCTCTGCTCGCCATCATCCCGAATGATTCGCTCGCCGATGGCGTGGCCACGCAGCTCGCCGCGGCTGGCTGCTTCTCCTATCACGGCCAGGTTGGCGACCTTCGCGCACCCTGGATGGGCTGCTGGCTCTTCCTGCGCGATCACCCAACCTTCGCCGGACTTCCCGTCAACCGCGTCCTCGGCGTCCACTATCAGGCAAACGGCAAGCAATCGAACGGCCTGCTCATCGAGCGCGCCGCCGGCGCTCCCGACCCGGAAGTCATCCTGGGCTACAGCCGCGACCACGCCCGCAAGATTGGCGCAGCCAGTTTCCTCTGCCGTCTCGCCGGCACGGCAGTTCTTGTGCATCGCGCCCCTGCCTTCAGCCCGCCGCTGCAGCAGCGCTGGCTGGCCAGCGCCATTTCGCAACTCACGCGTCTCTAGCCCCGCGGCGGACAACGGGAAATACTTAGCCTGAGACAGTGTTGTTTCAATTGCTGGCTGATCTAGGGCCTGTTAACACTATTGGGATGGCGGCGACGGGAGCCAGATTTGCCGAGTTCTAGAAGCGAGGAGCGTGCTGTGGTCAATCCCTGGAGCGACGAGCGACAACGAAATCGGCAAATCTGGCCGCGTCCCTTCGGGTTGCGGGGTAAATTCGGCCATACTTCGTTGCCGGCCTCGACGGTGGGGCCTGCCACAGCCTTCGGCCGTCACCTCGTCTGGCCGAATTTACACTCGCAACGCCATCCACCCCAATAGTGTTAACAGGCCCTAGATTCGTCCCTAATGCACCGGCAGATGCATTGAAGAGGTGGAAACTCGCTCACTCGGCAGGCAATGTGATCGTAATCTCAAGTCCCCCCGCCTCCAGGTTTCTGGCGATGATTGTGCCGTGATGCGCTAGCACCACTCTCTCAGCGATGGCCAGGCCCAGACCGGCGCCACCGGATTTGCGGTCTCGCGCTTCCGCAGTTCGATAGAAAGGGCGGAAAATATTCTGCAATTCCGCCTCGGGAACACCTGGTCCGTGGTCCTGAATAACAAGCCGCGCATTCTGTCCTTTCGGTGAAACTTCCCTTGTAAGAGAGATTTCGACTGAACTCCCCGTGACCGTGTAATGGATGGCGTTTCGCACCACGTTTTCAACCGCGCTACTGAGCAGTGCAGCATTGCCTTGGACGCGGACCTCGTCCGCGGAATTCAGGCGCAGGCCGATGTTCTTTTTCTGGGATTCGAATTCCGCATCGCGAACGATTTGGGCGACTAGGCCGGAGAAATTCACCGTCGTCGCCGGCGACGGCGCTGGTGATGCGTCCAGACGCGCGATTGTAAGCAGCCGTTCAATCAATTCGTCGAGCGAAGCCAGATCCCGCTCCATATGCTCGTACGCCATCGACACACTTTTGTCGCTGCGCACCAGGTCGAGCGCCACGTTGAGGCGGGCAAGCGGAGAACGGAGTTCGTGGGAAATATCGGAGATAAGCTGCCTCTGCCCCGTAACCAGCGTATCGATGCGATTGGCCATCAGGTTGAAGTCTGCGATCAGCGCCCCGATCTCATCGCGCCTGTGGGCGGCATTGGCGCCAGCGCGAGTGTTCAAATCTCCCTCTGCCAGTTGCCGTGTGGAATGGCGCAATTCCAGAATCGGCCGCGTAATATGGCGGGTTAGCAGCCAGCAGATGCAGCCGGAAACGAGAAATGCAATCGCCCACTCCCACAGAAACAAACGGCGTCCTGCGCCAAACGCAGCTCTCGGCCCCACCGGGAGCTCGGTGGCGAAGATATATACCCTGCCATCGCCAGCTCGGATGCGCATCGCGGCTCGCGCCATCCCAAAACGCATGTTGAGCGCGGGCTCCTCGCCATGCGCCACACGGTACATCAGGTCCTGAAACGAAGTGCATTGCCGGCCGGCAATGAAGGCGCCGTGCGCATCGAACAGGCAGGCCCGCAAATGTCCCTCGTGTGCAAGTTGATTTAAGTAAAGGTTCACGGCATCGATGCCGCCATGTTCGAGTTCGTCAATCGCCAGATTCCCTTCGTACCGCGCATTGCCCGCCAACATGCCATTCCAACGATTGGGTATGGAAGTATGCTGGACCACCAACGTCAGGATCAGGGCGATCCCGGTCGCCACAACCGTCATCCAGAACCAAAGGAAGATTCGGACGAACAACGAACCGAAGATCACTCGTCTCATGCGTGCCTGACCCTGGCCGCAAAAAGGTATCCGTTACCGCGGATTGCCTTGATCCATTCGCCGCCCCCTGCAGCCGTGATTTTTCGGCGAAGATTGCTGACGTGTACATCGACTGCGCGATCGAAGGGAGTTGATTTGCGGCCGAGGATGGTCTCCGTCAGATATTCGCGGCTCAACGTCCGGCCTGGACTCCGCAGGAACGTCTCCAGCAGCGAGAATTCCACGCTCGTCAGTTCCAGCGGCATTTCTCCCGCCCATGCCTCGCGAGTTGAAGGATCTGCTCGCAGAGATCCGAGGACCAGCGGTCCGTCCGATGCAGCAGGAGATTGGGCGCGCCGCAGGATTGCGCGGATTCGCGCAATCAGCTCTCTGGGATTGAATGGCTTCGGCAGATAGTCGTCGGCGCCCATCTCCAGTCCCAGAATTCGATCGACGTCTTCGCTGCGGGCGGTCAGGATCAGCACCGGAATCGGAGATTGCGCGCGCATACGGCGCAGCACTTCCAGCCCGCCCATCCCGGGAAGCATAAGATCCAGCACGACCAGCGAATACTCGCGAGACAGTGCCCGCTCGAGTCCATGGGCGCCCTCATGCACCGCTTCGATTTCGAAGCCTTCGCCGCTCATGCGCGCCGCGAGTAATTCGCAAAGATCGATGTCGTCGTCGATGATCAGCACTCGATCCATAGACATTCAATACACTCTCCGATCCTATTCCATAGCCGGAATCGCGCGCCCCGCATTTACAAAACTTTACTCTCCTTAACCAATCTTGATCGCACTCCAGTTGTTCCGATGCTGGTATGGAAGTGTAGCCAGGTGCTCCCATGATGCGAAGGATCTTTTGGAAAAGCTTGGGTGTGGCGTTGATTGTTGTCGGCATCACCGCCGCTTGGACAGAAACACAACAATGGCACGGAGCTCGCGGTGCGTTCTGGTTCCATCACGGACCGATGGGTTACGTCACGCACGAACTGGATTTGAGCCACGCACAGAAGTCGCAAATCAAGTCCATTTGGGAAGGCGAGCGCCCGAATCTTGCGCAACTCGTCCACGAGCTCGCCTCCGAACAGAAAGAAATGGATGCGGTCACGCACCAGGGTGGCGCATCCGACGAGGGAGAAATCCAGGAAATCGCCGCGCGCCAGGGCGCCACGCTCGCCAAGTTGATCGTGGAAAAGGAAAAGCTCACCGGCAGGATCTACTTTCAGGTACTGACTCCTGCACAACGCACGAAAGCGGACGAGCTCCGAAGGCACTGGAGCTCACGGCTTGACCACATCGCAGACCGGATAGGCGATATCCCTGCAGAAAAGTGAGGAAATCGTGTCTTTCAACCTCAGACCCTTCGTCGTAATTGTTCTGTTATTCCTGTCCGCCACGGCTGCCGCCGTTGCTTCCCCCGCGGACAGCAAGGTGCTGGCACTCGTTCCCGAGGGAGCGCAGTTTGTGGCCGGCATTGAAGATCCGCATAATCCTCCCGTAAACGGCTGGCTGCTTCTGCTCAGTCGCAAGACCAGTCTTGATCTCCAGGATTGGATCTCTCTCAGCGGTGTCGATCCGCAGCGGCGAGCCGACGAAATTATCGAGGTGGCCGCATCTTTTGGAGGTCAAGAACTCAGCCAGCATCTGGTGCTGTTGGCCGGCCAATTCGATGGGGAACTCATCTACCGCGCGGCTCTCGCGAATGGCGCTTCTGTCACCCAGTATTGCGGGCAACACGTGCTGGTTGTGAAACCGTTCGCCCGTGAGAAGGGAACAACTGCGGCATCGCGATGGATGGCGGTTATCGATGACCACCTGGCGATTTTCGGAAGTCCAGGAATCGTTCGGCGGGCATTAGATCGTTATCGAAGCAAGTCAGGTCCCGATCCACGGCTTGTCCACTGTCTCCGCGATCTCCATAAGGACGTGGAATCCTGGAATGTGCTGCTGATGTCGTCGCCCATGTTTGCCCGGAACGTAGAATCGGAGCAGTTGCATGCTCCCTGGACACACATCCTCGATGGGGCAGACGAGTTTACCTTCGGGATTCACTATGGCTCGACTGACCGGATCGATTTTGCCGTTCATGTCGTGAGCAGCCAGAAGGCATCGTACTTATCTGGATTGCTGGCCGAGGCTCGCGTCCTACCTGTCGACCTGTCCACCAGCATGCGACCCAGGCTACAGAGTCTGTCCATTGAGCAGAACGGCGTGCGAGGTTCATTTCTCGTCTCTGCCAGAAAATTCGGACCATGGCTCGCATCCGGCTCCGACCGTCAAATCTTAGCTTCAAACTCTCAACCGAGACCATGAATCGGGAAAAAAGATCTGCTGAAACGCCGGTGGCATGAGATGGAAAGGGCGATCTGCGATGCAGTCAATATCGGGACAAAAACAGTCGATCCGTAGCGCCCGATCTGCGCAGCCGAGTTCGGCCCGGGATGGTTTCGTGCCGCAATGGCTATGGATCGGGTTCTGGTCGTGTATTGCAATCGCGGCCGCAGCCGTCATCCGACGCCTCCTCGCACTTGCGTTGCCATCGCCATCCACGCCACCGCAGATGATGAATCTCGATCGGGCATTCGCTTCTCACACGGCGTTGACCCTCGCGCATATTCTTCCCGCCCTGGCATTCGTGGTGCTGTTGCCATTCGCCGTCCTGCGCGAGTTTTCCCATCTTAAATGGCCTGAACGCTGGCTGTTCCCACTTGGAATCGTTGTCGGCGTCACGGCTTACGCAATGAGCGTGTATTCCATCGGCGGATGGACCGAGCGCAGCGCTGTGCTCTTCTACAACAGTCTGTTCCTTTTCTCGCTCTACCGAGCCTTGCTTTACAGGGCCCAGGGCCGGCTAACGCAAAAGAGACGCTGGCTGATGCGAGCTGTCGTCATTCTGCTCGGCATCGCGACCACCCGGCCCGTGATGGGATTGTTTTTCGCTACCAGCCATTTAACGCACCTCGGCCCGCGGCAATTCTTCGGGATCGCCTTCTGGATCGGTTTCTCTATCAACTGGATGGTCATTGAGATCTGGCTCAAATCAACCGGGGGGCCTCACATTAGAGCAACCTCTGCTGTGTAAGCATTTGCGCGTACGCTTTGGACCGGGATACTGTGCGCGATCACCCCCGCCGCCGGAAAGATCTTCAGATGTCTGGAAACAGGCAGTAGACGCAGACCATTAACCGCACGCGTGGTGAACGGCGAGGGCTTTGAGGATGGCGGCGCGGCGGGCGCGGGTCAGGTGAGCCGGTTTGGTGGTGGATTGTGCGGGTTGGTCGGATGTGGCTGGCGGCATGGCCTGGCTCTGGTGGTTCGATGCAATGTTAATGGACGTGGGAGCGATGGTGTTAGGGACGGATTACCGCCGTTTGCGCTCAGAAAAGCGAGCCTTGCGCTAACGATGACACGCTCTTCCTCGGCCAGAAAATGCCGATAATGACCCACGACTTTGGATGCGCCAACACCGTACCTACGTAGAAATGCGTGTCTCGTTCTGGAGCGCATATTTGCTCAAGGAACTTCTGCTTGACTTTGTCGCATGCCTCTTGCGGTGTTGCGCCACCGTCGACGCATTTCCAATACAGCACACCAATCTCCCAATCCTCGATCATCATTTGGTGCTTTCCGTTGCACCGAACGTCCTCGCAGGAAAATCTGTATTGGTACTTAAACGGGACCTTGCGAAGCGGCTCCTTGCTGGCCCTGCGGTTCTCCCAGAGTCTCTGCTGCATCAGAGCGGCCTTAAAGCCCGGTTTCCAATCCGCTTCAGTGGGTGCAATTATGAGATCGGACACCTCCTTGGGGCGGAAAATACCAAGCGAGGTCTTGTCCAGTTCCTGCTTCGCATATAACTCTTCAATTGACCCGGATTGCTTGGCGAGGACAAAGCGAGCGCGATCCTCCCAATTGTTACGCGAGGAGATTGGCTCTCCGCGAAGACGTATGGAGTCGCAGTCCGGCCGGTAACTCTCCTTCCGCGAATCCCGCCCGGTGTGTTTCACCGCATCCACTTCGAGCCATTGATATTTCTTATACTGCTGGCTGAAAGGTAGGTCGCGAAAATTGATCGGATATAGACGGACAAAATCGCCCTGCTCATTTACGCCGGCGGTGCATACAAGCTCGTCATACTTTGAAGATGGGATCGGAAAGGTTTTAACCGTGATGAGGACCCTGAGGTGTTCCGTCATTTCATAGATGGACGACGTTCAAATCCGTGAGAGCCGTGATTCGAGCGGCCAGCCGGCTGCGATGGCAGTCCACCGCCTCCTTTTCCATGCAGACAAGAACCGAAGGCACGCTCTTTATCAGCGCCGCGACTTTGGCCACTTCGTCCGCTTTAATTGGCAGAATCTGACGTTCATAATACCCGAAGAGTTCACGGAATTCCGAGGGAGTCTCAACTTCGCGGCGCTTTGCCGAAGAAATTCCCAACTCCGGGCAATGGCAATATCCAAGTCCTAGCTTCCCAGCCAAAGTGGAAAGCGAGCTTCGCGCAAAGCCATATTTTCGGGATACGGCGTTCGCTCGAACATCGATAATCCGCCGTATCCCCGTGCGAAGCAACTTATTGAGAAAGCCGTCCACCGAGCGTTCTTCATACCCCATCGTGTAAACCGCAATTGGCGCAGCCTTTAGCTCTGGCATTTTCGCCGGCATTAGATCTTTGCGGTCGCTTTTGGACGCGTACCACGGATATCGGCGATAAACATCCCTCAATAGGCTATTCAGAGGTATCCTTCCATACTTTGAAACGATGGCGAGGACCGCGCGTGCGGTATCGCTGTCCACATGACTTGCCTCCTTCTCGCCGGTATCCGTGAGATTTAGGGAGGACCGAGTGGATTCGATATAGCCGTATGTTGTCAGAGCTTCGATCTCTCGCTGTGCAGCGAAGGAATATGCGCCGAACCGATAGGGAAGAAACTCGTAGAACGCACCATCCTGACCAAGAATCGTTTCTTCCCTGAGCAGGAACGTAAATTTCTGGAGTTGCGTAGCGGTTACCATGCCATTCGCTGCGCTTAGAACGCGGAGGATTGTACGTTGCCTACGGAGCATTGTTGTGAACAGCATATCAAGGTTTCCGACTCGGGGAAGTGACAAGTCGAACTCATTTTCCGGGGGTATCAATGGGCTAACTCGGCTTGGTGCCTACTGCGAGCAGTGTCTGGAACTGCGGTGCCTCGGGTTCTTTGTCTACGGCGCTGGCGCTTACTTCGGTGAAGCCGGCTTTTTCTAACATGGCTTCCAACTCGGCTTCGCTGAAGCCCAGCCACTCGTCGGCGTAGAGTTCGCGGGCTTCTTCGAAGCGGTGTTTGGCCAGGTCGAGGACGGCGATGCGGCCGCCAGGGGCGAGGATGCGCCACGCTTCTTCCAGCGCGCGGGCGGGGTGCAGGGCGTGGTGGAGGGACTGGGTGAAGAAGACGAGCTCGACTTCGCCCGCGCCGATGGGGAGCTCTTCCATGTCGCCGAGGCGGAAGTCGACATTGTTGATGGCGTTGCGAGCGGCCTGCTCGCGGCCTACTTCGATCATGCGCGCGGAGGAGTCGACGGCGATGACTTTTTTGGCGCGCTGGGCGAGGAGCAGAGCGAAAGCGCCCTCGCCGGCGCCGAGATCGGCGATGGTCATGGGGGGCATGAGACGAAGGAGGGCTTCGGCGGTGCTTTTCCAAGATTTTCCGGGGACGTAGTCGCGGCCGAGACGGCCCGCAACGGAGTCAAAGAAGGCGCGGGTTTTGTCCTGGCGCTTGCGCAGGACGCGGCGCATGGCGGCCTGGTCGTGAGGAGCTTGAGGGATTTCGAGGGCGGCGCAGGCGAGGAGGTCGTCGAGAAAGGTACGGGCGGGCGATTCCGGCGTCATTGCGACGGGTGCGGGAGACGCGTTTTTCGACGCGGCCCTACGGGGCCCAGAAATTTCCTCGACCTTGTTCCCAGGGCTGCGCTGCGACTGCCCTGGGCTATTTTCGTTTTCCCCCTCCGGGGAAATGGGGGCGACTGCAGCGTTCGGTTCGATCTGCGGAAAGATGACCGATACGGAGGTTCCCGATTCTTCCTGCGGGGAGCGGGAGAATGCAGAGGCATCAGTTCCTGGCGGAGAAGCCAGCCGGTAGAGATTGCTCTTGCCGGTGCGACGGTCTTCGACGAGGCCGGCCTGTTTGAGCTGGGCGAGGTGAGTGGAGATGGTGCTCTGGCCCATGGCGAGGATTTCCTGCAGCTCGGCGACGGAAAGCTCCTCGGCGCGGAGGAGCAGGAGAATGCGGAGCCGGTTAGGGTCGGCGGCGACGCGCAGGATTTTTACGATCGAAGCCATGAGTGTTTATCCCTCGGGCTGAAGTGCCGGGGTTAGTTTTGCCGGGAGGGTCGGAGATCGGGTCGTTCGCAGCGACCCTCCCGGGCGCATCCGTCACGTTGATCCCTGTTCCCAGGGCTGCGCTCCGCTTGACCTGAGCTATTTTCGTTTCCCCTTCCGGGGGAAGTTGCAATGGAAGAGCGGTTGACGGCTCCGGTGGTTTCTGATACACATCAACATATCACGATAACACGATGCGAGGAGAATAGAGATGGCAGCAACGACGGTGGAAGTGGCGGAGCAGGCCTACAAGGTGGCGGATATGTCGCTGGCCGAGTGGGGCCGCAAGGAGATTGAGATTGCCGAGCAGGAGATGCCGGGGCTGATGGCGATCCGCAACAAGTATGCCGCGGAAAAGCCGCTCAAGGGCGTGCGGGTGAGCGGGTCGCTGCACATGACGATTCAGACGGCGGCGCTGATTG
This sequence comes from Acidobacteriaceae bacterium, assembly GCA_030038435.1. Taxonomy (GTDB): domain Bacteria; phylum Acidobacteriota; class Terriglobia; order Terriglobales; family Acidobacteriaceae; genus Telmatobacter. The sequence continues at coordinate 26,122 of JASHOY010000251.1, read as the reverse complement.
AGACGCTGGTGAGCCTGGGCGCGGAGGTGCGCTGGGCAAGCTGCAATATCTTTTCGACGCAGGACCACGCGGCAGCGGCGATTGCGGCGGCGGGCGTGCCGGTGTTTGCGTGGAAGGGCGAGACGCTGGAGGACTACTGGTGGTGCACCTACCAGGCGCTGACGCACAAGGGCGGCAAGGGGCCGGAGCTGATAGTGGATGATGGGGGCGATGCGACGCTGCTGATTCACAAGGGATATGAGCTGGAAGAGGGCGATAAGTGGGTGGATGGGCCGAGCGGCAATCACGAAGAGCAGGTGATCAAGGACCTGCTGAAGAAGGTGTATGGGGATGATCCGCAGCACTGGCACAAGGTGGCCAGGGAATGGCGCGGGGTGAGCGAGGAGACGACCACGGGCGTACACCGGCTTTACAAGATGATGGAGCAGGGCAAGCTGCTGGTGCCGGCGATCAACGTGAACGATTCGGTGACAAAATCGAAGTTCGATAATTTGTATGGGTGCCGGGAGTCGCTGGCGGACGGGATCAAGCGCGCTACGGACGTGATGATGGCGGGCAAGGTGGCGGTGATCTGCGGATACGGCGATGTGGGCAAGGGATCGAGCCACTCGCTGCGCGGCATGGGGGCCCGGGTGCTGGTGACGGAGATTGACCCCATCAATGCGCTGCAGGCGGCGATGGAAGGGTTCGAAGTGACGACCGTTGAGGATTCGCTGGGGCGCGGCGATATTTATGTGACGTGCACGGGGAATACGGACATCATCACCCTGGAGCACATGAAGCGGATGAAGGACCAGGCGATTGTGTGCAACATCGGGCACTTCGATAACGAGATCCAGATGGACCGGTTGAACCAGGAGCCGGGCGTGGAGAAGGTGAACATCAAGCCGCAGGTGGATAAGTACGTCTTCCCGGATGGTCACGCGATTTTTGTGCTGGCCGAAGGTCGGCTGGTGAACCTGGGCTGCGCGACGGGGCACCCTAGCTTTGTGATGAGTAACAGCTTTGCCAACCAGACGCTCGCGCAGATCGATTTGTGGAAGAACCGCGACAGCTACGAAAAGAAGGTGTACGTGCTGCCCAAGAAGCTGGATGAGGAAGTGGCGCGTCTGCATCTGGAGAAGATCGGGGTGAAGCTGACCAAGCTTTCGCAGAAGCAGGCCGATTATATTGGCGTGCCGGTGGAAGGGCCGTTCAAGGCCGACCACTACAGATACTAAGGGGAAGAGAATAGGGATCAGGGGTCAGGCTCAGGGGACGGGGACCAGCCAGTGGCCGGCGGGGATTGCAATACCGACTTCTGAACACTGACCGCTGATCACTTGCTATGAATTCGCCGCTGAGTTTCTCGTTCGAGTTATTTCCGCCGCGCACGCCGGAGGGCGCCGCCAAGCTGCCTGCCGTGATTGCGCAGCTTGCGACGCTGCGCCCGCAATATTTTTCGGTGACGTACGGGGCGGGCGGGTCTACGCAGGACGGAACCTACCAGACGTTGATGAAAGTGGTGGAACACGCCGGCATCGAGGCGGCGCCGCACCTGACCTGCGTGGGGTCGACGCGGGCCAATATCGCTTTGCTGCTGGAACGCTACAGCGCGGCGGGGATGAAGCGGATTGTGGCGCTAAGAGGCGATTTGCCGGCGACGGCGATGAGCGCGGCTGCGCCGGGCGAATTTCATTATGCCGTGGAGTTGGTGCGATACATTCGCGAGAAGCACGGCGACGCATTCAAAATCGAGGTGGCGGCGTATCCGGAGATGCATCCACAGGCGCCCAGCCCGGGTGCGGATTTTGAGCACTTCTGCCGCAAGGTGGAGGCCGGTGCGGATGGAGCGATCACGCAGCTCTTCTACAACGCCGACGCCTATTTCCACTTTATGGACCGCTGCGCAAGGGCGGGAGTTCGCATTCCAGTGATTCCGGGGATCATGCCGATTACCGGATTTGCGAACACGGTGCGGTTCTGCGCGGGGTGCGGAGCGGATCTGCCGAGGTGGATAAGGCTGCGCCTCGAAGAGCTGCAGGAAGACAAGGCGGGGCTGGTGGATTTTGGCGTGGAGGTGGTGACGCGGATGTGCGAAACGCTGCTGCGCAACGGCGCGCCGGGATTGCACTTCTACACCATTAACCAGGCGGAGGCGAGCACGCGGCTGTGGAAGAATCTGGGACTGCCGCTGGCTCAGCGTGCGGCGGTGGGGACGGAACCGCTGGTTCCGGCTGCGCCCATCAGCACCGGCGAGCGCTGACCGAAGGTGGCGTAAGCCAGCGGCGCCATGCCGGCAAGCGCCAAGCCGAAGTTGATATGGTGCGCGAGCGAAGGAGCCACATGATGCTCGGGACGAACGAGGCGCAATAGCCACGGCGGCGAGGCATCCCGCCTAATGCTGCCTTTTCTCGGTCTCCGCGTAAATTTCCGCAAACGATTCATCGGGAGACGAAGCGGGCCAGCCGATGATGACCAGAAAAACGTCGAGGACAAAGAGGGCGATGGCGATGTCGTTGAAGAGCGTGGCCTGGGTGAGATTGGGCCAGAGCTGGTTGGCCGCCCAGAACAGAAATGCAGTCGCCAACAGCACGGCCTTCATCATTTCCAGAGGCGCAGGGCGGTGGGCGATCTGGTAGAGGAGATAGGCGACCGCGATCATGGCCAAAGGAAAGGCGGCCAGATAATCATGGGCATGGGAGGGAAAAAGCTGGGGATTGGCATCCCGGAAGAAGAGCAGGCCGACGCCGGCCAGCGTGGCAACGCCGAGAATTACCGGGAGAGAGCGGCGCACCCGGCTTAGACGGATGTACATAGGGTCATTATGGATGGCGAGTCGAAAGGAAAGCGTAAGGAAGCCGAACGCAAACTCCGGCATGAGTTGCGCATTGCCGCGGGCAGGGCTTCTGGGTAATCGCGCTGCAAGCAACGACGTTTCAGTTACAGTGCCGTTCAAGTTCTGTAGAATGGCAGGTCATATGAATCATATGATCCAACCCAAAACTTCCGGAAGACCAGAGTGGAAATGACACCAAGGCTATTGGCTTCAGTTTTGCTTATTTCGCTTTTCACCGCCGGCAGCGCGAGTGCTCAGAAACAGGTAGTTCTGCAACGAGACAACGCGACAGTGACGCTGGAATCATACGCACCTAATATTGTGCGCATCACCATGAGCTTGGACAAAGCGGCGGCCCTGGCGCCACCGGGATATGGCATCAGCGCGCAGGCCAAGGATGCGGGCTGGACGTATACGCACACCGCTTCGCTGGACACTTATGAGTCCGCGCAGATGAAGGTGGAGCTGGCAGTGCCGCATTATGGGCATGGCGGACCGCCGGAAGGTTGTGACACCTGCAAGTACTTCCGCGGCTCGACGCCGCATATTCCGCTGCAGGTATTGGGGGCCGATGGCAAGACGCTGCTGCGGATGGAAGGCTGGACGATGTCGGTTCCGAATTATAAGGACGGCAACGCGGGGATTCTCAACGAGGTGAAACCTTCCATTGCATATGACCATTACGATCCGCGCAATCCGGACGAGGTATACGACGAGGTAGGAGCGACGTTTTTCTCGCCAGGCGACGAGCACTATTACGGCTTGGGTGAGAACCAGCAGGGATATCTCGATCACCGCGACCATGCTATTCGCTGCTGGAACAACTACACGGCACCCGCCGGGCCGACGTTTTGCGTGCCGTTGCTGGTGACCAACCGGCACTACGCGGTGCTGTGGGACAACCCATCTAAGACAACGATTATTCCAGGGTTCAACGAACAGACCAGGTGGGAGTCGCAGGTGGGCGACCGGGTGTCGTTTTTCGTGATCTATGGAGAGAGCACAGACAAACTGTATTCCGGCTATGCGCTGCTGACGGGAAGCACGCCCATGCTGCCCAAGGCTGCCTATGGATACATCCAGTGCAAGCAGCGATACAGCAGCCAGTCCGAGGTGATGGCGGTGGCGAATGGCTACCGCGAGCGGCATCTGCCGCTGGATATGATCATCGTCGACTGGTTCTATTACACCAACATGGGGCAGATGGACTTCAATGCCAAGGACTGGCCCGATCCGTCGAAGATGAATGCAGAGCTGCATGCGATGGGCATTAAAACCATGATCAGCGTGTGGCCGCGCTTTGTCTCGACCGACCGCTTTTACGAGATGCTGCAAGACAAGGGGTGGTTCGAGCACCTGGCCGATGGCACGCCCACCAACGGCCTGCCTTACGACCATGCGGGGTCTGACATCGACGCGACCAACCCGGCGGCCGCGAAGTGGTACTGGGAGGTGATCAAGGACAACATCCTGAGCAAAGGCTTCAATTACATATGGGCCGATGAAACGGAGCCGGACTTGCCACCGAACGGCAGTTATTTCCACATCGGACCGGGTATTGAGTACTTCAATGTCTACCCGCTCTTTCATACTGGCGCGCTGTATAGCGGCTATCGCTCAGCGGGCGACACGCGCGGGCTGATTCTCTCTCGCGACGGCTATCTGGGCGTGCAACACAACAGCACGATTGTCTGGTCGTCTGACATTTACCCGACCTGGGACACTCTGCGGCGGCAAATTCCAACCGGGCTGGACGTGGCGGCTTCAGGGCTGAACTACTGGAGCAACGACACGGGCGGCTGGCAGGCATTGCCGCCCGTGCACATCCCAGAACACCCGCCGCTACTGGATCCGGCGACAGCGCGGGACAACGTGGGCGGATACCTGGACTATCCGGAGCTGTACACGCGGTGGTTCGAGTACGCGGCGTTCCTGCCGATCTTTCGCACGCATGGAACGCGAAAGCACAACGAGGTGTGGTCGTACGGCACGGCGGCGGAGCCGATCCTGGAAAAATATCTGCGGCTGCGTTACACACTGATGCCATATATCTACTCGCTGGGCTGGTACACGCACGAGACGGGCGCGCCATTTATGCGGGCGCTGTTCATGGATTTTCCCAACGATCCGAAGGTGGACGAGATAGGCGATGAGTATATGTTCGGGCCGGCCTTGCTGGTAGCTCCGGTAACTTCGCAGGGCGAGACCACCAAGCAGGTGTATCTGCCGGCGGGGGTGGACTGGTATGACTACTGGACGCACACCAAGTACCACGGCGGAGAGACGGTGACTGTGGATGCACCGATCGACAGGCTGCCGCTGTTTGTGCGGGCGGGATCGATCATTCCCATGGGCGGTGCGGTGGAGAGCACCGAGGATCAGCAGACCATAACTAAAGTCGAAGTCTGGCCTGGCCGGGATGCCGATTTTAACCTTTACCGAGATGACGGCACCACTTATGCTTACGAACACGGCGACTATAAGTTGACACATCTGCACTGGGATGAGGCCGCGCAAAAGCTGACCCACACGGGCGCCCCGGCGTGGACGGCGCCCGGCAACCAGGTGGTGGATGTGATCCGGTAGTTCTCGTGCCGCGTGAATTTCGACCTGCGGCGGCTAAGTCCGGACATGATCAAATTGCAGAAGATCGCTCCTGCTTTGCCATTCCGCAATTATGCTTTGCAAAGCAGGTCATAACTGCACCGTTCGCTCTAACTGGCTTTATAGCTAACCTGCAGAATTCGGAGAAACAACCAGCCAGCCCGCGTTTTCAGTTGCCGGGATTTGAATCTGTAACAAGCCGTCAAAGACAAGCTCAAATTGAGCCGGTTTCCCATTCCAAGTTACCTGGTAGTTAGCGCTTGGATGCATACAGGCAAGTACAGTTGACCCCAAGCTGGACTGGTTGGCGGTTGAGATGAGCCTGGCCTGCAGACGCCGGTTGCCCGCGCTGAAGTTACACCGCTCGATCCAGATATCAAATCCGCAGGTGAACCGCCCGGGCGTGTACAGTGCGGCGAACCAGGAAAGAGCGGGAGACGAGAGGCTGCTGAACTGAATCCATCCGGCGCCAGAAGGCGGGCGGGGCATGAAATGTTCCATGCAGTTGTACGAAGCGTCGGTGACCTGCTTCCACACCTGCAAACCGGCTTGGGCGATGCGCAGGGCCAGATCGCCACGGCCGAGGTCGAGCATCGTCTTCCAGAGAAACCATTGGTGCGCAAACCACACACTGCCGTTCCAATAGCCGTCAGGACGGAAATAGGGTGCGGATTTGTCAACCGTAGTGATTCCGATTTCGGTCCACATGCGCTTTTCAGAAAAGAGATGATCGAGGATGCGCTCCCGTTGATCAGGATTGCAGATACCGGCGATGAGCGGAGAAACACCGTCGAGTCCCATATTGAAGTTGACCCCGCCGGCGGTGCGCAGGACGCCGGTTGGCCGACCGGATGATTCGTGCATAACATAGCCGAAATATCCGGAGTCCCCATCCCAGGAGTATTTTTGCAGGGAAGCGGATAAGGTGGCGATATCGCGGTGATATTCCGCGCAGTCCTGGGTGTGGCCTAACTCGAGGGCCACCCGGCAGAGGAGCTTGGCGCAGCGAATGGTGTGCGCGGAGTTAATGACCGGCGTTGCTACTGATGTGAGTTTCTGCCGATGCACATAGACTTGCGGCGGGTAATCGTCCCAGCCACCCGAGTTATAGAAATAGTCCCATGTGACGATGAGGTGATCCTCGTGCCGGCGGGTATTGGAGCTGCCCAGGCGACCGGCCATGAAGCGATGATACTGGCGAAGGCGCGGATAAAAATATGCAAGCAGTTGCTTGGATTGGGTCCGGTTCCACAACTCCAAATAGAGATAGATCTGGGTCGGCAATGGGGTGCCGTGATGAATGAACGCCGATTGCGCGCCCTCGGGGGTGGTGTAGGCATTGAGGGCATCGAGTGCGCGCCGGGGGTCGAGTTCGAGCAGGCCCAGACCGATGAATCCGGAATCCCAGGTATAAAGGCAGTCCCAAATCTTTCCAGGCGAGTAATGCCGGATTGTCTCGCGCTGGGTGTAAAGCGGGTAAACCACATTGGTGAGGGTAACCGCCGCCATTCTCTGCTGGCTGAAGCGGAAGGTTTCGCCTGCCGGTGAGCAACGGAACTGAAAGACTTTATTGCGAGTGGAACGGAAGGCATTTTGAAAGATGGCAGATCGAGGCGGGAAAGAATCGAGCGCCTGGCGCACCTCAGCCTCAGTGCCGGTGCAAACGATACCGTTGATCAGGTGTTTGCCGTGGGGCGGAATCGTGAGCGGGTGGGAGAGGGCATGAATAAAAAGGGAGTCAGGATCGCCGGGACGCCCCGGGCCGTCGCCGAAGATGCGTTGCTGAGTGTCCGCGCTTGAATGGTTTTGAAAAGTTGCGTCTAAGTCGCGCCACTTGAGTTGCTGCTGAAGCGACCATGGCGTGTCCAAGGCAAACCCATACCAGTTGTGGACATCGCGATATTTAATCAGGATGCCGGAAGGCCCAACGCTTTCTGTTTTCGGAACCTGGCTCCAGTGCTTTTCAGTAAATCGGATGCTCATGGCCTGGTCTTGCTCGGCAATAACGAAGCCGTTCAGCACAAGAGACGAAGCGCCGCCTCTGGAAACAAAGCGGAGATCGAGCGGTCCGGCACTTAGCGGTCCCAGTGGAACCGTGACGGTGCTGAATTCACCGGTGCCCTCGAACCGAATTTTCTCTTGCGCCGCTCCCTCCATCTGAAAGGTGACACTCTCGCCGAGATTGAGCTTGAAACGCCAAATCAAAGCGGCGCGTGTGAACGGACGGTCAAGACGCAGTCGATATCTCAACGTGTCTCCTGCGTCGCGGCCGAAGCCTTCGGCCACGGCCGATCCTCCGACGCAATTCTGCAGCCGCGCTTCGCCGCGAAATTTGCCTTCGGGCACCAGGTTGTCGGTAGGGCGCGGGACGGCATAAGTTAGATCCTGATAATCGAGCGCATGCACCCAGATGGCTCCGGGAGGTAATTCCACTTCGCAAAGTTGGACCGGCTGCGCGGTCAGCTCTCTGAGCGGTGGAAAGCACAACTGCGCGAGGCAATGTATCGCGATTTCTCTGGAGGCGCCGCTTTCGTTTGCCACTTGCATGCGGATGAGCCGGCTATGGCTGCTAAGGTGGCAGAAAGCGAGATCGCAGTAGAGCTGATCCTTCCAGATCGTCTCCATACGAAAGGAATAGAAATTGAGATCGGTGGACGCCTCCCAGGGATGAACGCCCGAATGATCGGTGACGCTCGGCAAGGTCACGGGACCCTGGCTGAGCCCGGGAAAAAGGCTCAGGTCAAAGCTCAAGCCTCGAGTTACATCGGGAATATGTGAGATGCCGAAGAATTTTTTGGAATAGGGTCCCCAACTGGGCAGCGAATCCAAATCGTGCGTCCCGGCAAGCTTCCCCACGTTAAAAGAAGCGGTGTTGAGGGCATCGCCGATTTTTGGGGTCTGAGGGAACGCATCGCCGCTTAAGGCAAGCGTCGCGGTGGCCGACCCGGCGAGAGCCAGGAAATCCCGGCGCGAAACCTTGTACGCGCGAGAGGTGGAACAATTGGTTTTGGCTTTGTCTCGACGACCGCCATTCATTGCCAGGCTCCCTTCGTGGTTACTTTCGATAATTGTGAGGGAGCGTTGCCGGGACCGCATTTCATAGCACTTCCTTGCCCTCGATCAGCACTGACTGAATCCGCATTCGCTGCTCATCCTCATCGATGGTGAAGCGGATAAGGTCCGCTTTTGCGCCAGGACCAATGGCGCCTCGATCGCCGAGCAGCCGGCCCGGATTGTACGTTGCCATGCGGATTGCATCTTTCAGCGAACAGATGCCGGACGCCACGGCGTGCGCGACGCCGTCTTTGAGAGGCAATGCCGCGCCGGCCAGCAGATCGGTGCCGGCCATGGTCAGGCGGCCGTTGGCTTGCAGTTCCACAGTGCCACCAATCGCAGACGGGTAGGTGCCTGGCGGCATTTCCGCAAAGGCGGTGGCATCGGAGATGAGTATGCTGCGGTCACAGGTTTTAGCGCGTAACATTGCCTTCAGAGTATCTGCAGGCAAGTGATGGCCATCGGCGATGAAGGTAGCGATGAGCCGATCGTCGGCCAGTTGCGCCCAGATGGGATTCGGGTGGCGTGGAAGCGTGCTGGCAACGCCGTTGCCGAGGTGAGTGGAGAGAGTTGCCCCGATTGCGGCGGCGGCGTGAATGCGCTCGGAAGTGGCGTGAGTATGCCCGATGGATACCAAAACGCCTTTGCTGACCAGGGCCGCTATGAATTCCAGTGCATTCGGCCAGTGGGGCGAGAGCGTAACCATGCCTACCAGGCCGCCAGATGCTGATTGCCAGCGCTCGAATTCAGCAAGAGCCGGCGAGCGGATCGCCTCTCGAGGATGAGCGCCGCGCGCGCCATCCTGGGGTGAGACGAAAGGCCCTTCCACATGGACGAAGGGAATTGCGTATCTGGCGAGTGCGCTGGCGGAGCGGGCCTGCGCAATGGCACGCAGCGCACGAACAAGCTTCTCTTCCGGGGCGGAGATGAGGGTGGGAAGGAATGTGGTTACACCGGTTGCGGCCAGGCTTTTCACCAGTTCGATGACGGTGTCAGGATCGACCGTGTCACCGTTGAGATCGCAACCGCCATAGCCATTAACCTGCAAGTCGATCAATCCCGGCGACAGCCACCCCGATTCAACCTCCGCGCCCGAGGTGACGGACTGAATGCGATGGTCTTGAATTGCGATCCTGATCGGCTGGCCGGTGAAAACATCGCGTCCGGTGACGAAGCGAGAACTCATGCTGAACGGGTCCGTGCGTTTGATGGCTGCGCAGGCACAGCGGCCTGCTCGCGTGCCCGAATCCGCTCAAGCAACTGCAGAATCAGTATGGCGGCTCGGGGCAGATGAAACGGGTCTTTTACCGGCAGCGCCACAACTTCGTCGGACGGCAAACCCTCCCTGGTAAGACGCTGCCGCCACTCGCCAGTTTCGGGCACCGGAAAATGAGACCAGGCCCAGTCTGCAACCTTGTTGTACCACGCCAGGCACCAGGGCTCACCAGTGAACTCGTGCGCCAGCAGAGTGCCGTAAAGCGCTTCTGTGTGCGGCCACCAGAGTTTCATTTCCGAGTGAGGAAGATAGGGCGTATGCCCTTCGATATCGACAGCCAAAAAGATTCCGCCAAATTCCGGGTCCCAACCTCGTTCAAGGTGCCATCGCATGGCCTCCGCAGCACGACGAATAGTTGTCTCATCGCCGCGCCGCGCGGAAAGATGCATCACGAACCACATGGACTCGATGGCGTGACCCGGCATGACGAAAGTTCCGGCAGGGGGCGGTAGTTCCCGGTAATCGCTGGCCAAAAATTCGAGAATTGCCTGGCGCTCGGGCCGGAGAAAGTGACGCATGACGCGATGCGCATACTCCTCTGCGAGCGAATCCAGACCCGCGTCCGCGGTGGTCTGCGCCAATTCATTGGTCACTTCGGTCAGGATCATGGGGACGCCATGATTCCTCCAGCCATGGGGCAGAGGGTAGGGTGCGGTCTCGTGGAAATCAGGCTCGTCGATGCGGCGCCGCACCCGCTCAAAGGTTTCCAGCGCTACCGCCATCGCCTGTTCGTCGGCAGTGGCCCGGTAATATTCGCTGAATCCATAAACTACAAAGCAATCGGCATAAATGCTGGTCGGACCCTCGATGACGTTGCCATGCCGATCCATGCGGTAGGCCCATCGGCCCTGCGCATCGCGGCCATGAACCAGGAGGAAGCGCACCGAGTTCTCGGCAGCGCGCAAGAACTCCGCACGTCTCTCGATGCGGTTGTATAGCGCAGAGAAAGTCCACACCGAACGAGCCTGAGACCAGGTGAACTTGTCGCTACTTGCAAGTGTGCCGTCCTCGCGCAGACAGGAAAGCACGCCGCCGCACTCCCAGTCGATGCCGTGGCGAAACCAGAACGGCACGAAATTGTCGAGCAGCAATTCACGATACTGGCGGCGAAGCAAGGCGGTGTCTGTCATGAGTCGATTTCCCGGAATGAATTCGGCGCCCATCTCACCAACGCGCGTCCACTTCCGGCGAAAGGATATCTGCCAAAGCGCGGCCTGTGAGTGCAGTGACCGTGTTGAATGGCCCGCTGAGATCCGCCGCACCTTTTCCTGCTCCATCGTTCAGGAGACCATAGGATTTACCATTGTCCGGATTCACCACGTAGGCGTCGAAGCGCTGCACCGCGGCGGCGACGCGCGGATCGCAGCTAACGTGCTGGTAATACCAGATCAGGTAATCGACGATACCGGGACTGCGGGTCCGGTCCCAGCTGTTTCGCGCCAGCTTGGACCAAGTACCGTCAGGAAGCTGATTGCGCAGCAGAAATTCGATATTGGGTTTGACGGCCTTCTGAATCCACTTCTGCCAGGAGCGTTTTCCGCAGTAAAGGTCGAAGCTGAGGATGCCCTCGCCCACGTAAGCCGAGGTCCCATAAGTGTGCGAGTTCCACAAACCACCGGCAACTTTGGGATCGTTGCGGCGATTCCAGTCGTAGCCTTCCATCGCCAGAATGTGCGGGATGTTTCCGTCCGGACGCATGGTGCTCAATACCCAGCGCAGGGCATGGAAGGCGATCTCGCGATACTCGTCGTCTCCAGTCACGTGGTACATCCAGGTAAAGATCTCACCACCAGTCAGTGCGGATGACAGCGTGTACTGATCGTAGATGGGATTCTCGAGCGTATCGCCCGTGGTAGCATGCCAACCGGTACCGAACGCGCCCCAGGGATGAATCATTCCGTCTTTCTGAATCGAGTTGACGTAGTGCTGCACCGCGCGCAGATACGCATGCTGCCGTTGTGGATCGGCGTGCGGATAGAGAACTATCAGCAGACCAAGCGCGCTCCCGGTGTCGGCCATATACACCGGACCGTAACCGGTCTTCCAGAAGCCGTTGGGCATTTGATGCGCCAGCAGGTAATCTCCGTAGGCGAGTGCGGTGTTGAGATATTGTTCGTCGCCAAAAATCTCATAACCCGCCACCAGTGTGCGCATGTAATAGCCGCCGATGTAAATGGTTGGATAGGTGGCCTTGTTCCTGACAATAAAATCGCAGAGGTTCTTCAGCAGTTGTCGAGTTTTCAGGCAATCCTGCCTGCTGCAAAAGGGAGTTTCATGCTGCGCCGATGCGCGGGTCTGCATCGCCATGCCTATGCCAATCGCAACCACCGAAACACCGATGCAGCGTCGCACAAAGCCCTTCAAAATCACCTCCGGATCTCCCCGCGGAGGAGCAATGCCGCGGTTTGGGTTGGCTGCCTTTGCAAGATGTGTTTTCTCATGCTCTGAGAAAAATTGCAAGTTCTAGCTGCCGAATCCCACCAACAACTTGCCGACGGCTTGGACAGAGGAGTAGCGAAATCATTGCCATTCTCATTCCCAAGTAACTTAAAGCACAAGGGATATATTTACAGATGACCGGCGGTTCCGGGCGCTGCAACGCATCGACATGCAGATGAACAATCTTGAACATGTGAAACGTTTCTTGTACTCTTGTCTCGGCATGCGGAGCTTGCTGCTGCCCCGGAGTCATTGCGGGGCGGCTTTTCAGGAAGGGACTTTCGCATTGCGACGGGAAATTCTGTCAGGCGGCTGATTTAGAGTATGGCAAGAAAAAACCATGTAGGACTTCGAGAGGTGGCGGCAGTCGCGGGTGTGAGCCTGGCAACCGTTTCGCGCGTTCTAAATGGAAACAGCCACGTCGGTCCAGCGATAAAGAAGAGAGTTTTGGGCGCAGTAGCGGAGTTGAATGTTGACCTGTCGCAACACAACAAGACCAAGGCACTGGCTTTTCTCTTCTGTAACCGCAATATGCTGCACGCATTTCACTCCAGAATTCTGTTGGGCGCGCAGGAATACTGCGCCGAGCTTGGCTGGGACATGATCTTTCTATGCTTCAATTATTCGCCGCAGGTTCCCTGGAAGGAACTGCATGTGCCCAGTGTGGTGCAGCGCCGCGACATGGTGCGAGCGGTGATCCTGGCGGGAACAAATTCGCTGAACCTGATCCAGTTGCTCGAACACAAAGGGATCACTCTGGTGGCTCTGGGAAACAATCTCATCAGCCCGCCTGAGAACCTAAACCACGACGTAGTTTATTCGGACGACATTCAGGGCGCCTATGACGTCACCCGGCATCTGATCTCGCTAGGGCACCGGCAGATTTGCTTTGTCGGGAACCTTCAGCTTCCCTGGTTTTCACGCTGCCATGCGGGGTACCGCAAGGCCATGGAAGAGGCTGGCCTGAAGCCTCGCCAGAGCATAATCCGCTCCGAGAGCGATGCGGAAATCGGCTATCTGGGAACCAAGGCTTTGTTGGCCAGCCGTGAACCGGTTACCGCCATTTTTTCCGGCAACGATCCCAGCGCGCACGGTGTCTACAAAGCGCTACGCGACAGTGGCCTGAAGATTCCCGACGACATGAGCGTGGCCGGTTGCAACGACACCGTTGGCCCATGGCTCTATCCCGGTCTGACCACCATTCGTGAATTTCCCGAGCAGCTGGGCAAGGTTATGGTGGAACTCCTGCTCAAACGCATCGCCAATCCCGGGGAACTTCCGCAGAGCGTAACCATTCCGACCGAGCTCATCCAGCGCGATTCGTGCCGTGCCATTTCACCGCCGGTAGAGAACGTGTCTGAGTTGACAGCGAGTCGCATCTGACGCCAGGGCTGGAGCGCACTTATAAACTCTGTGAGATGTTTCTCCCGCGAATGAAAGTCTTCGACTATAGAGCGGCGTTCGATCCCCAATGACGTCCCGGAAACCACTATGAAGATTTGCCGGAGAGCGAATTGTTACCTTGACTGAATCAAGCCGCGAACTTCTCCGCATCCTTGCGGCGCAGCTCAAGTCCGTTGCCTGCTCGCGAAAGATCGGGACGCAACTGGCCATCGACCAGGTCTGGAACCCCGTCAAAAAACATCTGCTCTATGCGGACGTGATCGTGGAAGTATTCAATTTCAGTGAATGGAATGGCGGCACAGGCCACGGGTGTGTGTTCGGCTGGAGCCGTATGGGCTGAAAGCTGCACATTATGCGCCTGGCAAAGCGCAGCTACTTGCATGAAGCCGGTCACTCCGCCGCACCGCGTGATATCGGCCTGCAAAACATCCACTGCCCCGGAATTGAGCATTTCACGAAAATAGCACAGGTCGTAGCCGTATTCGCCGGCCGCGATATTAATGCGCGGCCCCACATGCTCGCGCACGAAGCGCATCCCGGTCAGGTTATCCGACGAAACCGGCTCCTCGAACCAACGCACATCGTGCTCGGCAAGCATTTCCGTCTGCGCCAGTGCCTCGCGAGGCGCATACGCACCGTTTGCGTCCACGTAAAGCCTGGTAGCATTTCCAATCGCTTGCCGCGCCACCCCCACCCTCTCCCGATCGCGCGCCGGCTCGCGTCCGATTTTCATCTTCACGGCTCGTATACCTTGACTTGCCCAACCTTCAAACTGATTCGCCAATTCCCTGTCGGTGTACGAGGTGAAACCTCCGCTGCCATAAATCGCCGCGACTTCTCTCACCTGCCCGAGCAGCGTCACCAGGGGCTCTTCGAGCAGGCGCGCTTTCAAGTCCCAGAGCGCGCAGTCAACTGCTGAAATAGCCATCGAGCAAATCCCCGGACGCCCCATGTTGCGAATGTTTCGCCACATTGACATATATGCAAGCTGTGGCGACATCGGATCCATCCCTTTGATTACCCTGCTAAGGACGCCCTCGATCAATGCGGATACCGGTTGCCCCGCATAGGTGTAGCCCAGACCATACTTGCCCTGCGCGTGCACCATCACGATGGATAAGTCGATGTGCTCCCACCTGTAGGTACCGTCAGATTCTGGTATTTCCGTGGGTATCCTGTAACTCGAAACTTCAATTCGGTCGATGTTGCCGTGGAGGGAAAAACTCAACGTGACACCTGCCGTGATTTGAGGAGATTCAATACCGCGCAAGGAAGGGTTGGCGCCCTGCAAATCTGTGCACGGCACGCCGGCTCCGGCCGTATCTGCCGGTTGGGATGTGGAAGTCCGGAGCGCGGTTGTCTCTTGCGACGTCTGAACCGGAGATCTTAGCGGCAGCGTGCTGCAACCGGATGCAATCGGAATACGATCTAATCTGGCAGTGATGACCGAGAAATCCGCAACCGCTCCACTTGCTTCGAAAACCGCATTGTTCATTGCCGTCGCCGTGCTGGCCAATAGCTTTGGGAATCTGTTGCTGGCGCTGGCTGTGGACCATCTGCCGCAATTTACGCACACTGCATTCGCCCATTACTTCATTTCTTTAATCGAAAATCCTTATCTGCTTCCGGGAGTTGCGCTCACTGCAATTTACACACTCACCCAGCTCTCCTTGTTTAGCTGGGCCGACCTGAGTTTCGTTGTACCCTGCATTTCGTCTTCTTATGCCGCCAGCACGTTACTTGGTGAATTCGTACTGGGAGAACAGGTTCGTTTGATTCGCTGGATAGGCGTGATTCTGATTACGCTGGGCGTGACATTGGTGGCCAAGACGCCGGTGGCAACCAAGTCACATCCATCGCAGGCTGACTCATGTTGAAATGGGTGCTTATCGTCTGCACAGTGTTCGCGAGTTCCACCGGCGATATTCTTTGCGCCAAGGGCATGTCCGAAGGCCGCGAGCTCAACCATTATCGCGCCACTCACATCTTGCGCGCGGTCGAGTACATAGTGACACGGCGCCTGGTTATTCTGGGATACGTCGCTTATGCCGCGGCTTTTTTCTCGCTGATGGCCTTGCTTTCGGTGGCAAAACTCTCAGTGGCGGTGCCGGCTACAGCATTGAGCTTCGTAATCGACACGCTGGGCGCCCGCTTTATCTTGCATGAACATATCCCTTGGAAACGATGGGCCGGGGTAATTTGCGTCAGCATCGGGGTGATCATGGCAGTCAGGCCTTCGCCGCACGCCACGCACTCATCCCGGCCCCGCAGACCCAATTGCGTTACCATGCAAGCCTGCGAGGATCAGACCGGTAACAACCATTCCAGTTCCCAGCGCCTTTACAAATAAGGCCCGCCGCGTAAAGTCTTCGCGAAACCATGCAGGCCGCCAATGAGTTACCGCGTATGCGCCTGCAAACACGACAACGTACCGCACACCAGAGATGGCTTCAACCATCGAAGGAGATGTGCGGCTTAAGGCGAAAACGACGAGGAAAGATCCCACGCCAGCCAGAAATCGATTGATGCCATAGCCAATTTTGCTGCGCGGCGGCGCCTCTCCCGAATCCCTGAAGATCTGGCGCCTCCAGATCGGACGCAGCAACAGCAACATTGAACCGGCAAAGGTGCCGATCGTGAAAAAGACATACCCGCTGACAAAGTTTGTTCCGTTGAAGGCCAGTTTTTGCAGAACGTCGGCCAAACCGAAGAATACAGCGGCCGAAACAACGGAGGGCAGCATGCGGCTTAGGGGCATCTTCTCGGCGAAGAACATTACAAACCCTCCGGCCGTCATCAGTGCGAAGCCCCAGACGCCGGCAACATGCACTCCAAGCAGCGGAATAGAAAGAAGAACCGTGGCAAGGGGAGTGAAGCCACCCGTCGCCGCCACTTCTTCCGAGGCTTGGCCGGCTTTCAATGCCGCATAGTAAGCCCACGTCGCCATCAGGTCGCAGAATCCGGCGGCGAGCGCCAGCGCTGCGATCCTGAACGGAGGCATATGGAATCCGAAAGGGATGAGAAGCAGTCCAAATATGCTGATTGCGCCCAGCCAAAAGACGTAGAATGACAGATCTCTCATGCCCTTGCGCTTGAGCAGTATCTTATCCCATACCAGCGATATGCCCACCAGGACGTGAGCCGCGATTGCGATCAGTACACCGTCTAGCATGGAATTTTAGAGATGCCCATCCAGCGCCCTTCTCGCTGACGCTCGCGCGAGTTGACGGCCCCACATCCGTCGTGCACGGTGCGCCGCGACTGATTTGAAAGAGACCGAGCATCAACTCCATATTCCTGGGTCCAGGAGCAAGCCGGCCTGCGATGCGCAATCAAATGCCGGCCGTGACCTGCTTCCGGCGAATTCTCAGGAGTAAAAGAAACGCTTCAGCGGAGAGAATCCATAGACGGCGGCTAAAATCACTTCCGCTGCTACTCCTGTCAACACACCCTTCCACTTGTAGCTCAGGGGAGCAAAGATCGCTGCGGCTGCAGCAGCCGAGCCAATTCCATATCTGACTTTTTGCTCGGTTTCGCTCATCCTGAAATCCTTTGCAACTTCATGCAAGACATCGACCATAACTATGTTCCTCCGGGTGGTGAATATGTATAAGTTGACGTGCGTGCTGTCTTCCACGATAGATGCCGCGCCCTGTGGCTAAGTTAGCCGGAAACTCAGCCTCGCGGCTCTGCGGCGCGGCAGTCCTTCCGGCGCTTCCAGCGTGCCAGGCTTCAACCTGCGCAGGCGCGCATCCAATCCACAGAAGGTCCGGCCACTTGTTAATGCAGAAATTGAGTCTGCCGATAAATGGCGCCGCGCATCGCTTGCAGGCAGCTCACGCTTCCGTTCGGGAATGGGTGCCGGCTATGCAACTCAAAGGTGCCCTGGCGTAATGCATTCGCTTGCGAAATTCGTCGAAGCCGCACTGGCACATTGGGGCTACCTTGCACTTGTGGTGGGCCTGATCGCCGAAGACGCGGGCCTGCCGATTCCCGGCGAAACGGTACTCATGCTTGCCAGTTTTCTCGCCCAGAAGAGCGGTCAGCTTTCTCTCGCAATCATCATTCCCGCAGGTATAGGTGCGGCGATACTGGGAGACAATTGCGGTTTTTGGATTGGCCGCCGGTTGGGACCACATTTTATCCGTTGGTTCGAAGTAAAGTTGAAGATGGGCGAAGATGTCGCCGTGGCCGAGGATCTCATTCGCCGACATGGCGGCGCCACCGTCTTTTGGGCGCGATACATCTTTGGATTGCGCGAATTTGCCGGTCCGGTGGCAGGCGCACTCCATATGAAATGGAAAAGGTTTTTCCTGTTCAATTCCTTGGGCGCCTGTACCTGGGTTGTCTTCACAGCCATGATCGGTTTCGCGTTTTCCAACGAGTTTAACAACTTCATCGGCTATTTCGAAAAAGCCTCCTGGGCCATTTCCGGCGGAATCTTTGGCGTGGGTTATTACCTATGGAGACGCCAAAAAGAGAGATTTCGAGAAAGCGCTGCGCATGAGAACAGATAGCGCGTCATGCCTTATTTTTTGCACCCGATCGGCGCAGCCATTGCCAGATGGAAAAGCCGCTGGCGATGGCGCACAATGCAATGAATACGATCATCGCCCATTCAAAAGGCGCCGACTTGGCGATGCTCATGACCGCAGTACCGAACTTAAAGGCAAGAATGGCCAGCACCGAGAAGCGCACTGCTCGCGAGATAAAGGTGAATATCAGAATCCGCCATACGGGATAGTCCACGGCTGCGATTGCGGCGATATCCACAGTGAAAGGAAATGGCGGCGGCGCCACGCCGCCAACAAAGATCGCCAATCCGGCGCGATTGCCGATTCTATCTCTCAGTTTGCTATACCGTTTTTCCCCGGCGATTCTGCGCACACCCTTTTCACCAAGCTTGCGCGCGACGATGGCCAGAAGCAGAACTCCGATTGTTGATCCGCAAGCCGCGGACACAACATACCACGGGGCGCCGCGATGATGGTGCGCGATGATGCCGACGACCAGCAGGTCGTTGCCGAATGGAAGCACAAGGAACGACGAATCGAGAATGCCCATGGCGAGCGGAGCAAAATATCCCAATCCGAGCACAAAATGCAGGAATGGCGACAGAAGTTTCATCCAAACCCGAAGGGAACACTCGGCGGTTTCTTTCTCGCGCTTCTCCTCATTGCCTCGATTGCGGCTCGGCGATAGCGTGCTTTGGGAATGTTAGTCAACCGCTCCTTCACGCCGCTTTGCGGTTCGATGAACTCTTGCGCCTCTTGGCTGCTGCTTTGGCATGGCGTGAAAGCGCAGCGTGACCGGTGGTGTTCTTGGGTTCGCGCTTCATTACCTGCACACGCGCGCTGCTTCGCTTACTCGAAGCCTCTTTTGTGTTCTTTGACGATGACTTGCCTTTCTTAATCTCGCGCTCCGCCTTTTTCTTTGTCGCTACACCTGCATTCTTCTTTGGCGGCACAGGGATTCCGGAACGGCGCGCTTCGCTGAGGCCAATGGCAATGGCTTGTCGCGGCGATCTTGCTCCATGCTTGCCTTGCCTGACGTGCTCAATCTCTTCGTACACGAACTCGCCCGCCGCGGTCTTTGGCGATTTACCTTCTCGCAATTCCCGCTTGGCTTTTGTGACCGTCTGTTTTGATGGCATTCCAACTCCTTGTGTCGAGCACCAAATCGATTGGGATGCAGCAACAATTCATTCCGATGTCCGTGACCACAGGATCATCTGCTGACTCCCGGAGCGATTCTCGCCATCAACAGTCACGCGGCCCGCTTCGAGCGGGCTGCATGCGCGGCATGGACGCGCTCCGATAGCAACTTCTTCGCTTTCTCCAATTCAACATGGCGCGCGCGGCTTAAGTTTTTTCCAGCCCGGTTGATATAAAACGTCAACATGCGCATCCCTGAGCCCGGCCCCTTGGGCGAAACCTTCTTGGAAGCCAGAGACCGCGCAATGGTTCTTGCATCCTTCGTGAAAAGGTCAGGCGGTGGAAATGTAGAAACGGTTTTCACATTTCCTGACCACCGGTTCGCGTTCTTTTTTGTCCCCGATGCTTTTCTTGAACTCGGCATCTCGAATCCTCCGCAGAGGCCTGGAGCCTCAGTGATGGCGCTTGAAGAATTGCACTTCCCGCTCGTGCTGTTTGGCCTGTTCGAGCGAAGAGAAGGTGCCTAAATTGCGCCTCTTCCCGGTTCTTGCATTTTTCTTACGCGAATACAAGCGAAATTGTCCGGATTTAAGTTTACGAATCATGACCAATATAGATGCACCGTCACCGAGGTGCGCCGCCCTGGCCGATTTTGAGAAAGCAAAACTAACTCTGCGCCACTGCCCGATGTTGCCGCGAATTGGCGGCTTCAAGCGTCACAGAGCATTCGTGCGCAATCTGCAATGTTTCTTCCGTGGGAATCACGTGGGCTTGAACGCGTGAATCTTCGGAGGACAGGCGGCCTTCCACGTCAATGACCGTCCTGTTGCTTTCCGGATCCATCCGGAGTCCACACCAGCGCAGTCCATCGCAAACTCGCTGCCGGAGCAACGTGTTGTTCTCTCCGATGCCGCCGCCGAAGATAAGGGCATCGACGCCGCCGAGAGCGGCAATGAATGCGCCTGCGGCCTTGAGCACCCGGTAGGAAAACATCTCCATGGCAAGGCGTACTCGCTCATCTGCTTCGTAGTGGCGCATCAATACGCGCGTGTCAAGCGACTTGCCTGAAACGCCGAGCAGTCCGGACTGCTTCTCCAGAATGTGCATCACTTCGCTCATTTCGATTCCCTCGGCCTGCATCAGATAGGCGGGCAATGCTGGGTCGACATTGCCGCAGCGCGTGCCCATCATCAGCCCTTCCAGCGGCGTCAGGCCCATGGTTGTGTCTACGGAACGACCCTCGGCAATTGCCGTTGCAGAGCACCCACTTTCCAGGTGCATAGTAATCATCTTCAGTTCCGCAGGCTTGCGCCTGACAATCTGCGCATAACGTTCCATGAGGTAACGGTGTGAAATGCCGTGGAAGCCGAAGCGGCGAATGCCGTGGCGTTCAGAGATTTCGAATGGAATCGGATAAAGCCCGGCTATATCACCGATGGTGCGATGGAATGCGGTGTCGAATACGGCGATCATCGGCACTTTCTCAAAGCGCTCTCTTATGGGGGACAAAATTGAAATGGAACTAGGATTGTGCTGTGGCGCCCACTTGGCTAGCTCGTTGATCTCCCGCTCGACTTCCGGAGTGATTTCCACTGGCTCTGTAAAGTGCGATCCGCCGTGGACCACTCTGACGCCGATGCATGCAAGCCCGTCTGCGAGCCCCTGGTGCGGCCCTTTGCCTTGCATCAACCATTGGAGAATGGCAGCGGCGGCTTCGCCAAAGTCTTGCGCCTGGATAGACTCGCTGCCGGCAATCTTTTTACCTCGATAGACTGAAAGCTTTGCTTCGGCACCGATTCCTTCGCAGATCACTTCGACGAGTTTCTCGCCGTCTGCCGCGGTTTCCTGCGCCGGATGGCAACGCACGACCCCAGCCTTCAAAGAATTGCTGCCGGGATTGAAGACCAGGATTTTCACGTGCTTCCATCTCCCGATGGCGTGTTGCGGCTGCTCCGATTCGCAGTTTTTCGAGTTGCGATGTCGGCGCCATCGCCCTGAAAAGCGTCGACCGGTAGCTGCTGGGAGGTTCGGAGAAGAGCCTTCCATGGATCCTGGCGAAGCCGTGCCCGCCACTCCTTGAATCCGGAGACATAAAAGCGCGGCATTTCGTCAGCGGCCAGTTCGTTCCATCGCAGCGGAATGGCGACCGGCGCTCGGCGGCGCGCGCGCGGCGAAAACGGAGCGATTGCGGTAGCGTCGCGGTCGTTGCGCAAGTAATCGAGATAGATTCGATTTTTGCGGCTCGCCTTGGTCATCTTGGTCACGTAGAGGCTCGGCTCTTGCCGTTCCAACTCCGAGACCAGCTCATGAGCGAACTTTTTCACCACTGCCCATTCATGCTCCGGATCGATCGGGATTACGACGTGCAGGCCCTTCCCTCCCGTGCTCTTGAGAAAGCTTTCAAGATGGCTCCGCTTGAGAAGCGCACCTACCTGCCGGGCGGATTGCGCGAGCGTTGCCCAATCAATCGCGGCATCGGGATCGAGATCGATGACCATTCGGTCGGGCTTCTCCAGCGAACCATTCTTCGATCCCCAGGGGTGAATTTCAAGTACGCCCATTTGCGCGAGCCCGATCAAGCCTTCGGCGGAATTTACGCTGAGATAGTTTTCGGATTTGCCACTCTTCCTGCTCACCACTGCCACGCTGTCGACACCTGGCGGCGGTCCCAACCCGACGTGCTTTTGAAAAAAGCAAGGCTTGTCACTGCCTTCCGGGCATCGCACCACGCTGAGCGGCCGGTTTGAAATATGCGGCAGCATGTGATCTGCGACAGCGGCGTAGTACTCGGCGAGCATACGCTTGGTCATTCCGCTTTCTTTGTCGAGGACTTTGTCGGGGTGCGTAATGTGAAAATCGGTCACGGATGTCGACTCACGGTGTTGCCGGCGCCTGGATGATGATAGCTTCTTTCGAGCCGGGGTGTTCTTGCTCTCCGCGTTTTCCGGCGGCACGGCAACTTCACGCACAATTTCCTTTGCCGGCTTGTCCTCGCGAAGCCCCTTGAAAGAGGCCTGCCGGACGAGGTTTTCGCGCGTCCAGGTAGTAAATGCAATTTCTGCCGCTAACTGCGGCTTGACCCAAACGGCGGCGCGCTGCGCATCTCTGGGAATCGCAGTAAATGGGCTCTCCTTTTGGACGAGGGCGTCTAATCTGCGGCGCAACATGCGGTGCGTTTGCTGCGTGAAGCCGGTTCCGCAGCGCCCGGCATAGCGCAGACTGCTTTGGTCATAGTAGCCCAGCAGCAGCGCGCCGATTCCGGCGCTCCCTTTCGAGGGAAGAGTAAAGCCGCCAATGACAAACTCCTGCTGCAGAATGCATTTGAGTTTCAGCCAATGCCCGCTGCGACCCGAGACATATTTGCTCGACATCCCTTTGGCGATAATGCCTTCGGCTCCGAGTTCGCAGGCTTTTTCGAAGACCGTTTGCCCGCCGGACTGCAGGTGTTCGCTGTACCGGATCAAAGCCCGATCTTCTAACGGCGCGAGCAATTGCGCAAGCATCTGCTTCCGCTGTGCGAGAGGGAGGTGGCGAGTATTGTGTCCTGCAATGTGGAGTAAATCAAAGGCGAAGTAAGTCACCTCGCGCCTGTTCTCTTTCTGAAACGCAGCCTGAAGCGCTGCAAAATTGCTGATGCCGTTTTCATCCAGTACAACTGCTTCTCCGTCAAGGATTGCGCTCTCCACGTTGAGTTGCATTGCCGCGCGAGCTATCTCCGGCATTCGCGCGGACCAATCGAGACCCTTGCGGGTTAGCAGTTGCACCCGGCGCCGGCCGGCTTTCGACCGGATGTGAATCTGGATTCTGTATCCATCAAGCTTGATCTCGTAGAACCAATCATCGCCGCTGGGCGGAGTCGATGCGGATTGCGCCAATTGCGGAGAAATGAAACCCGGGAAGTTCTCTTTGGGCAGCGATTCCATCAAGGCGGCAAGGCCGGACGATTGCCGTTTGCCGGAAGCGGATCGTGGACTCGAATCACGGCGGAGCGATGGATTTTGCCTGGCAGTTTTTGAACTTGCATGTGAACTGTTCCAGACCTTGCCATTGCTGTTGCCGATTTGCTCGATGCTCTTGCCGGTGAGCGCGCTATCCGGCGATTCATCTACAACGGCTGGATCCGATTCGTCGCGCGCGTACTCATCTTTTTCCTTGATCAAGAGCCAATTTTCTCGTCCTGAGCGGTCTGCGCGCCCGTGCATGCGAATGAGCGCCCAGCTTCCTTTGAGCTTTTTGCCCTTCAATTGGAACTTGAGATGACCTTCTCGAAAGCCGCGTTCGGCATCGCCCAGCGGCTGCCACGTGCCTGTATCCCAGACCATGACGGCGCCGCCGCCGTATTGCCCTTTGGGGATGGTGCCTTCAAAATTACCGTACTCCAGCGGATGATCTTCGACGTGAACCGCAAGCCGCTTGTGACCGGGGAAATAGCTCGGCCCTTTGGCTACGGCCCAGCTCTTCAGGACTCCGTTCCACGCCAGGCGGAAATCATAGTGCAACTGCCGCGCTGCATGCTTCTGGACTACGAAGAGAAGAGCCGTCTTGGATTTGCGCGCTTTTGTGCCCTCGCCGCGGGGTTCCGCGGTGGTATTGAAGTCGCGCATGGAGCGATAACGGGCGAGTTGCCCGGTGAACCTGGCGGGGACTCGAGACTTAGCAGTCGGCATCGGTCATGCCGCCCTGTGTCTGCTTTTCTCTGGTTTCACAAGCGCCGGCCCTTTCTTCGCAGCGCCCCTGGCGGAAGTTTTTTTCGCGGCCGACGGCCGTTTGGCCTGATTCACGCTCTGGCGCAGAGCATCCATGAGATGGATGGCCCTGGTTGGCCGCGGTTTTTCTTCCTCCACAGGCAGCGGCGCATTCTTCCGCTTGGCGTCGATCAGCTCGTGCAAGGCTTGTTCATAGTCGTCTTTGAAGGCGGCGTATTCGAAGGGCTCGGAATAGGCGTTGACCAGTTCGTTGGCCATCGCAATCTGCTTTTTGTCGATGTGTTGCGCGCGAAAATCCGGCAGATCTTCGAAGTAATCTTCCGCGCTTCGCAATTCATCAGCGTAGCGAAGCGTGTACGCCATCATCCCCTTCGCCGATTTTTCCGGCGGCACGGCGATGGCGATGAGGTGCTCTCGCCCTCCGAAGGCGATTTCGCCGATTGCAACCTTGTTCTTATCTTCCATCGATTTTCTTACAACAGCGAACGCTTCCATGGATTCCCGGGCATCGGGGCGGACAAAATAGGGCTTCTCGAAGAGCGCCGGGGAAAGCTCGGATAAGTCGACAAACTGGCGAATCTCAATCACATTCTTAGAGGGAATGCGCAGCTTTGCCAGCTCTTCCGGCTCGACCACCAGATATTTGCCCTTTGCATATTCGTAACCTTTGACAATTTGCGAGTTATCGACGGCTTCATCATGATCGACGACATTGGCGTGGTGAATTCGCTGCCCGGTTTCGCGATCGATCTGGTGGAATGTAACTCCGGAGCGGGTGTTGATCGCCGGATAGAGCTGAATCCCGAAGGAGACAAGCGAAAGCTTTAACTGACCTGACCAGTACGGGCGACCTACCATTTTCTTCTCCGCGGAATATCGCCGAAAAAAGGCGAACGAGGCCTTCTCTTCGATAGATCGATGAGATGCCCGCCGATAAAAAGGAGTTTTCCATGGCCAGACAACCTGACGCCGCGACGCCCAATCGAGTGTTGTGGAGGCAACGAGATAAAGGCACATATACGTTCTTCGAGAAAAAAACATCGCAGGCGGCAAGTTGCCGGCGACGAAGCACCCGGAGTTCTACAGGCGCAATTATGGTGGAACTGATCCTTCGCTTTGTGGTTGGCGGACTGGTGGTTTCAGCATTCGCAGTGATCGGCGACGCCTGCCAGCCCAAGAGCTTTGCCGGATTGTTTGGAGCGGCGCCTTCGGTGGCGCTGGCCACACTGTATCTCGCCGTCTGCATGGATGGAAAGGAATACGCGGCGGTGGAGACGCGGTCCATGATGGGCGGCGCGGTTGCGCTTTTTGTGTATTCACTGGCGGTGCGGCGAATGCTGACAACGAAAAGGTGGTCGGCTCTTCGCGCCTCGTTTGTTCTGGTGTTTGTATGGTTCGCCTGCGCATTCGCATTTTGGTTTGCCTTTTGGCGTTGAGTTGAGGAGAGCGCCACGAAAATCAAATTCAACATTCATGACAGCCAGCGGCGGACGCATTGGAGTGAGTACGCGATACGGTTTCTTTTCGGCGGCGCGATCACCGCGATTGTTGGCCTCATAGGAAAACGATACGGGCCGATGGTTGCGGGGTTATTCCTGGCCTTTCCGGCAATTCTTCCGGCCAGCGTAACGTTAATTGAAAAGCATGAGATGAGTATGAAACGGCGCGCCGGTTTTGAAGGCCGGCGCAGAGGCAGAGCCGTCGCCGGGGTGTATGTGAACGGAACTGCGATAGGCAGCCTTGGGCTGCTGGTGTTTGCGGCGATGAGCTGGGAGTTGATGACACGCGAGCCAGCCTAGATCACACTTATTGTTGCCAGCGCGGCGTGGCTGGCAACTTCAGTGGCCATCTGGCGGCTGCGCAAGTTGCCCGGACGGCGACGCAAATACGATTAGGGCCTGTTAACACTATTGGGATGGCGGCGACGGGAGCCAGATTTGCCGAGTTCTAGAAGCAAGGAGCGTGCTGTGGTCAATCCCTGGAGCGACGAGCGACAACGAAATCGGGAAATCTGGCCCCATCCCTTCGGGTTGCGGCGTAAATTCGGCCATACTTCGTTGCCGGCCTCGACGGTGGGGCCTGCCACAGCCTTCGGCCGTCGCCTCGTCTGGCCGAATTTTCGCTCGCAACGCCATCCGCCCCAATAGTGTGAACAGGCCCTAGGACC
>JASHOY010000250.1 GCA_030038435.1 Acidobacteriaceae bacterium | reverse complement strand
GGTTCTCAGGCGCCGGGCCAGGGCATGTACACTCGACTCCATGACTCCAACACGGATTGTCGGAGTGATCCCGGCGCGTCTCAAATCCACGCGGATGAAAGACAAAGTGCTTCGCAACATTGCAGGCCGCCCCATGGTCGAATGGGTGTGGCGCGCGGCGGCCGCCAGCGGACTGATGGAAGTGGTAGTGGTAGCGACTGATTCAGAAGAAGTGGCAGCAGCGTGCGCTGCCCGCGAGATTCCCGTACGGATGACATCACCGGCGTGCCCCAGCGGGTCGGACCGGGTCAGAGAGGTCGCGCGTCAGATCGATGCCGACATCTATGTCAACATCCAGGGCGACGAACCAACGCTTACGCCGCCTTTTTTTGAGCCGCTGCTCACTCTTTTCGAGCGACCGGAGGTGGAGGTTTCCACCTTGGCGGTGCGCTGCCCGCCCGAGGAATTTGCGAATCCCAATGCCGTAAAGGTGGTGACGGCGCTGGATGGCCGCGCACTGTATTTTTCACGGGCTACGATTCCCTTCGACCGGGACCGCACGGGATTTGCGGGCTACCGCAAACACCTGGGGATTTATGCCTATCGCAAGATGGCGCTGGAGCGCTTTGCCGCGCTCGAGCCTTCGCCATTGGAGCGGCTGGAGCGGCTGGAACAATTGCGTCTTCTGGAGAATGGAATTGCAGTTTACGTAGCAGAGGCGCCGGCCGACACGGTCGGTGTGGATACGGAAGAGGATCTGCGGCGGGCTGACGCTCTCTTGCGCGGGACAGCGGCCATCTGACTGGATTCGGCAGCGACGCGCCGGCACCTCGTTGGCGCTGGGCTAATGCTTTTTGTTTCTCGTGCCGATCAGGCGGATGCGAGCGGTGAAAGCGCGGCCCTCATCGTAGCTGAAGGTGAGATACTGCGGGGAGTCCACTACATTATTGACAACTGCCGGATTGGAGCTGTCCAGCGCGTTCTCCATCACTCCACGCAATTCCCAGTACTCGCCACGGAAATGAAAGCGCCATGCGAGTCCAGGGCTGAAATTGGTGAAGTTCGGAAAACTGTGCGATCCCACTGCACCTACGACCTGCTGGGACGAGTCAACCGAAGTGATCGGGTATCCGTTCTGCCATTCCTCAGTGTAGACAAATCTCCATTTCTTCCTGAATCTGGGCAGCGGGACTGGCAGCCAGCCCCAGGAGAGAATGCGATTCGGCGTGTCCCACGCCACCGGTCCGCTCTGCTGGGGGCCCCATGGCGAAGGGGTAGGCAAGTACGCTATTGCAGCATTGGTGCGCGCTGAAGAGCGCGTGTATGCGCCGAATAATGCGAAGCCATCGGAGAATGTGTGGCGCGCCTGGATTTCAACCTGGGTGTAGCGGTCGGTGCGCGCATTCGTCAACAGGTAATTGCCGGAGAGAGCAGACGGATCGCTTTGATTTGCGTATGTGAAGATATTCGACGTCCGCTTCTGCATGAAATTGAGGCCCGCATAGATGGTCCCGGGCAGCTTCTGTTCTATTCCCACGCTCCAGTTCAGCGCATGGGGATCACGGAGGGAGCTATAGTCGGCGGTAAACTCGGTTGCTTGCGTGGGGCCGGCAGGCGTAAGGCCATCGGAGTTGTAGAAGGTGTCTGTGCGCAGACCGGCAAGCGCGCTCGCTAAGTAGGCGAGCTGGGTGCGGTCGTAGTAAACGCCAATGCCTGCCGAGATTTTCGTGGAGTTTGCGTGGCGCGGAGGCGAATAAATGAAGGCAAACCGCGGCGAAAACTCCGGTCGCCGGACGATCTCGTTCCAATCGAAGCGAATTCCCGGCTGAAGAAGCAGCCCCTGCTTCGTGCTCCACCTGTCCTGGAAATATGAGCCAATTGACAGGTTATGGAGGCCGAAAGGCGCAACCGGGGTGAAAACACTATAGCGCAGCAGCGTTCCATTCACTCCAGGCGCGCTTCCTTCGCGCAGGTAACTTACCGGTGCGCGAGCGACATTTTCATTCACCCCGGTGTAATCCAGGTCGATGCCGGCTTGCAGGTCGTGGACGCCGGCCCAATGGCGAGAAGGCAGATAGAGAGTTGCGGTGCCCTCGGTTCGCTGTGAGCGCCTGGTCCGATTCTCGAAGTAACTGCCTTCCGTGACTTCCGGCGTAATCACGTAGGGCGTGCTCCCATGGGGCTCGTTGCCCTGGCGAAAGCGCATGTCCGCAACTCCGACGTCAAGCAGCGCGCCCTTTGCAAAGGTCCATTGATCGCGCAGGTAGGGAAACCACGCGATGCTGTCTTGATTCGTAGTGCTGACCTGTGGCGTTATGGCAGAAAGACCATAGTAAGGTTCGTGAAAGTCATCGAACAGTAATCCCGTGGTCAGAATATTTTCCGGGCTGAGATTGGCCTGCACCTTGAAAAGGTTGCTTCCGCGAACCTCCGTGGTTGTTGCCGCATTGGAGGGAAGTCCGGTGACATAGATGTCCGAATAGTTAAAATCAATCCCGTCAAAAAACCATGCATGGTTGCGAACCAGAGGTCCGGAAAAATTGAAACGGGGAACGATTTTGTCGAAACGGAGTTTGCCGCCGATCTGGTGGAACGAAGGAAGGAAGTCCGTGCCGGTGAATTGGAATTTGTTGTCACCCATGCCGGTATAAAGCGCCACTACCCCGCCGGTCGTGCGCCCGTATTCGACCGGGTAGCGGGTTGACTCGGTATCGATACTGCGGACCGCGTCGGCGCTGACACGCAGACTCAGGTCCCCGCTCACCGGGGAGCGGATATCGAATCCGTCCAGCATGTAAAGGGTTTGCCAACTGTCCGCGCCGGCTACGTGAACTTGCGTGCTCGCGCTCGGAACGCCTGGAACTACGCCGGGATTGAACGACAGCAGATAGCGAATATCGCGTGAAGGCTGGTAAGGAATATTCACGATCTCCGGCATACTCATGATTTGCGCATTCGACACTTGCTGGGTGTCGATGCCGGGGGTTGAAGAGGTTACATTGACCTCCTCTTTGACCATCTGCTCGTGGGCTATGATGACGTTGAGTGCGCCGAGATCGGGGCTGATTGCGGTCTGGGACGATTGATAGAACCCGGGCTTCTCCACGGTGAGCCGGTACGGCTGCGGATTTTGGGGCAGCGTGAAGGTGCAGTGACCCGCATAGTTGGTCCAGAGCTGCAGCGGCGCCAGGTTCGGTTCGGCGATAGTAACCCGGGCGCGGGACACACCCACCCCGTTTTCGTCAACCACCGTAACCACCACTTGCGAGGGCGGAGCCGCGGGTTGACCAAACCCGACAAACGGCGCAACGAGGATTGCCACAGGGAGTGCGTTCAAAAGACGGCGCAGGAGCGGATTGGCACAAATTGGAGTTCCCATCTCCTGTTCGCTTAGATGCCGCCTGAACTTGCCGATGCTTATGCGGGAGATCGGCCGCAACGAGCGCCGCAGCGCTGACAGGATGGACGTAGAGCGGTTCGAAGAGGTGAGCCGCATGCAACATAAGACACGGTCTTGCGGTTTCACGTCTTCTTTCGTTCCGCTACTCCTGAAGTGAAGAGATTGATCGCATTTCACAGTTTCACGCTTACTAGCCCCAAAAAACGGCAAACCGGCGCGGAAGCCGCGCATTTGCCGCCACTCAAGTGTAATCACTTGACCGGACACGCGGAATGAGAGCCGCCCCGGGGGCATCTTCGACGGATGCACGCCGGGCGCTAGTTCGCTTAAGTGCTCTTTTCCTGGGAGGGATTCAACCTAAACTTGCTGCAAATGGCCAAATCTCCGAGGCAGGATGCTTTGCTGCCGGGAATCGAGATCCGGCTGCGCGTGTGGCGTCACTAGGAGCGGGCCAGGGAAAAAGAGTTGAACAAGCGACGCCAACCCGGCTTGGGCCTCGCCAGAGGCTGCGCCGGTTCAGGGGTTGTTCTGGGAGGTGGCGCAGCCGGCTGCGGGTTTGACAGCCGGTCCAGTGCTTCCTTCATGGCGGCAGACTGAAAGGGAAAAGCGAGAAAATCGCGAGCCCCGGCGCAAATGCAACGCGCCAGAATTTCGCGGGTGATGGAGGGTGAATAGACGAGCACCTTGGAACTGCCGTCGGAGCTGAAAATCTCGACCAGTTTCAGGGCACGTTCGGTGTCGTCTTCGATATCGATCATAATCACGTCATAGTGACGCTGCGATAGTTCTTCCATGTCGGCGGCATTTAATACGTAAGACGAGACTTCACAAATAGCGGCCGCAGACCGCGCCGCGGCGTCGCGCCGCTGCTCGCTGGGGGAAATCAGGGCAATGGCCAGATTCGCGCCATAGCGCGGGCTGGGGTTATTAAGGTCAACTGAATTGGCGAGGTTCATCCGGTTCCGGCTCCCTGCCGTGCGCTTGCCGGGCGCAGGCCTGTATGTGGCGCTTTGGGTGCGTATAAACCATGATCAGATTCCCGAACTGCGGGAGGACTCATAGAAATGCCCACAGGAAAATTCTGAGCGAAGGGAATCTTGGAAATCAATGGCCCTTTAAGTCGCTGAATTCCTCTTTAAGCGGATTGCGTGGCCCTTCGGTAACCCAGCGTTACATTACCTCTGTCAGGTTGCGGGTACCAAGGTGTATTCGAAAGGAAAATCAGCTGGTTACGTGCGCTTGGAGGAACAAATTCCGGTTGAAAGGCTAGGGTGCCTGTGTGCTACTATTGTGGGACCTCCTCCTGCACTGGTAGGGGATTGGGTATGCCAATCCATACCGTCACTCTAGAGATGTATCTCCAGGGAATCCCTGGGGGTGAAGGCTCTCCGAGTAGAAGGCTGGTTCACGGATGATCAAGGTCGGGCTTTTCACGGAAGACCACTCACTGTCCCTCTTTCTTTCCTCCGCTCTCGGAAGGGATTTCCAGATTCTGCTGGAATCCGACTGGGAGGAGTTGAGCGGACTTGCGACCGCCGGTGAGTGCGAGGTTTCGATCCTGGACCTGAATTCGACCCATGACACTCTGGAGGCGCGGATCGCGGGAGTGAAGCGGCTGCGCACGGCAGGAGTTCCCCTGGTGGTGCTCGCCGACGACGAGTTAAGTCCGTTAGCAGACGGACTGGTGCGTGGCGGAGCCTTCGGGCACTGCCGCAGGCCTTTGTCGGTTCCTGACCTGAAGGCCATGCTCAGCGAGGCTTACCAGAACACATTTTTCAAGCGCCCGCTGCGTAACGCGCAGGAGCCGCTAAAAGCGTTGACCGGCTGCGACCGCCTGATCGGATCCAGTCCGCAAATGAAGCGGGCCTATCAGCTCATTCGCAGCGTCTCCAGTCTGAATGCAGCGGTGCTGGTGACCGGGGAAAGTGGAACGGGAAAGGAACTGATCGCGCGGGCCATCCACAATTTGGGGGTGCGGGCCGATCGGCCTTTTGTGGCGGTCTCCTGCGGGGCAATACCGGAAACGCTGATCGAGGCGGAGCTGTTTGGTCACGAGAAGGGTGCTTTCACCGGCACGGTGGGAGCGCGCGCAGGATATTTCGAACAGGCCGCCAATGGAACACTATTCCTGGACGAGATCGGAGACCTGAGCCTGTTCACCCAGGTAAAGCTGTTGCGGGTGCTGCAGCAGATGGAATTCAGCCGGCTGGGCACGACACGGGTCATTCCGCTGCGTGCACGCCTGGTTTTTGCCACGCACCGCGATCTGGGCAAGCTGGTCGCGGAGGGTAAATTCAGGCAGGACCTCTACTATCGCATCAACGTGATGCGCATTGAGGCGCCGGCGCTGCGCGAACACGCCGAAGACATTCCCAATATCGCCTGGCATTTCCTGAATCACTATTCGCAGGTGTTTCAGAAGCCGATGGACGCGATCGAGCCGGATGCCATGGAGCTGCTGCAAACCCATTCATGGCCGGGTAACGTGCGCGAACTCGAGAATGTGATGCAGAGAGCGATTATTCTCGCGCCGGGAAGCGCGGTGCGCGCCGACGATCTGTCATTCAATTCGCAAGATGAAGAAGAAAGTGACGCCTACGGCGATGAGGACGTGATCGACATCGGTGACTTCCAGCCGCTGGGGTCGTTCGAGCGCCAGCTTCGCGACTATAAGATAAGGCTGGCGGTGAACGCGGTGCGCGATCACAACGGCAACAAGACGCTGGCGGCACGAAGCCTTTGCATCTCGCGCTCATATCTGCATCGCCTGCTGCGGCTGGCGGAGAATGATGGAAGCTTCGAGCAAGGCATGCGAGAGTCCATCACCGCCTGATCTGAATGCGGCGAGCTTCCGCCGTCGGCACAAAGCCCATGCCAGGAGCGTCTGGAAGCCGTTTCTTGGCGCGGGCATTGCCCCGAAGCTGGCCGCAAAAACGGACACGCGAACGTCTGCGGGTGAGTTTGGATCGCTTCCCGGCCAGAGCGCGGCGGAACTCAAGAACCAGGTTTCGGAATTTGCGTTGAGTCTGAGAGAGCCTCGCCTTCATCGCGGATCATCAGACAATCGAACTCAATCACCCGCAGGCCGTCCGAGGTCACGGGGAACATCCCCGCGACCGCAAAGCCCGCCCGTTCGTATAGCGCGATGCTCTCTGTCCAATGAGGCATTCCCTCGTAGATGGGCACGATTGAGACTTCCGATTGGAGAACGAGAATATATCGACTGCACTCGCCCAGCCCTTTGATCACCTCAACATCGAAACCCTGGGTGTCGATCTTCAGGAAGATGCGTCTATGCTGCAGGTCTGGAACGGTTTCATTCAGAAACTCGTCCAGACGGCGTATGGCAACCTGCTCTTCTCTGATCTCCTTCGCTTCGTCACCGAACTTTTGGCAATAAGCTGTGGGCTTGAGAAACGAGCTTAACTGGGTGCCTTGCGCTACCCGGATGGAGCCGGTTCCCGTTTTGCTCCCCAGCGCGAGGTTGAAGCACTTCCATTTTGAGTCGCCTGCCGCCTTCTTTGTGAGTTGAGCAAAGGCTATGGACACGGGCTCGAAGGAAAGGATTTCACCCTTGTAGAAGGAACGGATTTCAGAGGCATATTGGCCGCAGTTCGCGCCCACGTCGAGCAAGAGGTCAATGTGTTTCTGAACAAATATATTCCTGGTTTGCGCGAACTGGGTGAAGTTCGTCATTGCTTTCACTTCGCCACGCACCCATTCCGATGACGTGAGAAGATGTTTCAGCCGTTGCCGCCGGTTTGCCATTCTGCCTCACCAGTGGTTAGAAATCTGACGCGAACGAATCGGATCGGGAAGATTTTTTCGAGGACAACGCAAGAATGACTGCAGGCCGGGCAATATCTGCACTCATGGCGGAGCGCACAACCATGGTGATCGTCGCGATGCCTCTCGTTGGTCGATCAGTGTATCACCGGCGAAAACGAGTCGAGTGTGGGGCGAAGGATGGGACCCGCCGAAGAGTCGCAAGTTCGCAATTGAACAAAGACAGCAGTTCCAGACAGGGCGCCAATTGGCTGTGAATTGAGCATTCAGCAAACTCCGTGTTCCGTGAAAAGCCGGCTAGGTGTGCCGGTTGTAATTGGGCGAGCCGGCGGGGACCATGCCGCTGTTCTGATGGCCGTGGATATACCAGAAGCACCAGACGGACTCATGGATTTGCTGGTCCGCTGGAGAAAGCAGATCGCGATAGGTGACTCTGCCGTGGAGAAAGATTCTCTCTTCCCAGTTTTCGATGCGCGTGAATTGCTCCTGGGATGCACTGAGTTCCTTGACGTCGTCGCGGCAGAAAGTGGCGATCTGGGCGAATTCTCCCGGGAGCAACACCACAGGCAAAAATGGAGCGGCGTTACTGGCAGTGGTCTGCTGGTATTCAGGGACCTCGGGGAGACGGGATTCGTTTTCGGCAAATTCGATCCGGTGAGGCATGGCGATGATCCTGGCCGGTGTGCGCCCGCGGTTGGCGGCAATGATGGCGAAGCCGTTGGCAACCCCCGGTGAAGGTTCGGTGGTGACCAGGATCCATGGACGTTCGGCATTGACGATTGCCTGGGAGTGCATGAGAGCGGCGCGGGCGCTCTCCGCGGCGGCGGTCGCGGCTTCTTCGCCGGCGCGAGTCTGGCGCTCAATCTTTTTCAGTGTGGACAAAGCTAGCAATATGGCCACGTAGCCGAGGATGATCAGGACAAGCAGCGCGGCCCACAGAATAATGCGTTCATACGGCGGCAGCAACGGAGTGTTTGCCGGTGGTGGATTGGCCACTTTGATGCTGGCTGGCCACTCATCGCAGTTCCCGGTGGCGCAGGAAGTGGATTCGGGCCCCGACGGGACTTGCTGCGCGGGTTGCTGCGTAGAGAGCGGAGGGGTTTGCTGCGGAGCGGCGGAGGCTCTGGGAGCATAGGGCCTTGCTGTGGCGGGCCGAGATGCATAGGGCTGCGCCGGGATCACAGGCGGGGTCGTTGCACGAGGCGAAGTGCGGGCGGGCTGGGCGTTTTGCTGAGCAACGGCGGCAGAATTGGGCGCCTGTGCTCCCGCCGCGGCAGCCACTTGCACCAGGGCCGTCATCAACACAGCGGCCGCCAGCAATCTGAAGATCATGGCGTCAATGTAGCACAGCGCGGAGCCGGTTCCGGCTTGTAAAACCAGCCCTGCGGGTTACTTATTGGTGAGGAGTGAAATATTGTTGGCCAGCCAGCGCTGCTGGAGCCGCGCGCTGCATGCGGGCGCGCGCTCGACAAGGACGGCCGTGCCGGCGGGACGGACGAGAAAGCTGACAGCGCCAGTCTTGTGGACCTGGTCGCGGCCGTAGCCCAGCGTGATTTCCGGGTCGGGAGCGACGGCGGCTCGCTCGATGAGCGGGCCGTTCGATGGCTCAATACAGCTTCAACGGCTTGGGAAGTAGATATGGATTCCAGTTATCGCTGCCGCGCAGCCATGTTGCCGGCGCGTATTTCTTTGCCTGCTGCGCATTGAGAATATGAGCGCGCGGCTCGCGCTCGCCGGGATGCGCTCCGGGGCCGGATGAATTGTATTCAGCGAAGAAGGCAATGTCGAGCGAGTGGGTTTCTCCGGGGTGCCATTCGCGCCATCCGGCGGGATTGATCTGATCGCCCATTTCCGTGTTCAGGTAAATTACAGTTGCATACGGACGCCACGGGCGGCCGAGATACACCTTGCCGGTCAGACCGGGGGCCGCGATCAGATTGGAGTGATCGATCACGAACCCGGAATCCTCGCCTGGGTAGTGCTTGGCCTGCGCGGTGATAAAGCCACCGCTGTGCGGTGTGCTGTAAATGGTGCAGTGATCCAGCGCGGCCTTGCCATCGCCGAAGATGAAATCAACATTCCCGGCGATGTAGCTATCCAGGAAGAACTGTCGCGCGGGCTCGCAATTCTGGCCGTCGGGACGGCAGTTCTGGCTGCCCAGGTAAAGCGTGTCTTGGTTGCCGAGAACGCGCACGTTGTGAAAGGCGGCGCGGTCGCCGGTAACCAGCAGCGCCAGCGCCTGCGAGCCTTCTGGGAGCTGCGGATGGGTCCGGTTGAAGTCGTTTTCGATAGTAATGTTTTCAGCAAAGAAATTGTCGGCGGTCACGTTCACCGTGGCCGAGTGCAGCGTGCCGCCGTTGGCCCCTGCGCTGCGATCGTCGACGATAACCGTCTTACTTGGGTCGGGGTTGGCGCTTCGCAGTTGAATGTAAGGCTTGTTGATGGTGAGCATTTCACGATAAATCCCAGGCGCAACCGCGATCGTGGCATGGCCCGCGGCGGGGATGGCATTGATCGCCTGCTGTATCGAGTAGTAGTCGCCGGTGCCGTCGGCGGCAACGTAGTAAGTGTGATCGACGGGCGGGATTTTTACCGCCATGGCCGGTGCGGTACGGTCGGCAGGGAAGGGAACAAAGCGCGCCTGGCAGGCCAGCGGCGTGCCCGGTGCAGAGCCGGGGGTTTGCTCGATGTTGACGTCGTCCCCGCTCGGCGACAGATTGCCGTGCTGCTTGCCGATGGTGATGTCGGCGTCCTTGTCGATCATGCGCGACTGCTCAAGACCCTCGGCAAAAACATTGTCGAGCGTGATCTGCAGCTTGTGCTCGGCATCATAGCCCATGAACGTGTACGTCCCTGACGTGAGGATGTGGACGTTGTCCAGAGTGATATCGCGGTAAATCGGCAGCAGATTGCCGGCGTGGGTGGTGTAGTGAGGCGTGAACATCAGCGGGTTGGTGACGTTGCGGATGCACACGTTGCGATAGGTGATGTCCTCGACCAGGCCGCCGCGGCTGGGATCGGATTTGATGCGAATGCCATTCTGGGCGCCGTCGATCGTCAGATCGTCGACCAGCATGTGGTTCACGCCGCCGCTCGTGGGACTCCCGATCGACATGCCATGACCCGCATAAAAGTGGTTATGCAGGATGGATATATCCGATGAGGGAGCGCCGTGACTCGAGCCCACGGCGACGTCGTCGTCGCCGGCGTGAATGAAGCAGTGCTCGATGGTGACATTCCGCGAGGAATGCGGGTCGATGCCGTCGGTGTTGCGCGCCGTGCCCGGCGTCATGATCTTCACCCCCCACGCGGTGAAGCCGTCGGTGTCCACTACGCCCACATGAGTGGCTGGGGAATTGCGCAGGGTGATGTTGTACATGGTGAAGTTGTGAGCGTGCGCAACGATGACCAGCCGGAAGACATGCTGCGATTCGTCTTTGACCTTGGCCGCGTGCGCGAGCTGCCACCAGGTGACCTTCTCGCCCAGAAGCGTGTCTCCGCCGCGGCCGTCGATAGACCCGGCACCCATGATGCCGCTGTTCTCCACGTTCGTGGCGCTGATAAGCGGCTTGCAGCCGGGGCCGAAGTGAGTGGCGAGGATGCCGCAACTCCCGGGGGCGACGTCGAAGACCCGCGGGTTGCGGGAGGCAACCAGGGCGGTGTTGGCGGCGACCACCAAGGTCATGTTGCTGCGCAGGTGAATTGGGCCGATCAGGAAGACGTCTTTGGCGCCGTCCTTGCGCAGAACCACGGCTTTACCCGGTGCGCAGTTGTCGATGGCGTCCTGAATGCGCGCCGTGTCGAGCCGTTGCTCGTCGGCGGCCGGAATCACGCCGTTTTTGGCTGCGATGCGCGCCTCGAGCGTAATGCATGCGGCGGGAATGTGCGGCTCGGTAACCGTGCGCGTGTCCTGGGCGCAGAGCGCCATCGCAAAGAGCGAGGGAACGGCGAAGGCAAACAGGCGAAGAGCAGAAAAGCGCATCGAATGATCCTCTGATTCTCGATTCGAATATCGGAACGGTGAATTTCCGGGGAGCGGAGCAACCGTCCCATGAGGACTGACCACCGGCAGAGTCCACTGTAATGGATGCGAACCCTTGCCAGTCAAGCCTGATTGCTCGTTAAAGCGGCGCCGGAGGCCGAAGCAGAGCGCCAGTGGCATGACCACGGCGCCCCTCGCGATGTATGATTGCGGGCAGACAATTCGTTCTTGGGGGACCAATAATGAGGGGATCTATGCGCATACCTGGGCGCCGGTCATTAACGATGGCCTTCTCAGCAGCATTTCTGGTGGCAACGGCAGCCGCGCTGCACGCAGCCCCGGTTTGCAATGTGCGCAATTACGGAGCCAAGGGCGATGACGCGACCAAAGATACAGCCGCAATTCAGGCAGCCATCGACGCGTGTGCCAGACAGGGCGGCGGCACAGTCACGCTTCCGGCGGGAAATTATTTGAGCGCCCCGATCGTGCTGAAGAGCAACATCACCTTGCACCTGGACAAGGGCGCTACGTTGCTGGGATCGACAGATCATGCGGATTACCCGGCGATCACCGAGTTCCGGGCCCCCGGTTTGCAGGCGCTGGTGAGCGCAACCAATGCGAACAACGTAACCATTGACGGGGCCGGCACGATCAACGGTCAGGGACAATCATGGTGGGAGATGGCGTGGCATATTCGAGGATCGGGAAAGATGGGCAGCCCCCACCCGCGGCCGCGGCTGGTCGTCTTCGATCACTGCAAGCACGTTTTGATTGAGGGAGTCACGATTGAAAATTCGCCGATGTGGCAGGTGGTGCCCTACTACTCTGACGACGTGACGATCAGGAACGTAAGGATACTGGCGCCGCAGCATTCGCCGAACACCGACGCGATGGACCCGTTTTCGTCGTCGGAGGTGCTGATCGAGAATGTGTATGCGGACGTGGGCGACGACGATGTGGCGATCAAGTCGGGCATGCCTAATTCGCCGGGGCCGGATTCGCCGAGCCGCGATATTACGGTGCGCAATTGCATATTCATGCACGGTCACGGCATGTCGGTGGGCAGCGAGATCGCCGGCGGCGCGCAGAACATCACCGCCGAAAACATTCAGTTCGATGGCACGGATAATGGCATCCGCGTGAAGGCAAACCGTGATCGCGGAAATGTGGTGAAGAACCTGGTCTTCCGCAATCTCACGATGAAAGACGTGAAGAACGCAATCGTCATCAGCGAATATTATCCGCACATCCTGCCCAAAGGAGAAGTGCAGCCTGCGCCCGTTACGCGGCTGACGCCGCATTTCAGCGATATCACCATCGAAAACCTGACCGTGACCGGCAGCACTTCGGCGGGAGCGATTTTCGGATTGCCGGAATCGCCCGTAAAGAACGTGGTGCTGCGCAACGTAACCATCAGTGCGCAGAGTGGTCTAACCATTGGCTATGCGCAGGTGACCGGCCGGAACGTGGTGATTACCGCTGCCAAGGGGCAGGGTATCACCGACCTTGCTGGGGCAAAAGTGACCCTGTCCCCTGGCTCGTCGCTGAAGTAGACCTGACAGACTTCTTCGAGATTGCGCAAAGCCGGCGCGCGAGGCGAATCGCGCGCCGGCAAATCATTCGTGGCGCATGAGATGCAGTTGTGTCTAGCCACGCCTGCCGAGAAACACCGGCGCGATGTGGCGGTTGTAAAGGTTTTCGGTCACGTTGCGCGCGATGATAGCCTCATTGGCTTCGAGCAGATCGAGATAACGCTTGCCCATTTTGGCCGCGATCTTAAAGCCAACGTGAAGCAACTGCCGGAAGCTGCTGTTATAGGCAGGATCGCTCTGCACATGGCGAAGTGCGGAAGTGTACTGTTCGGAGGACCAGCCGCCGACCTGTCCGGGAGTGGGAAGCTTGGCAGGATCAATGTCGATGACCGTCGCGTAGGGGGCGCAAAGCTCATCTCGATGGGCGTAGGCTTCGGCGTAAATATCCTTGGCCAGCGCGAGGCCTTCGCCGCCGGCTTCGGCAAGCCCGATCAGTTCTTCCAGCCAGGTGGTTCCGGCAGTTTTCAGGTGGACACCGGCGTTAAAGCGCTTCATGCAGTTGTGAATGGCGGGATAAATCGAAAACTTGTCGCTGCCGGAGTGCACGCTGAGCTTCAGCCCTTTGGGCAGGCCGAAGTGCTCGACGGCGTATGCAATCGCGGCGATGTCGAGAGCGAATTCGCGTTCGAACTGGGCGACGTCGCCAACGTAATCGACGCCCTTATTGAAGCGGCCGCTGAATTTGGGAGCAATGGTCTGGATGGGAATTCCCTCGTCGGCAATGGCGGCGAGAATGATGAGCAGCTCGACGGGGGTCTGTGCGCTGTCGGTCTCGTCCATCGACACTTCAGGGAGGAAATTGCCTTTGCCCTTGGCTTTTTCAATGGTGCGATAGACTTCACCTGCCTGTTTTACGGCGGCCAGGAACTTACGCGCAGTCTGGGCGAGGTCTTCGACGGTGATGGCGAAGGTCTCGTCAACTCCGGCGAGCTGGACGATGCCGAGCAGGTCGCGGCGGCGCTTTACGAACGTATCAATGTCATCGCTGGACGCCGGCCGGCCGATGACGTCTGCGACGTCGATGGTGAAGAAATCGCATGCGCCCATGAACCGGTCTACGGTTTCAAGGGTGATGTGGTCGGCGTCGCAGAAGTACGGGCGCGTCCAGTGAAGAGCATTCACGGCTTGGTCGGCGGCCTGACGCACCGATGACGGCTCGGAACCGATGATGATGTGCTCGCGATTGGACTTATTCCAGACCGGGAGTACGGTGACTCCGGCATTCAACGCCTGGATGCAGGCCTGCAACTGCGCTTTGGCCTGGTGGGCGAAACGGTCGCCGGTGCCTACAGAAAATTTTCCGAGCTCGAGAACTCCATGTTGCATAATGACTCCCTTATCAATGACGGCCGAAGCGCGTCCAAAGTGGCAAACTAAGTCGTCGAAAATGCGGATTTGTCTTGTTATCCGGCTCAAAAAACACCGGCTTCCGAAAGCGCTCCGGGCCCCTTACCGTCGAGAATTTGCAAAGGTCAGACCACCAGTATACATTTGCGGCTGAACCAGTGTGCGGGTCCAGGCCGTGGCCCCCGCAGCTGCGCCGCGCCCGTCTCCGTAAAGGCTAACAGATTCGGTGGTAGAGTCTTAATATCACAAATCTTTTGGGGTTTTTCCCGGAAAGCGTCAAATATGCCGCGAGCAAAAGAGGACGTACCCGAAACCTATAGAGCCATGCAGGTGGTGAACCACGTGCGGTTGCTTATCGAAAAGGGAACATTGCAGCCGGGCGACCGCATTCCGCCGGAGCGCGAATTTGCGCGCTCGCTGAAGATCAGCCGCGCCAGTCTGCGCACCGGCATCGGCTACCTGGCGGCGATGGGGGTGATGAAGGTGCGGCACGGCGTAGGCACCTTTGTTGCCGATGGGCCTCCGGAACTGGGCAAGGGATCGCTGAGCTTTATGGGCGCTTTGCACGGGTTTCAGTCATGGCAGATGTTCGAGGCGCGCATCATTCTGGAGAGCAGTCTGGCGGCGTTGGCGGCCGAACGCGGCAAAGAGGAGCATCACGCGGCGATGGCCGAAGAGGTTGCCGAAATGTTCGCCGCGGTGCGCGATCCTTCCGGCTATCTGATCCATGACGTGCTTTTTCATCGCATCATCGCGCAGGCTTCGGGCAATCCAATCCTTGCGGCAGTGATGGAAACCATCACTTCGTCAATGTATGACAAGCGGCGCAAAACCGTAGAGCGGGCAACGGACTTGCGCGAGTCCGCAGAGATGCACCGGGCCATTTACCGCGCCATTCGCGGGCGCAACGCCGCCGAGGCCCGCAAGCAGATGGAAAAGCACCTGCGCATGGCCGAGGAGGCGCAGGGAATGGAGCGGGGAGCAGAACGAAAGTCCGCAGCGAGCACCAAAAGCGG
Source organism: Acidobacteriaceae bacterium (assembly GCA_030038435.1). Classification (GTDB taxonomy): domain Bacteria; phylum Acidobacteriota; class Terriglobia; order Terriglobales; family Acidobacteriaceae; genus Telmatobacter. The sequence continues at coordinate 26,284 of JASHOY010000250.1, read as the reverse complement.
CCACTCGCGTTTGAAAACAGCGGCAGCCGCCCAAGACTGAGCCGGCCGCCTGCGCGGTTCTCCTGCAACCATCTGCTGTTTTCGGCGAGATGGGATGCGGCTTTTTCGTTTTGAAAACGCCACGCGGTGATTGCGCGCCGGCCTGCGCCTCAAGGCAAATCCGCTTCAGGTGCCACGCTGCAGGTAGGGAACCTGTTCAATGAGTCGCCGCTGGTTTCCGCGCGGATCATCCACCGGCCGCGGCGGCAGACTGAAGCACATGGTGGAGCGATCGCGGAGGCCGGGAGTCCAGACATTGAGATACAAGCAATCTTCGCTGATGGGGCCGGTGTCCGAGGGAAGATAGTAGCCGTGGTGCGCGCGAGCCCCGAAGTGGAAAGGCGGCTGCGGCGCCCGCGCACCGAACTCGATGGCTTCGCGCACGCCTGCCCACGATTTCGGAGGAACCGGCGCCATAAAGCGGCGGGGAGCGGTATCGGCGCCGTAGGCAATGCCTTTGAATACGCAGATGCCGCGATCCACGAAGCCACGGATTCGGCCCGAAGTGATAGTGGCTTCGGGTGCGGTCGTTGCTGCCCAAGCCGATCGGCGCGCTGCTTCGGCAACCCACGTCCCGCTAGCGAAATAAGCTGATTGCTGAAGAAATCTCCGGCGATTCTCAGTATTCCCCCTCGGTTTCTACCTGGCATCAGGAAGTGAGAGTTGCGTGACCGGCAGGCGGAGCAGTTTTGCTCATCCGCAACTCAAAAATGCGCCCGCGCCCGCTCATCGTCAAAGCAGCGGTGCGGGGGGTGCAATACGCAGCGTGTGCGGACCGGCCGAGACTTTGCAGTCCACGCCCCGGCGCCTGACGGGGAGTCCTGGCAGGGTTGGCCGGTTGCTTGAGATGTCTGGAGGAACCGCCCGAAGGGATTCGTGGTTTCACTTGGCGGCTTAGAACCACTTGAATTGGAGTCCCGCCGCTAAGTTCCGGGCGTAATAACTCCGCACTTCTGATTCCGGATGCCATTCTCTGCAGGAGTTAGCCGCTACAGCAATCCCGCTCGTTGACGCCACGCGCCCAGTACGGTTTTCTTAACACGGTTAAAGGTAAAGCTGGACGACTCACAAGAAAGTTTTAGCCAATTTTGGCTTTTATGGTTCATAACCCACTCATTTTAAAAGAAAACTTAAAATTCGCCCCCATATATGTAAATTGATGACTTTTAACCTGTTGACAATTGTGGCGACATTGTAAGACCATATTCGCAGTTTTAACGATATTGGTCTGACCACACCTCCATCGAGTCCGGGGAAATCTCAGAGGTAAATGGGTGAGTCAGAGCACGAACGACATTGATTGGAGACAGTTGAAGATGCAAACTGCTTTGGAATTCCAAGTGTATTCAAAAGGGAGAGTTCAGGAACGCCTGGATAGCTTCACAACTCGGAATTGGCTGGTCCTGCTGGCCATCTTCCTTATCACCCCATTCGGCGTAAGAGCGCAGTTGGCAGGTACGGGAGCCATCTCTGGCACGGTAAGCGACGCCACCGGCGCCATTATTCCCAACGCAACGGTCACCGCGACGGCGGTGGCCACGGGGGTAAAATCAGTCCGCACCAGCACCAGCTCGGGCGACTATAACATTACCCCGCTTACCCCCGGCGAGTACATGATTACCGTCTCGGCCAAGGGCTTTGAGACTTTCGTGCAGCAAAACATTACGGTTAACGCGCTGGCCACGGCCACAGTGAACGTGAAGCTCTCTGTCGGCGCGGCAGAAGAAACTGTCACTGTCAGCAGCGCCCCGCCGGTTCTGGAGACCTCCGATGCGACCCTGGGCGCGGTGATGGACAACCAGATGTACTCAAACCTGCCGCTCGAAATGGGGTACGGCGGCAACGACGATCAACGTCGAGCAACCGACTTTGAATATCTGATGCCCGGCGTGCAGGGTAACTACACCTCCAACAACAGCACCGACAATTCCGGCATCGTCAATGGCAGCGGCCCGGCGGGGGGTGTCTCGGAAATCTACATCGACGGCATCAATCTACCCGAAGGCGACCAGGTGGGTGACCCCCGCTTTACGTGGACAGCGTTCAGCGTTGACTCTGTCGATCAGTTCCAGGTGCAGACCTCGGCCTATTCGGCGCAATATGGCGGCCAGGGTGTTGAGAATTACTCCATCAAGCAGGGCAGCAATCAGATTCACGGCGCCCTCTACGAGTACATGCGCAACACAGTGCTCGACGCGTGGCCGTTCTTCTCTAAGATTCCTACCACCGTGATCCCCAAGAACGGCGGTGCGCCCACCGCTTGCGTCTACGGTTCGCATGCATCGGCATCCTGTGTCCCGGGCGGAGTAAAGCCTAAGGAAATCATGAACGAGTACGGCCTCGATTTAGGCGGGCCCATCCTCAAAAACAAGCTCTTCCTCTTCTTTAACTACGGCGGCTACCGCAACCAGAACGGACCGTCGCCGCAAATTCAAACCATACCCACCTACGCCATGATGGGTTACTCGGCCTCCGGTTCCTCGCTTGGTTACGCCGACTTCTCTGGCTATGCGGCTGCTACCGGATACCACGTCTACGACCCGGCAAACCCAGGGTCCAACGACTGCGCTGGAACCGCAGCTAGCCCTTGCAAGCGCAGTCAGTTCCCCAACGACCAGATACCGACCGGCCGCATTTCGGCGGCGGCGGCCTATGTCAACAAGTTCATGCTGCCTTATGAGCTCGAGGCCAGCCAGAACAGCTACGCCAACAACATCGTCGTCGGCTATGCTAATGGTCTGTCCAACTGGTACACCTCCGGGCGCATCGACTACGACATCAATTCCAATCAGCAACTCACGGCAATCATCGCCTTTGGCCGCCAAGCCAGCACCGGTCCCAATTCCTCGGGTGCGTCCAACGCGCTGGGACCGCCGTTCAACAACAAGCAGTCATACGCGCCGCAAACCACGGTCGATATCCTCAAGTACACCTGGACCATCACGCCTCATCTCGTGAACCAGGCTGCGGTCGCCTACGGACGCTATGCCAGCCTCTCCGTCACTCCCGACCTCGCTTCCATCTACGATGCCTCCAACACCGGTCTGTTGAACACACCGGCGGGCCAGGCGACGCTGAGTTTTCCCGGCATCTCCTTCAGCGGCGAGGATGCTCCTCAAAACGAGGCCGGCTACTCGGAGAACCTCAAGGTCAACAACACCTATACGGTGACGGATAATGTGCAGTGGGAGCACGGCAGGCACAACTTCACCTTCGGTGGGCAGCTTGTGGAGGTTCAGTTCAATTACATCAAGAACCTCACCTCTTCCTCGCCACTTACCTACACGTTCTCGCAGACCGAGACCGAGGATTTCACCAACAACAGCACCGGCATCGGCACGGGGATGAACAGCACGTCGGGCTCGCCCTTCGCCAGTTACATGCTGGGCGCGGTCGATTCCAGCTCCGTTACCGTTGGCGTCCCGGGCCTTGGGTCACGCTGGCTTAATCCGTCTTTCTGGGGCGAGGACGATTACAAAATCACTTCCAAACTCACCGCCAATCTGGGTCTTCGCTGGGACATCTTCCCGTCCATCCATGAAGTTCACAACCTCTTCACCTGGCTTAACCCAACCGGCCAGAACAACATCACGGGCAACTTGGGTACGCTTGCCTTTGCTGGTGGAAATTCGTCCGACGGTTACCACACCGGAACTGCATCGCCGTCGTCGAATTACTACGGTAGCTTTGCCCCGCGCCTGGGGCTCGCTTACGCCGTCAATTCCAAAACGGTCATGCGCGCCAGCTACGGTCTGTCGTTCGCCCGCGGCGACTGGACCAGCGGCAGCCAATCCGGCTCTCCGTCCACCACGGGCCTCACGCCGTCGGCGTCGGCTCCTGCCGGCCTTAGCGGCTCGCCGTCCTTCTATTGGGACAACACAGCCTGCAGCTCGGGTAACGCAAATGGGGTGGCCTGCGGATGGACCGGATCGGTTGCTCCGCCCGCACCTGCCGCCGGGGGCGCCAGCCTTGCAGAGTTCGCTACCACCGAAACGGTGGCCCTCAAAAACGCGGGAGGGTCGACCATGACCTACTTCGATCCGCATTACGGAGCCCGCTCGCCTGAATATCTCAACTGGACTTTCGGCTTCGAGCGTCAGCTCACCAATAACATGTCAGTCTCGGTCAGCTACGTTGGCAGCGAAGGCCACTTCCTCTCAGTGTCTAAGGCTATCGGGGCGCGCAATAATGAACTGCCGCAATCTCTGGCTGCCATGGCAGGCTACAACGTCAGCGGGAGCACGGCCACCGCGTGCACCGGCGCAGCCTGTACCAATCCGCTTCTCGGTCAAAAAGCCACCGCTACCAATCTCGGTCTCGCCGCCGCTAACGGATTCACCGTTCCCAATCCCTACAACTCTGCCAATGCCGCATTCTACGCCAGCAATTCTGTGTACCAGTACTACTATCCGTTCCCACAATTCAGCGGCGTCAGTGACACCACAAGCTTTGTGGGCAATACGAACTGGAACGCGCTGGAGATCTCGATCCGCCAGCGTCCGGCGCATGGAATCAACTTCATGCTGAACTACACGTATTCCAAATCCATCGACGATGTCGGCACTTTCCGCGTCGGGGACGATCAACGCCTTGATCGCTCCATCTCCACGACCGACGAGCCGCAGAACCTGACCGGCACAGTGGTTTATCAAATACCGGCGGGCAGGGGCCACTTCTGGGGCGATAACTGGGCGTGGCGTGGAATCGCAAGCGACTGGACCGTATCAGGAATCACTACCTATCACTCCGGTTTTCCGATTGCAGTTACCGGCAAGGGATGCGGCGGGGACGGCATCCTCAACCAATGCATGCCCAACATCGTTGCCGGCCAGGCTGGGCGCCAGAATGGGGGCTACGGCAAGCACGTGACCGCCGCTGCAGGCTCGCCCGATTACATCGGCAGCATCCAATACATCAACCCGGCGGCATTTACGGTGCTGAGCTCCGGTACCGCATCCAACTTCGGGACATCGGTCAACACCCCGTCGGTCCAGGCCACTTACGTGGGCAATGGCTCGGCTCTGTATGTCCCAGGTAATGCACCGCGCGTTGGGGCATTGAACTTGTGGGGCATGGGCGCATATGACGTGGATGCGGCGATTAAGCGCTCTTTCCCCATTTATCATGAGTGGGCTTTTGCGTTCGAGGCCGATTTTGCCAATATAACCAACCATGTGGTGTTTAATTCGCCCAACGCCGTCGTCAATAACGGTGCGAGCTTTGGCACCGTAACCGGCACCGCTAATACTCCACGAGACGTGCAGGTTTCCGGCCGCATAAGCTGGTAAACATCAGGAATTGCACCAGAACCGATGGCGCCGGCCCATGCCGGCGCCATCTGCTTTTTACGTTCCATCTTCATATCACATTATGGTACTTTTTGATATGTAGATCTGGATATTCACACCCGGACCTATCAGCAATTCAGAATTGAGGGCTGCCCGCTCCCAAACCCGTCCTGATTTGGCGCGACTTCATTTTCCATACTCGGCTTCGCGACTGGAAATACCCTGTTAAGTATCGGAGCCTCACGGGTGAGAAGAACCGGCCGCCGCCCCGGCCTTGCCGGTTTTTCGATCGGCAACAGAAATAATGTTAATGAAAGATATTGCATTGAGATTGTGCCTGTCGAAGTTTAGTTTTCATTTGTCGCTCTTTATACACGTTAGGACAGGTTAGAGGTAGATTTACCCCGCAATCTGCTTCCGAAACCTCTCTATCCCCGCGCACCAAGCCGCGCCCTTTGCCGTAAATCCAGCAGAATCCACCATTTGGAAAGCTTTCTATGTTAATCGGGAAGTGAATTTCTTCGTTGACAAGCGATGAAAAGATGTATGACACTACACGAGCCTACGAAATGAGGTCAGACCACTGTCCGCCAAGCCGTCGTCACTTCTCGGGTGCGGCATATTGAGTGGTCAATCTGCAAACTGGGATCCTTCGGGAATTGCAAGTTAACAACATGTGGAGGTGAAAGCTGGTGAAACAGCTAAAGGGACGTTTGTGTCTCAAGAGGAGAAGTGCGCGTGAATTGCCCGGGCGCTTTTCTGGATGGGCCTGGCTGGCAATAGCAGCCCTGGCTCTTATTACCCCATTCTGCGCACAAGCACAGATCGGCGCCACGGCTACGATTCAGGGAACGGTTACGGACCCCACCGGCGCGGTAATTCCGGGGGCCATGGTGACGGTAACCAACCTCGGCAATGGCGCTCAAATCAGTCAAAGGACGACAAGCAGCGGTTTTTACTCGATCTCTCCACTCGACATCGGGTCCTACAGCCTTTCGGTTTCCGCCCCGGGCTTTAAGAAGCTGCTTCGCAATAACATTCACCTCAATGGCATGCAGGTGCTGGGACTCAATCTGAAGATGAGCCTTGGCGCGGAGACGCAGACGGTGACTGTTTCGGCGGCGCCGCCGCCTCTGGAGACGCAAGACGCAACCGTGGGCGCGACTCTGGGAGGGCGGGAATACCAGAGCCTGCCGCTGGAAATGGGTGAGGCCGGCAGCCCCGATCAGCAGCGGGTGACAGACTTCGCCAAGCTGATGCCCGGCGTCTCAGGCAACGAGACCAAGAACAACGAGACTGACGAGCCGATGGTGGTCGATGGGCAACAGCAGGCCACACAAATGTATATCGAGGGCATCCCCGTCACCTTTCCTGGTGGTTCCGGCGACCCTCGCTTCATCTGGCCCGCTTTCGACGTGCAGAGCGTAAGCCAGTTTCAGCTCAAGACGTCTTCCTTCTCTGCCGAATATGGCGGGCTGGATGTGGAGAATTTCGACGTGAAGCAGGGCACCAACGAGATCCACGGATCGGCCTACGATCTCATCCGCAACACGGCGTTCGACGCCTACGGCTTTCGTCCTCCCACCAGCGTGGTTACCGGCGCCATCTACAAACCGCCGGAGCACATGAATGAGTACGGCCTCGACGCCGGATTTCCATTGATCCACAACAAGCTCTTCTTCTTCGGGTCGTTTGACGGCTACCGCTTTTCCACGGTAAACGCCGCCACCTTCAACACCATTCCCACTGCGGCCATGTTTGGCGGCGACTTTTCCGCAACCGGAGTCAATATCTACGACCCGACCAAAGAAAGTTGCACCAACACTGCCTCAGGGACAGTTTGCACACGGCCACAGTTTCCGGGCAACGTAATCCCGCCGGGAGAAATTTCGCCCATCGCACAGAAGCTTTCGCAATTCTGGAGCGGCATCCATTACGCCAATTCAAATCTCACCAACAACTTTCTCGGCTCGTATCCCTACGGCCTGAGCAACTGGACCGGAAACTTGCGTGTTGATTACCACTTGAGCGCCAAGCAGACGCTTTCCGGCATCCTGGCTACGGGCCGACAGGGATTGGTTGGCCCGTCGAGCCAGGGTACGGACGTGGGTCCATTTCCCTATAGCGATTCCAAGTATTATCGCCCGATCACGCGCGCGGCCATGATCGAGGATACCTACATCATCAATTCAAACCTGGTAAATCAATTTAAGTATGGCGCCTTCCAGTACCATTCGCCGGACTTCAATCCTACTTACGGATTCCCTGGTACGGCGGCATGGTCGGCATCGAACTGGATCAACGGTCTGCCCGCCGGTCAGGCAGCAGGCGGATTCCCCGAAATAAAATTCAGCGGCGATTTCGCGCCCGCGCAGTGGGGAACTCAGAACGGAACCCAGTCAGACGAGAATACTTTCACTCTTCTCGACAATCTGCAGTGGGTCCACGGCAGGCACTCTATCGCCTTTGGCGGGCAGATTCAGTGGCTTGAAGACAACACCGTATCCTCGTTTGGAGGCAGCTCGCCGGCAACCCTTAACTTCAGCTATTCGGAAACGGGAGACTTCGAACCGAATTCGGCCACGATCAACAAGTCTACGGGACTGCCATTTGCCAGCTTCATAATTGGCGCGGTCGATTCGGCAAGCTACAGCCTCTACGCGCCGGAAGCCTACGACACGGGTGAGAGATTTCGTCCCTTCGCGTTTTACGTGAATGACAGCTATCGGGCGAAATCGAATTTGACCGTGGACATGGGCCTGCGCTGGGACTACATGCCCCCATTCCATGAAGCGGAGAATCGCTGGTCGTTTCTCAACACGGAACTGACCAACCCGGTAAGCGGAAATCTCGGAGTGCTGGAGTTTGCCGGTAATGTAGCGCCAGGGGTTAGCTGTGACTGTGCAACTCCGGTGCGGACCTACAAAGAGAACGTTGGTCCGCGTCTGGGAATTGCTTATGAACTGGGTAACAAGACTGTTATCCACGCCGATTACGGGGTCTATTACACGGTAGGCGGTGGTGTGAATGCCGGCAGCGCAGCCAACCTGGGCTATTCGTCAGCACCCAGTCCATCGAGCCCGGGATTTGGCCTGCCCGCATTCTACCTGAACGGCAACTCCAACTTCACCAGCCCCACCACGGTCGAGGGCGATACCAACGACCCGACCAGCACGACCTTCGGCGGTACGGGATATGCGCCTGTCGTTCCACCCGTCTTCAACCAGGCCTATGGCACTTACTATTCGTCCGCCGCAGTGGCTCCTGACAAGCTGTCAACTACGGTCGATTATGTCGATCCGTGGTATGGCGACCGTGCTCCGCAGTTCGAGGGATGGTCATTTGGGGTGCAACGGTTACTGACGCCAAACATCACCGCGACGGTGACCTACGTGGGGAACGAGGCGCACTTCATCCCTACCCCGGGAGTGAGCAACACCAATGGAGCGCGCGGCCTCTATAACAATCAACTGAACCCGAAGTATCTGACATATGGAAATACTTTGAGCGAGACGGCCACATCCGCCAATACGCCGGGCGGCCTGCCGTATCCCACCTTTAACAACACCGTCTCACAGGCACTGGTGCCGTTCCCGCAGTACAAGGGGGTATCAGACGAGTTCGGATCGGTCGGCAATACCGATTACGATGCGCTGCAACTCACCATTCAGCAGCGGGCTGCGCACGGGCTGAGCTTCATGCTGAATTACACTTACAGCAAAACCATCGACGATGTCGGCACTTTCCGCAGCGGCTATGCCATCCCTGCGGGTTTGGTGGCAGGGAGTAGCAAAGCCTGGTCGATGGATCGCATCGACCGGTCGTTGAGCAATATTGATTCGCCTCAGCTCGTGACCTTCACCAGTGTGTGGAATCTGCCCTTCGGAAAAGGGCATTGGGGCGGCGGCAATCCGTTCTTGAGCCAGGTGGTGGGCGGATGGGCGCTTTCTGACATCTTCACCTACATCGCTGGAAACCCGCTGTCAATCACGGGCAGCAGTTGCAACGACCCCGGTCAGGGGACGTGCATGCCCTCGTATGCGACCGGCTTTACCGGTTCGGCGCGGCAGAACGGCGGCTGGGGACAAGGCGCAACCCGGGATACGATGGCTAAGATTCAGTACATCAACCCCGCTGCTTTTGAGGCAACTCCGGATTTCGAGATCGGCAATATTGCCCGTAATGGCGCGTACGGGCTCCGCGGTCCCGGCAACTACGACATAGACGGGAGCCTGCGCCGCACGTTTAACCTGATGAGGAGCGATCGGGTCAAGTTCCTGTTCGAGGCGGATGTGTTCAACGCTGTCAATCACGTCTGGTTCGGTACTACTTCGTCCAATGCTTCCGGCTCGATCGGCGAGTCGTTCTCATCGTCCCCCGCCGCTTCAACGAGCCTCGGGGTAGTAAACGGCCAGGCCAACCTGCCGCGGCAGTGGCAGTTCGAGGGCCACATCATCTTCTAAGTAATTGGAAGAACCTGCAGCATCGATTGAGCGCCCGACAGGTGATCCTCTCTGAAGAGGGTTTCTGCCGGGCGTTTTCTTACTCCAGTTGCCGTGTCCCGGATTTGAATCGGGATGCCGCTTCGCTCCGCAGGCTGCTGGCGGCAGGCTTTTTATTTACGCAACCAAACGGTAGCGCATTCTTTGAGTGACTGCGCAAGCTTTGAAATGGGGACGGATTCACAGCCGGCGGGTGAAGGCTCTAGGATGGCTTCATGAGCGATCTGCTGCACCTCGAAAACCTCTATGTTCGCTTTCCCTCGGCAGAGGCCGTGCTGGGCATCGATCTGCGCCTGGAAGAGGGCGAGGTGCTGGGGCTGGTCGGCGAGTCAGGATCAGGCAAAAGTGCGACGGCCCTGGCGATCATGGGCCTGCTGGGGCCTTCCGCTCACGTAAGCGGACAAATTCACTGGCAATGCGCCGAAGCCCCAGGCGGGACGGTGGATCTGCTGAAGCTGCAGCCGCGCGCCTTGCGCCGACTGCGCGGACGCGAGATCGCTATGATCTTTCAGGAGCCGATGACCGCGCTCAATCCGGTGATGGCCATCGGCCGGCAGGTGGCGGAATGTGCCGCCGCGCACGCACTCTCATGGACGCGGCGCGAAGCCAGGCGGAAGGCGATCGAAGTACTCGAAGCCGTGGCCATTCCGGATGCGGCGCAGCGTTACCGTGATTATCCGCACCAGTTTTCGGGCGGTCAGCGGCAAAGGATCATGATTGCGATGGCCCTGATCAACCGCCCGCGTCTGCTGATTGCCGACGAGCCGACCACGGCGCTGGACGTGACCGTGCAAGCACAGGTGCTGCAACTTCTGCGAGAGTTACAGCGGCAGCACGGGCTGGCGATGCTGTTTATCTCCCACGATCTGGCGGTGGTGGGTCAGGTGGCCCGCCGGGTGGCAGTGATGCGCGGCGGACTAGTGGTCGAATCCGGTTCGAGCGCGCGCCTGCTGACTGCGCCTTCGCATCCTTACACCAGGCAATTGCTGGCCGCGGTGCCCACATTGCGGACCAATCGCGAAATGCCGCTGGCGCAGGTGGCAGATTAACAAGACCGGCATCGCAGGGGCTAACAGAGCGACTGTGGGGTGAAAGGCGCGGTGTCACCTTCCCGCCTGGGGCTCTGCCGCCTCCCTGGCACGCAGGCAGGCGGCCGGATATCCTGTTACTCGGCTGCGGCCTCTTCGGACGCCGCAGTTTTTTCTGTTCCGGCGTCCTCGCTGGCCTCTGCAACCACATTCACTTTCACGCGAGCGGTCACTTCGCGATAAAGGCGGATAGGCACGACGAATTCGCCCAGGCTCTTCAGCGGCTCGTTGAGCTGGATCTTGCGGCGATCGACTTCGAAGCCATGCGCGGCCAGCCCCGCGGCGATATCGGCCGAGGTGACGGAGCCGAAGAGATGGCCATGTTCACCGGCTTTGCGAGTGAAGCTGAGCAACAGGGGCTCCAGTTTGGTCACCTGCTGCTCGGCCTGTGCTTTCTCGGTCGCCGCGCGGCGAGCGGCAGAGGCTTTCATTTGCTCGATGACCGCCTTGTTGGTTTCAGTGGCCTGCAGCGCCAGCTTGCGCGGCAGGAGAAAATTGCGGCCGTAGCCGTCGGCCACCTTGACCACGTCTCCGCGATGGCCCAGGTTGGCGATGTCTTCCTTCAGAATCACTTCCATGTTGCTTCTCCATTGGCGCCGTGCCGCCGATCTGCTGTGTCAGCTTTGAAGACGCAGAAAGGCGGCGCGCCGCACCAAATTTCGAGGCCGGCAAATAATCCGGCAGATTAGTGCCGCGTGGCAAAAGGCAGCAGCGCGATGTTGCGGGCCTGCTTAATGGCGCGGGTCAGGCGGCGCTGGTGCGTGGTGCAAACGCCGGTGAGCCTGCGGGGCACAATCTTGCCCCGCTCTGCCACGAAGCCCTGCAGCAAACGCACGTCGCGATAAGGTATGGCGTCAATTTTCTCGGTGCAGAACTTGCACACCTTCTTGCGGCGAAAAAATTTGCCGCGACCGCCGGCGCCGCCACCCGGACGACCGGCGCCTCGGGGCCCCCCGCCGGGACCTCCCGATGGGGCTTGCTGACTGGCGGGTGCCTCGCCCGAGGCAGGCGCCTTTGCTTGTGTCTCTTCGGCCATTTGGTTTCCTCTTCGTCTTTTCAGTTCCGCCGGCAATGAGCGCGGCAGAACGGTTGGTCTCAGGGCCTTCAGAGCCCCGATGATTCTCTACATTTGTTCCTGCACGGACCAATGCCCGCATCCCTCATGCGTTGCTGTGCGCCGGCTCGGCTTCTGCCACGGCAGGCTCATGGGCCGCGGGCTCGGCGCTCATCTTCCGGCGCGTGCCGCGAAGGGCCTTGACCTTGGCCAGGCGCTTCTCTTCTTCATCGATGCGCACGGTGATGAACTTAATCACCTGCTCGGTGACGCGCAGACGGCGCTCCAGTTCCAGCACCACTGGACCGCTTGCTTCAAGGACGAGCAGAACGTAGTTGCCGTCGTTGAATTTACGCACCAGGTAGGCGAGCTTTCGCCGGCCCATCTTTTCGACCGACTTGACCACTCCGCCGCCGTTGGCGACAGTGGTGGAGAAGCCGGCAATCAGCTTGTCAAGGTCTTCATCGGCCACATCCGGCCGCACGATAAACATCACTTCGTAAACACGGGACATCGGTATTCCTCACATGGACAGAAAATAGGAAACTCGGAACCGGGAACTGAATTTTGCAAAGAGCCAGCCGCGGGAGATCAAGCAAATCCCTAACGCGCCTTCCCCTTCTTTTCTATCGGAGTTGTTATTGCTTCTTGCCATCTCCTGATCCCTGTTCCCCGCTCCCTGTTCCCTCGTCTTTGTCTTTCCGGTTGAACTCATTCATTGCCGCCGCCGCTCCTGCCTCCAGGATGCGCCGAACCGCCGTAGCTGCGCGGTCCAGCACTTCATCAAGCACCGCCAGATCCGCTTTGCGCATGGGCGAGAGCAAGTAATCCTTGCCTGGCCTCCTGCCCCCGGCCGCGACGGCTTCGGGTGGAACCCTCGGTCCCACGCCGATGCGTAAGCGCAGCCATTCCTGCGTATTCAGGGCGGCGGTCACGCTGCGCGCTCCGTTGTGGCCGGCCGGCGAACCGCGCTCCCTGATCTTAAGCTTTCCCAGCATCAGGTCGAGCTCGTCGTAAATCACGAGCAGGTCCTGCGCCGGGTCGGCTTCGAATTCGCGAACCAGCGCGGCCACCGCGGCGCCGCTCAGGTTCATATAAGTCTCCGGCTTGGCCAGGACCACCTTGCGGCCTGCCAACCTGCAAGTCGCGGTGAGCGCCCGGCAACGCCGGTTCTGCACCACAACGCCTTCCTGCTCGGCGATGCGGTCAATCGCCATGAACCCGGCATTGTGCGGGGTCCACAGATATTCAAGGCCAGGATTACCCAGCCCCACCACCAGGAAAGGGCCGGTCCGGCTGGTTGGCCCGGATGTCCCGGCGAGTAAAGCTTGCTCGCCGGGCTTCGGGGTTTCGTTGGTCTCGCCCAAGAGTTACTTCTTCGCCTCGGGCTTCTTGGCCGCGGCTTCTGTCTCGGCCTTGCCTTTCTTGGCCACTTCGGGTTCGGTGGCAGCAGCCGGCGCCGCGCCTTCGGCAGTCGCCGCAGCACCTTCCTCGGCTGCCGGTGCAACCTCTTCGCGAATGGCCATCACGTGCGCCACCGTCGCATCGGCTGGGCTGAGAACCTTCACTTTGTCGGAGTGCGGCAACTCGCTCACGCGCAGCACCCCGTGCAATGCCAGCCCGGACACATCCACATCAATGTGGCTGGGTATGTCGGCGGGCAGGCACTCGATCTCCACTTCGCGCAGCACCTGGTCGAGTATGCCGCCCTCGGTTTTGACGCCCACGGGCGTGCCCAGGAGCTTGACGCGCACGCTCACGCGCAGTGTCTTATCGAGCGCAATGCGCTTCATGTCGATGTGGATCAATTGATCCTTGATCGGCTCGCGCTGCCAGTCGACAATCATGGCCTTGGCGGCCGCCTGGCCGGCCACTTCCACGTCAAAGATGGTGTTGTGCCCGGTCTCGGAAAAGAGGATCTGGGAAATCTGTTTGGGGTCGACCTCGACGGCGACCGGATCGGCTCCGGGGCCGTAAAGGACAGCGGGGATTTTTCCGGCAGCGCGTACGCGGCGCGCCGCGTTCTTGTTGAATCTGCCCTCGCGGGGTCTGGCGGTGACAACTTCAGGCATGGTTGATATTTCCTGTCTCGGGCACGGAGGTTTGAGGTCCGCTCCCTTTGTTGGAGCCAGGGATCAGGGGCAGGGAGCAGAAAAGCAATTGCCGATTCCTGCCTGCTGCCCGCCGTCCGCCGGCTGTTGATTGTTGATGGTTCACCGATCTTCGGGCACTCAATCAACCTCGATGTACCAATTTCATACTGCGCGGGTCACTGATCCCCAACTCCTGATCCCCGACTCCTGATCCCCGACCCCTTAGCTGAACAGCGTACTCACGCTGGTCTCCATGTGAATGCTCTCAATGGCTGCGCCGAGCAGACCGGCTATCGAGAGGACCTTGATTTTTCCTACCTTCTGCGCAGCTTCGCGCAGAGGAATTGTGTCCGTGACCACCAGCTCTATGAGCGGCGAATTGGCAATGCGTTCGATGGCCGGACCGGAAAGCACGGCGTGGCTGGCGCAGGCGAAGACGCCGGCGGCGCCGTTGGAATAGAGCGCGTCCACCGTCTTTACCAGCGTGCCCGCGGTGTCGATGATGTCGTCGATGATCAGGCAGGTTTTGCCGTTCACCTCGCCGATCACGTGCATCACCTCGGCCACATTCATGTCCGTGCGGCGCTTGTCCACAATGGCCAGCGGCGCGCCCATTTTCTGCGCGAAATGCCTCGCCCTCTCCACTCCGCCCGCATCCGGCGAGACCACAATGAGGTTGGGCAGGTTCAATTCGCGGAAGTAGCTGACCAGCACCGGGCTGGCAAACATATGATCCACGGGAATATTGAAGAATCCCTGAATCTGTGCGGCGTGCAGATCGACGAACAGAGCGCGGTTGGCGCCCGCAGTGGTTAGCAGATCGGCGATAAGCTTGGCGCTGATGGCTACGCGCGGACGGTCCTTGCGGTCCTGGCGGGCATACCCGTAGTAGGGCACCACCGCCGTGATCCTTGCCGCCGAGGCGCGCTTGAGCGCGTCGATCATAATCAAAAGCTCCACCAGGTGCTGGTCCACCGGGTAACAGGTGGGCTGCACCACAAAAACGTCAATGCCGCGCACGTTCTCGAGCAACTGAAAATAGACTTCGCCGTCGGCGAATCGCTGCAACTTGGCCTCGCCCACCGGCACGCAGATGTGCTTGCCAATGGCCTCGGCCAGCCTGGGATTGGCCGTGCCGCTGAAGAGCTTGAAGCGCTTGTCTTCGCTTAAGCGCGACCTTTTGCGTTCGGCGGGCAAAGGCTTTTCCTCCCTCGCTTTCGCCGAAGTGTCTTTGGACGCCTTCGTGCTGATTTGCTGCGCGCCATCCACGACTGCTGCCATTGCTGTCACTTGCATCTCCGATACCCTCCAAGCTGGTTTGCTTTGGCTGTTATCTGGGACTACGATTCGCTAGGTTCTGGCTGGGCGACCAGGATTCGAACCTGGACAAAGTGCTCCAAAGGCACTTGACCTACCATTAGTCGATCGCCCAGCAAACTCAATCAGCCGATGGCGAGTCTCTCTCGCCCGCGGGTCTTCTGTCAGCGTACATCTTCCCCAAGCATTTCGCGCCAGTAACGGGAGCGCGGGAGGGTTCTGGTCAGGGTGCTCTGCACTTCCACCCCCTCGACGTTTGTTCCCAACCGGTGCTGAGCTGCTTCTGCATCCTCACGGCTGTCGTACAGCCCGAAGAGGGCCGAACCGGACCCCGACAGCGAGGCAAGAATGGCGGCCTCCGGGGTGCCTTCACCCGCAAGTAGACGCTTGATCGCACTGAGAGTGGGATGCTGAGGAAAGACGACTCGTTCAAAGTCGTTCTGAATCCAGCGAACGATCCCGGTGCGGACAAGCGCGGACTCTCGGGGTCCGGCCAGGTCCTCTCCCGCGGAAAGGACACCGGAGGAGCCAGTCCCTGGCCCGGCCTCGCGGATCACTTCCCCGAAGGCGCTGACGTAGGCACGGCTCAACTCATCTAGTCTATCGGCACTTCCCTCTGGGGTCAAACCTTCGGCGGCGCACCGTGCGTCCCAGTCGCGGAAGGCCTGCGGCGTGGAAATACCAACCGCCGGCATCGCAATGACGCACCACATCGCAGAGACATCGGGGAGGGCATAGACTTCCTGACCGCGATCGACGCCCAGCACCGTGCCGCCGATGAGGAAAAGAGGTACATCGGAACCGACCTGCGCGGCCCAATGCAGTTCTGTCGCGAACAACTGCTGGGCACGCGATTCGCGGCTATCACTTGCTCCTGGCGGTGGCAATTCCAGCCCAAGTTTCTCCGCCCGCTCCGCCCGCTTCTGCGCCGGAACAACCCGGAAAAGTAAATCCCTGCTTGCCTCCAGCGCAAGAAAGTCTATCTCCTTCTCTAAGCCAATCAGGGCGGCCACTGCGTTGGCCGAGCCGGCTCCTAATCCCCCCTGCACAGGCAGGCGCTTTTCTATATGGATATCCACTTCCGCGGTCAATGCCATGGCCTCCAGAGCAAGCGCGACCATCTTCCAGGCGGTGTTGCGGCTGTCAGTGGGAACGCGAACGTCGTTCGAAGTCACCCGGATTGCCGTTGCGGGCGCGCGCCTTGCCGTCACCGTCACAGTGTCATGGATCTCGAGGGTCTGATAGACCGTCGCCAGGCCGTGGAAGCCATCAGGCCGCGGAGCGCCGATGTGGAGACCGAGATTGATCTTGGCATGCGAGCGAACTTGGACGGGCATCGGAATTATTGTAGTGGGCCGAATCCGGCCGCGTATCTTCCCCGCCGGCTACGCCTTGCGCCTGGCTTTTCCGGAGCGCTTCAACTCCTGCCAGTCTTTTTCCGTCTGGTCGGAATAGACCGCGCCAAATTCGCCCAAAGCATCTGCGAAGGCGTTGCCGGCGCCGAGATAGCCGGCGATGACTACGGAGTCGCCGGAGCGGGCGTGGCCGCGGGCCAGCAGTTCGCCGCAGACTTCGGCGTAGGCTAGCAGGCCTTCCCCGGCCAGATCGTTGATCTCGATGGTGCCCTTGTGGTCGTTGAGTTGCCGGACAAGGTATTGCCGGCCATCCATCTGCGTCCACCCGAGAAAAGGATCGGATTGCAGTTGCATGGCGCGCTGGCCCTCGGCGGCGCGCTGGCCGTTGTGGTGCGGGGGGGCGGCGTCGGGAAGGTACGGTGCATAGGCTGACGGCGCCTCTTCCTTGATCTGCAGAAAGAGCGGATCGTCCGGCCCGTTGCCTTCGAAGTAGACACAATAGTCGCGCAGGCCCACCGAGCCGGTGCCCACCACCTTGAAGGCAACGTCTACGGGACGGTAGAAGGACAGCAGATGTTGGCGCTCCGGCACAAGCATTTCGCGGTATTTAGCCAGAGAAGACAATACCGAGCGCGTCTGCGCCGGAGGAACCCGGTAGAGCATCGGCTTCGTCTCTTTGAAGCGTCGTGGCGCGTCGGGCTTGGACGAGGCCGGCTCCGTGATTTGCCCCAGCGTGTGCTGAGGCGTAGCCCGTTCCGCTTTGAGCAACGCGGCGCGCACCGGGCCGGCCAGCCCGATCCGGTGTACCTGGAAACGCGCCACCTCCAGCGCCGGCATGTGGGCAAAATCGCGCATGCGGTTGGCGTAGCGCTTGATGCAGCGTACCGCAGCCTGCCGGGCAGCCGATTCCTTGTGCCCCGATGCGCGCCCTGCCAGCACCAGCGAGGCCGCCATGCGCTTGAGGTCCCATTCGAAGGGGCCCCGGATGGATTCATCAAAGTCGTTGATATCGAAAACCAGGCGCCCGTCGGGCGCGGCATAGACGCCCAGGTTGCGCACATGAGCGTCGCCGCAGAGTTGGCAGACAATGCCCGTCGAAGGCTGCAGTGACAGGTCCGCGGCCATCACCGGCGCCGCGCCCCGGAAAAACGCAAACGGCGACTGCGCCATCATCTGGTATTTGAGCCGGATCAGTGCCGGAACCCGGCCGTGCATGGAGTGCTCGATGAGCGCCAGCGCGGAGGACTGGCGCGCCTTGGAGTTGCAGGCGGCGTGATCGTGCCGGTTTACCTGCTTGCGCCTTGCCCGACCTAAACCGCGGCGCTCCTCGGGTGTGGTCGAATGCATAAACGGGACCATACACTTCCCGACTTCGGTGCGCAACTCCAAGCCTCGCGTAATTTACACTTTGAGGGAAGCTTCCATGCTTTGCGGCGAAGACGCCAGGTCATTGGAGGCCTCGACTCCAGGATGAAGCTCCGGGAGGAATATCGTTGACTCGCGCAGCCGCCCCCTTGCTTGCTTTGGTCCTTCTCTTTCCTCTTGCCGCCGCTGCAGCAAAACCCGCACTTCAGCAAAAGCCGCTTACCGTGGAGCAGATCTACGCCAACGGGCCGTTGATCGGCACCCTCCCCAAGCAGCTTACCTGGTCACCGGACGGCAAGCATCTCACCTACATCGATGAAGGCGGAGAGATGATTGAGGTCGATGCGGACTCGGGCAGAACCCATGTGCTGATCAGCCGCCAGAAGCTCGCCCCCCTGATCCGCGAGGGGGGCACCGAGCAGGAGCTGGACCATCGCGCGCGCTATCACATGGCCGACTATTTCTGGGCCCCAGACAACCAGCACCTGATGTTCGACAGCGAAGGCCAGTTGTGGATCTACAACCTCGCCAACGGAATCGGCCTGCAGGTTGCGTTCACCAACTCCAATGCCGGCGACGATCCCAAGTTCTCCCCCGATGGAACCATGATTTCCTACATCCGCGACCATAGTCTCACCCTGGTAAGACTGCGCGATCCGGGGACACCGATGGTCGTGGTGGCCCCCTCGACAAAACCCTATCTCTGGAACGGCGAGGTGGACTGGGTCTACGAAGAAGAGCTTGACGTCAGAAGCAACTACTTCTGGTCGCCGGATTCCAGGAACCTGGCTTTCCTGCAAATGGATGAAGGCCAGGTGCCGCTCTATCCGCTCGAGGACTTCATTCCTGTGCACGCCACGGTTTCCATGCAGCCTTATCCTCAGCCCGGCGACCAGAACCCCGAGGTGCGCCTGGGTGTGGTGAGCACAAAGGGCGGCAGAGTGACATGGGTCAGAGTGCCTTTCACTGACGGTCAGGATTACATTCCTCGGTTTGGCTGGGTGGATGAGAAAACCCTGTGGGTGGAGATCCTGAGCCGCGACCAGAAGCATCGCAGCTTGTATTTTGTTGAGCCCGGCAGCGGCGAAGTGCAAGAGAAGTTGAAGATCGACGATGACAAGTTTCTCGACGATAACTACGACGTTTCTGTCGGCGGCGGGCACATTGTGCTGACCGATTGGACCAGCGGGTACAACCAGCTCTACCTCTACAGTTACGACCAGAAGCATCCGCTCTCCGGCCCGGCCAAACTGGAACGGCAGCTTACCAAAGGCGAATTTGACGTAGGCGACGTCTATAACGTCAATTTTGATGGCGGTTTCGCCGATTACGCCGCCAACGAGGGCAGCCCGCTGGAGCAGCAGTTGTGGCAAGTCAGTTTCAACGGCAGGCAGCGGCGACTCAGCACCGGTGCGGGATTTCATGAGGGAACGTTTTCAGGCGGCGCCTATGTTGACAAACAGTCGACGCGCATGGATCCCCCCACTTTCAGCATCTGCCACGTCGACGCTGCGTGCCGGGTCTTCTGGCAGACAAGGGCGCTCCAGGACTTCCATCTGCACCCGCCGGAATCGCTGAAGGTTAAAGCGCAGGATGGCACGACGCTCTATGCGACCCTTCTATTGCCCGAAGGAACCCGCCCCGACGGAAGTGTGCCGCTGATCGTAAATCCATATGGCGGACCCGGGGAGCAGGGAGTCCAGGACCGTTGGTCTGACGACCTGCTCTTTGATGAACTGCTCGCCCAGCGCGGGTTTGCGGTGCTTCATGCTGACAACCGCGGTATGAGCGGCCGCGGCCGCGCTTTCGCCCAGGCCGCCTATCGCAACTTTGGCCCCGTGCAATTCGGCGATCAGCTCGCGGTGATTGACGCTGCCCTTACGCAACATCCGGAACTCGACGCCAAGCGCCTGGGCTGGTGGGGATGGAGCTGGGGTGGGACCTTCACGCTTTATGCCATGACCCATTCTGATCGCTTCACCGCGGGGGTGGCAGTGGCCCCGGTCACTGACTGGCGCGATTACGACTCGATCTATACGGAGCGGTATCTGGGGACCCCGGATCAAGATCCCCAAGGCTACCAGGATTTTTCAGTGATCAATTCGGCTGCCCGCCTTAAAGGCCATCTGCTGCTGATCCATGGAACCGGCGACGATAACGTGCATTTCCAGAACACCGTGCAATTCATAAACGCTCTGGTTCAGGCTGGCATTCCGTATGACCTGCAGATCTTCCCCCGCAAAACGCACTCCCTGACCGGGCCGGTGGTGAGGACGGAGCTATACAAAAGCATCCTCGCCTATTTTGAACGGTACCTTATGCCGGTACCTGCCTCCGGCGGGAATTAGGACGACCGCATCGTCATTAGAGTTCGTGGCGTGTGAAGATTTCGTCTTTCTCTTTTTTGGGGCATTTCGTGCATTCCAGGCAGCACACGAGAAAAATAGCCACCGCCGCGGTAATCACTAACGCGATAATCGTCGCACCCGTCGAGAACCAACTAGTGACACTATGCATAGCCGCACTCTGACCGGACCGAACTCCGGGGTCGAGCCTCCAAGGATACTTCCCGATGCCTATCATTATGACGTATTGTTCATCTCCTTGGTTTGCAGGCTTTCAAAATTGTATTTGGTCTTGCTTAAAAGAGAATATAAGGCGAAAATACATTCAAAATGACGGATACCCGCCATAAAACCGCGAGTTTCGCAATTCCCGAGGACTGGCCAGAGGAGTTGCGGCTATCCGACGGTGACCCGGCTCACCGCCAGGGACCGACGTCGACCAGTGCAGATCCTGAACCGGAGCAGGGTCCGCTTCTGAACTGGCTTTTCGTCGACCTGAACTCCTATTTTGCCTCCGTCGAGCAAGAAGTGCGTCCCGAATTGCGCGGCCGGCCGGTGGGCGTGGTGCCCATGATGGCCGACACCACCGTCTGCATCGCCGCCAGTTACGAAGCCAAAGCCTTTGGCGTGAGAACCGGGACCGTGGTCGCAGACGCCAGGCGCATGTGTCCTGACATTGTGTTCGTCGAGGGCCGCCACGAGCTCTACACCCAATACCACCACCGCGTAATCGAAGCCGTGGAAAGCTGTGTGCCGGTGACGGCGGTGCTTTCCATTGACGAGATGGCTTGCCGGCTGATCGGCCGCGAGCGTCCATTGCTGGCGGCGCTGGAGCTGGGGCGCAAGGTGAAGGCGCGCATTCGCGAGCAGGCGGGAAGCATGCTGCGCAGCTCTGTGGGCCTGGCTACCAACCGCTACCTGGCCAAGGTGGCAAGCGATATGGAAAAACCGGATGGGCTGGTGGCGCTGCCCCTGGATGTGCTGCCGGAGGCGTTGCAATGGCTCGAATTGCGCGACCTGCCGGGAATCGGAGCACGCACCGAAAAGCGGCTCAGAGAGAAGGGCCTTGCCAGCATGAATGATTTGTTAAAGCTCGATTGTCAGCAGGCCGGCGAGGTGTGGGGTTCGGTTTGGGGGGAACGGCTGTGGCACTGGCTGCGCGGCGAGGACTTCGAGATGTCTGAGAACGAGCACCTGAAATCCATCAGCCACCAGCATGTGCTGGCCCCGGAAATGCGCAGCGAAGAAAGGGCCTGGGCGGTAGCGCATAAGCTGTTGCACAAGGCGGCAATGCGCCTGCGTGCGGCAGACCTTTGGGCGAGCAGCATCGGGCTGGCTGTCGGGTTTGCCGTTCCTCGCGCCGGCGACCCGGTTAGCCGCTTCGGGGTGCCCGCGCGGGGCTGGCACGACGCCATCAAGCTCAGCGAATGCCAGGACAATTCCACTTTGATTGCGGCCTTGCGCCGGCTGTGGGAGTCGCGGCCGCAAGGCGCGGAGTTCGGCCACCCCTACTTTATCGGCGTCGTGCTCGGCGACTTGGTCCCCTCCCGCCTGCATACCCTCAATCTTTTTGACGCTCTGGAAGATGAGCAAAGCCGTGCCCGCCTGATCGAGACCATGGATGCCCTGAATCAGAAATACGGGTTGAGCACGCTGGCGCCCGCCGCCATGCTGACGGCCTTCAAGGCCGCCCCCACGCGTATCGCCTTCCATAGCGTTCCCGATGTGTTCTGATCGCGAATCCGGAAACAGAGTTCTACGGCCGCTTGCGAAAGGGCCGGCGAAAGATTCGAGAAAACGCTTGCGGGAAGGTTGGGGATTTGCGAGAATGAAGCCCCGGCGCGTTTGGGTACCTGGTTTTCCGCAAAACGATCCGGTCAACGTGTCGCTCGACTGAGCCCGAAAGCGATACGTCTTGAGGTGCGCGAGCAAGCAACACCTGTTTGGGAAGGAACATCACAAGCACCTGAAGAGACCGTATCCAGGCAGTTATCTTTTATCTTTCATATTTCTAGCGCGGGTTGGATTCGGGCGCAGCTCAGGCGTTCGAAGAATCCACATGGCTGTATCCAGGGACTGCCCAAAGGCGGTTTCGTATGCAAGGCTTTTCTCTCCTTACATCCGGGCCAAATGACGATTGAAAGGGGCTACCGCAATGCGCCTCTGTTTTCGTTCTCCTGCTTTTGCCGTCGCCTTAGCGATATTTCCTGCCATTGGGCTCTCCGGTCCTGCAGCATGGGCCCAGGCAAACTCCAGTGCGCAATCGCGTGCCGCCAACTTGGGCAGCGAACTGAACCAGCCCATGGGGCAGGAGACGGCGACCATTCCAGGACCCTTGCGGTCATTTCTGCGCATGGCGGGCATCAGCCAGGAGATAGGTCCTCCCGATGTCTTGCCCCTGCTGGCGCGCAATGTCTCGGTATGGGGCTATGAAGAGGGGCGTGAAACAGAATTCCTGCGCCTCATCGTGCGCTACGTCCACATGGCGCGCGAATTGCGCCGCATGACCGGTCCCGACGGCGCCTTGCGTGTCGCCAACTGCGCCCAGGCTTCCCAGTTGGTTCACGTTCTTGGCTACCAGTTCGAGAAGCCCTGCGGGCAGAAAGATTCTTACCTGACCACTGCAGACGCGGGCCGCGCCTTCCTCACTGTCGATTCTGGATTCCCGCTGACGCAGCTTGAGCAAGACCTGCAGAACGGCACTACCTTCAGTTACGCCTTCCCCTCCACGCAGGTGCCGGTGCTGGCCAGTTCCCGCCTCTGGGCCTCGATCAGCATGCGCGGCCGCCGCGCTGGCGGCGACATGCTTGACGTCCTTCTCAACGACCCCGAAGTGGACAGGCTCTATTCGGCGCTGGCGCGGGTTGATCCGCAAACCGCGAATCGGCTGGTCATCGCTCCGGGACTGGGAAAGCTGCTGCCGGTTGCCGATGTGTTCGACTTTTACGGAAGCCAGATCTGCATCCATTCCGGAGCGGTCACGGTTCCGGGAGGGCCCGGGGCGGAGGCGGCGTGGAGAGATCTGGTCGGCGCCAGCCCGCGCTCGCCGGGCGCTTTCGTCGATCGTCTCTTCAACCGCGACCGCGGCTGGCTGGCGGCGTATTTCGATGCCCTGTCGCGGGTAGATCCCGATCAGCAGGCGCATTTGACGCAGGCCTCGCGCCTGCGCCACATGTATGTTGCCTGGCGCTCCGCGGGCACCAGATTCGGGGCCGCCGACGGCGTCTTTCCCCGCAACGCCGACTTGGTGCTGCTCTTTACACGCTTGCAATGGACGGCCGGCGGTGCGCCTCTGATTCCCGGCGACGGGGATGACTGGAAGGAATCTTTCGACCGCAATGAGGATTCGAAGGTCCTGCACGAAATCGGCCGGCACGACGGGGACTGGAATAATCCGGAGATATTGCTCGAGAGACTGGTGGCCGCTTCCAACGTCGAAACCGACGACGGGCCCCTGCAACTTTATTTCACCCTCAGCGCCATCCAGCGCGGGCGGGCGCCGGGACAGCAATTGTCCGATCCGGCCATCCACCTCATCGCCACGCACTACGACGCGTACAAGGACTGGTATGAGATGTTCAGCGAGTTTCCCGACCTGAACGACGCCGCGATCACCAGCTTTGTCGAGACCGCAGATCACGTGAACGAGGTGCCCAACTCGACACTGCGGGCCAACGTGCTTGGAGCGTTTCAGGCCGACATCAAGCTCTGGGAAATTCTCGTCCGTCAGGGCCAGATTCCCGCGAGCAGATTAAATGCGTCATGGCAGGGCGCCGTTGAACCGTTCAACAAAGCTTCTACCAATGTCGAGCTCTTCGATGCCGCGCGGGAATCCCTGGGTTCGACCGTAGCTGCCGCAGGAGGCAGCCCCGATCTCTCCGAAGACGAAGTCATCGACCTGCTGGCTGGTCCCGCGCAGAAAAGCGACGTGGGCCGGCGCATTCACGATGAGATGGTAGACCGCATGGCCGGCGTGCTTGACGATCAGCGCCTGGTTTCCCTGGATACGCTCTTCGGGCTCTTTGACGGTCTCAACGACCTGGCCCACGGCCAGCATGTGAGCGATTCCCTGCTGCAAATGGCCGGCGATCTGCGCGAATTCGAGCTGCCGCGGCCCATCTTCACGGGCAGCGAAAGAACGTCATGGTCGCCGGTAGTTTACAGCAGCCGGCACGCGGAGCTTCAGGTAAGGACCGATCTGACCAAGGTGATCCGCACTCCGGCGTCGGGGGCGCAGCTTGAAGAAGCGCGCGGCCGCCTGGCGCCATTTCTGCGCGACACCCTGGTGGGCTTGGTCTATGCCTACTATGAGCCGCCCGGCGCGCAGGTGCTGCGCAATAATCCGCTCTTTGTGCGCGCTCACGATTTTTCCGCGGCATCGGTGCAGGGTGTGAAAGACATTTGGGACGCCCCGGTGCCGGTGGGCGTCGGCGTAACCGCAGGCGGCGGTGCATTCCTCATGGGCTCGCTTACCGATCTGCCGTATGCGCTGGCTTACATGGAAGAAGATTTCATTGCTCCTTCGCACGTGCAGGCGTTGATCTGGAAGGAAACCGTGCCCGTGCTTTTGACCGACGCCGTGGTGCCGCGCTGGTGGAATGTGAGTCGTGACCAATTGCACGCCGTGGATCTGTACCAGCGCAGCGGCGAAGAGCTGTTGAAAGCCGCGGCTACCAATGCGCAACTGCGGCAGCAGGTCGAGGGAATCCTTGCCGGCTGCATGACCACGCGGCGGCTGGATCGTGTGGAATTTGCCCTGCATAGCGAGCAGAGCATCAGCGACTTTCTGCCCCAGGCGCTTCCCGTCGAGACATTCTATCTGGCCGCCGAATTCAGCAGGAAATATCCCGCTGAAGCCGGCGGATATGGACAGGCCAGCCAGGCGCTTGAGGCCTTGATCAAACAGGATCCGTCCGCTACCAATGTGGAACAGCTGATAAAAGACTTCGGTGTGCCGCATCCGGAGATTGCGCAAAGCAATGAGCCAACCCTCCTTTTCACCGGCATGTTCCCCATCTCCGGCGGCTATGCCAATCGGCTGTTCGGCGAGTCGTGGGAATCAACCAATCTCTATTGGGCGCGCCTCGCCGACGAGAAGGGCTATCCGCCGGCAATGCTCAACCTGCTGGTGCCGGCGTTGACGCGTCGCATGGTCGCCAACATATTTGGCACCAGCATTGATGACTGGCCGGCGTTGTTGCGGGCCATGCATCAGACCGGGCAGCAATTTCAGGACGGGAAAATCGACATCGGCGGGGCCCAGATGATTGCCGAGCGATAGCGGTTTTTTAGGGAGCGGTGGTGCAATGCGAAGCGCAAATAGGGCCGATAGCGAAACAAAACTAGAGCACACTGAGACGGAAAGCGGAACCAAGCGCGGAACTCGAAGGGGAGAGGGGTAAGCATCGTGAGGATCACTGCTCAACAGGTTTTCATTGGCATTGGCTTGTGCTCGGGACTGCTTTTCCTGCCCGGCGCCGGCCCGACCCCTGAGGCTCAGGACAACATGGCACGCCTGCACCTGAATGTCGATCTTGTACAGCTCAACGTAGCCGTGACCGACAAAAAAGGGGATTACATCACCGGCCTTCGCCCCGGCGACTTCAAGATTACCGAGGATAAGATCCCGGAGCGGCTGGCTTCGTTTGAAGAAGGCAACCAGTTTGTAAGCGACGTGGACGCCCATTCTGCGAATCAGGGTAAAACCGTGCCGTCTGCTCCTCCGGATGCGAATAGGCAGGAACAAAATCGACCGCCAGCCCTCCCCTTGGCAAGTCCGGTGGGCTCCAGTGTCTTCATACTCTTTGATACCAGCAATTACATGTACCACGGCTTTGT
>JASHOY010000249.1 GCA_030038435.1 Acidobacteriaceae bacterium | reverse complement strand
CGGCCCAGGCCTCGGGGGTGGCGACCTCCTCTACGCGATGGCCCTCCCACAGACCGCCCTGGTCGCGGAAGGTGCGCAGGCCGCTCTCGGCGCTGACGCCTGCGCCGGTGAGGACGAAGACGCGGTCGGTGGGGGCGATGGAGATGGCCATACAGGGTCCAGCGTACAGCCGAGTGGCCGTGGCGGGGACTGGCCGTTGAGCGCGGACACCCGGCTCTGGTGGAGGCGGTGACTTGTTTTCCATGGGTTCGCGGGGGATGACGGCTTCATCCCTCGCTTGTTGGCTGATTTGGGGTCAGTTACGGGACGGCCGAGGTTGAGTCAGACTCGGCCGAGATGAATCAAGCTCGGCTGAGATGGGGCGGGATGATTGAGGACAAGTCAGTTGCGGCTCGGCTGAGATTGAGGCAGGGACGGCCGAGGTTGATGGGATCTCGGCCGAGATTGAGTCATGCTCGGCCGAGATGTCAGTGATCAGAGATCAGTGATCAGTTGGCAGCGATCAGGGATCAGAGATCAGAGAGCAGTGATCAGAGAGCAGTGATCAGTGAACAGCGTGCAGAGATCAGCGGCGGCCTAGGCGTTGCTTTTTCTGATCACTGGCAACTGACCACTGCTCACTGATCACTGATCGCTGATCGCTGGTTAGGGTGTCATTTGGCGTTGAGGGCGGCGCGGGCTTCGGGGTACTGAATCAGGATGGATTCGAGCATTTGGTCGAAGTCGACGGGGGCGGGAGTTGCCGGATTGGGAAGGTGGATGGGAGCGGGCTGGTTCTCCGCAGGCTGGCTGGGCGCGGTGGGCACGGATGGGGGCCCGGGAGGGAGAAACGGGACCTGGCCGATGCGGCGCAGGAGTCCGCGGAGCAGGCGGCCGGCCTGGCGGTCGGAGATGCCGCCCACGCCGTCTTCGAGCAGAGCGCAGAGGATGGAATAGGCCTCGCCGGGAATTTCGGCGGGGTCGATCCAGGCGAGGGTGCGTCCGACATCGGACCAGTGGGAGAGGCGCGAGTAACGGTCGCGGGCGCGGAGCGGGGGTGGTCCGGCGGGGGCCTTTTTGGGCGCGTGGTGGCGGCACCAGGGCTGATTGCGGAGGGCGGCGCAGCGGCAGCGATGGCCGGTGCGCAGGAGGTGGGAACATTCGCGAGCGCGCATTGAGGTCTCCCTGGTAGAAAGCAAAAGGCCGCCCGAAGAGGACGGCCTTTTGCGATCTTGTTAGGGGAAGATAGCGTATTTCTTCTATCTTTGCCCTATAAGTTCAGTATAACAGGTTGGGAGAATTGGACTGCCAGGTTTGTTGGAGTGGAAGGCCCGTGGAATGAGGGGGAACACTAAAGTAAGGGATTGACAAGGGAGACGCGGTGAGGCTGTAGGGTGAACGTGGAGCCGTTCCACTTAGACCGCTGCCTTGTTGAGCAGGTTTTCAGGTTCAACAACCGTGCCACGAAAGACAATCCGCTGAATGACGCAGAACGGTTCGTTGTCGCCATGAGCCAGCTTGGTGGAGGGCGAATCGCCTATGCCCAGTTGACCGTGAGGGACGCAGACGCCCTCTACTCGCCGGGGGCAGGGACGGGGAGGGGGAACAGTTCTAGCCCTTGTCGCTGCCGGTCGTTTTGCGGCGTGTAGGCTCGCGGGCTGGCCGCCTCGGATTCTCCACGCGGGGAGTCTGAAGCACGGCACGTGCCAGCTTTTGAAAATTCTGCCCCGCCTGCTTGCCTTCGTGGTATTCGTGTTTCATCTCCCTCGTTGTGCTCCCTCCGCCGAGAGGAAGGTGAGTCCATGCCAGATGAAGAAAGCCCCAATCCACAAAATCAACATTCCGATGGCGATACTCCAGGAGATGTGGGACAACTTCCCTTGCTTGATGCCGAAGAGAGGCCAGAACTGAAAGCGCCCGAGGCCCGCAAAAACAAGGAAGGTGCCGCCTCCAAAATAGGCCGGGAAATAGAGCAAATTAAGCAAGTGCTGAGGCGGTTGGGTGGATGGCTAAAGCGTAAGGCCGAACATGCTGGCCTGCACGATTGGCTCATGGTGGCATTCACTTGCATCCTCACCGTGGTTGCGGTAGAGCAGGGATTGCTCGCCCGGCAAAATTCCAAAAGCTCCGCTGGGCAAATTAATAAGATCATCGATGCCGCCAATCGGATTGAAGATGCGGCTGACAGCTTCTCGGCGAGCGCTTCCCACATTAATGACGGGGTTAGCCAAGCGGTTGCGAAACTCGGGATTCAGGCGGGCGCTGCTCAAACTCTCGCTAGCGCAGCGCAGGCCGCCAATAGCCAGACGCTTTCTCAGAATCGTCCTTGGATTGCGATACGGGAAATTAAATGGAAAGACGAGTTGGTATGGGGATCGGAGGTTCCGACTCGTACTCTCACCTTCCATTATTCCGTCGTAATCCAAAACTTCGGGCAGTCTCCCGCACGGCGAGTTTACGCATGGCCCACCATCCTCCTTCTGGGAAAACCAAACGGTAACGCCGGACCTAAGGGATGGAAGAATGTCTCGATTTGCGACAAAGCTGGAAGAGCCTCCCGAAATCCAGAACAAAGAACTGACATTGTGTTTCCCGGTGAGCCTCCCTTTGAGATACCGTTCTCTGAATCGCGCAACGGTGGGATTGACCTCGAACACCGTCCAGACCAAAACTGGCTTCTGGTGTGCGTCGCCTACCAAGGAAGGGGCACTAGAGAGATGTACTTCACGGAATCCCTCTTTCACATAGGCGTGAGAAAGAATGGCATCTACGAGGTTCCGCTTGTAGACACAGAGGCAAAATAGCGACGTCATAATCGCCAAAACGGCAATAATGTATGTAGAGCATATTGGTGTCACGCCAACTAGCGAAGCAGGGAGGCCCCCCGGCTCTGCCGGGGAGGCAGTAAAAGTTCGACATTTCCGGCAGTTGGTTGTTGTCTTTGCAGTTTCAGCCCTCGGTTGCGCTGACGCGTCTGCCGTTGTCGTTGTTTTTGCTTTTACCGGTTGCGCTCAGGCCCCTTTGAGGGGCCAGCAACCGTAAGGCCTCCGGCTTTGCCGGAGGATACTTACTCAGTGCCGTCGCACTTAAGTACGGTTCGGGAACGTGGGTTACGCATTCAGTGCTTCGCCGGTTTCTCGCGACCGTAAGCGGGACCCGCAAATAGCGGGATTTGGGGCCGGCGGCGCCGGGATGCCCGGCTGCGCGGGACTACAGGTCGCGGATAGGCCTTCGCCGGGCTTCTTGCAGGACCGGAAAGGACCTTCGCTTCCCGTCCGGAATTCCGAATGCCAGTTTGAAAGATTGCCTTCCCACATCTGCCAACTGCGGGCAGATGTGGGGCACCCGGGTTGTTCAGCGGCCAGGGAGGACTTCACTCAGGGGCTGAAGCCCGAGATATTTTGGGCTGGTTCGGCACCCGTTCGACTCTCCGGCTTCGCCGGCTCGCTCAGGGCAGGCTCTGAAGCGCAGGACCCCAGGGCGGGCTTCGTTCGAATTTGCCGCGCACCGCTTCGCATTCTTTTCGGCCGCGGTGCGGCCGATTCCGCTCGCGTTCGGATTTGGGGCGGGTTGACTCCCGCGGCTCGCGTGGTTCTTCGACTGCGCGCCGGGATGATTTGTAGACCGCTGGAGATTGCTCGGCGGCGCTCCGCTCAGAATGACAATCTGCGCATGGTGAACGCGCCCGCACGCCCTGTCGCGCCAGCAACGCGCGACACGGATGGGGCACACGCGATTCCTTTTGCCGGTCCTCTGTCTAAACTGGGACAGGTGCGCAACCGGATCACCAATCTGTGGACGCTGGGCGGGCTCTCGCTCCCCGACCTGCTGCGCCGGACGGTGCGCGCCTCGTGGCGGGACGAGGTCTTCGGGCAGGGCGGCCGCATGGCCTTCTATCACTTCCTCGCCATCTTCCCTTCTCTGCTGGTCTTTTTTACGGTCACCGCGCATATCCCGCACCTGGGCGGGTATCTGAAAGACGCTCTGAACGATGTGACCCGGCAGGTGTTCCCCGGCCAGGTGTCGCAACTGGTCGAGGAGACGGTGAACGAGCTGATCGGGCATCCTCGTTCCGGGCTGCCGCTGATCTCTGTTTGCCTGGCGGCGCTGTGGGCGGCGCATAACGGCACCTGGGCGATGATCTACGGGCTGAACAAGGCGTATGAAGTGGAGGAGGACCGCTCGTGGCGGGAGATGACTACCGTCAACGTGGGGCTGACGGTGTTTCTGTCGGTGACCGGGTTTCTGGCGCTGTTCCTCTTCTTCCTGAGCCGGTATGTGCAGGGGCGTTTGCACGGCGGCGTGCTGGCTCTGCACGTTCTGGACTGGCTGGTGCTGGCCGTCGCGCTGTCGGTCGCCTTCGCCGTGCTGTACCGGTATGCGCCGAACCTGCGCGACCACGAATGGAGCTGGAGTACGCCGGGGGCGGTCTGCGCGCTGGTGCTCTGGATCGGCGCTACGCTCGCGGTGCGGCTCTACTTCGACCGCGTGAATAACTACTCGCACAGCTATGGGCAATTGAACGGGGTGGTGATGCTGCTGATCTGGCTCTACGCGACGAACGGAGCGATCCTCATTGGCGGGGAGATGAACTCGGAGATCGAGAAGGCGGCGGGTCGGCGGTAGGTTGATTGGGAGTCTGGCAACTGCGGCCAGAGCCGTTCGACTTCGCTCAGGCCAGGTTGTGGGGCACCCGTTTACTGCACCGGCCTAATAACCAGAATGCTACCCCAAGTCCCTTTTTCAACACCCCATGCCCACTCCGCAACTCACTTAGTCACAGCCGCTGACTGAAGCGATACCCCCCCTTTTTCCGGCCCGGCTATTTGGGGATGACGGCTTCGCGGCCGGCGATGGGGGTGGT
>JASHOY010000248.1 GCA_030038435.1 Acidobacteriaceae bacterium | reverse complement strand
TCACCGTGGTCGGCGTGGGTCTGGCCGTGAAACTCATCGAGTAGTTGGTCTGCACCGCTCCCGCATCCACGCACGGGCTGCCCGACGAGTAGCCCGGGTAGGTGGTGTTCTTGACCGGGTAGCCGCGCTCGTCGGTGGTCACGCCGGAAGGGATGTTCGACGCCAGGCCCGCGCAGATCACCGGGTTGCCCGAGGCGCCGCCGGGAATCGGAATCAGCGTGGGCACCGTGTCGTTGGCTCCGTTCAGTTCAAGTCCGCTCAGCGTGATCTGCGCCTTGGTGGTGTCACCGCCGGGATAGGCCGTGTTGCTGCCACTGGTCCCGCCAACAATATTGCCGGTGCCAGTGGGCGTGCCGAAGATGTTTGCCTGGCCCGAAACGCTCGACGTATTGTCGGCCACAATGCTGTTGTTCAGCGTCAGGCTGCCGCCAGGGATGGAGATGCCGCCGCCACCATTCGTACTGGCACCGTCGCTATTTCCCCAGATCGTGCTGCCGATGATGGTCATCGTAGCGCCGGTGTTGTTGAGGACGCCGCCGCCGCCCTGGCCGCCGCCGGAATCGGAGTTGTTGTAGATCGTGCTCTCCGTGACGCTCGCCGTCGCCCCCGCGCCCTCATTGTCGATTCCCCCGCCGTTCATGCCTGCCGTGTTGCCGCTGATCGTACTGTCCAGGACTGTCAGTGCGCCGGTGGAATTCTCGATGCCCCCGCCGTTACTTTCGCTGGTATTGCCGGAGATGGCGCTGTCGAGAACCGTAAGCGAGCCCTGGTTAAGAACGCCGCCACCGCTAGCGCCGACATACCCGCCGCTGACGGTGAGCCCGTAGAGCAGCGCCTGGTCGCCTGAACTCACGGTGAACACGCTGAGATGGCTGCTGCTGGACCCGCCCCCATTCACAGTGAGCGCGCTGGCGCCAGGGCCGACGATCTCGACACCATTGCTCGCGCCCAGGGTCAGCGTGCCGTTGCCCGGGGTCAGGGTTACGGACGAAACCGCAAAGTCGATGTCGCCGGCCGCCCCAGCCGTCGCTATGGCGTCACACAGGGTACAGCTCGCTCCGGGGCAGTCGCCCGCGCCAGCGCCCCCATCAAGTCCGTTTTGCACTTCAATATAGTTGGTCTGGACCGCGCCGATGTCTACGTTGCTGGTGTTCAACGTAAAGCCGCGCTGATCGCTGCCAGGCAGGCTCGCCGCTCCGTTCGAGCCCGCGCCAATCGCCGCGCTGCCCGGCTGGGGCAGGAAGCTCTCCGTCGTCCCGCCGTAATTGCCCAGCGGCAGGGTCAGCGGATTTTGGCTGGGCGTAACCGGATTGGTATTTGCCGAACAGCCGTTGCAGTCGTCTTCACTGCCGTTGGTGAGGTTGTGGTAATAAAGGTTGATGTTGGCGGTCACCGTGCCTGCCGCTTGAATGATCGCTGCACCGGCCGCTGTGGCTGTGTTGCTTGAGAACAGGTTGTTGCCAACCGCCTGGTTGGCCGACGCAAAATAAATTGCCCCGCCATGTGGCGAAGAGTTTGCAACGAAAGTGTTGTTGGTTAAGGTTGAAACACCATCGGCTAGAATAGCCCCCCCAGCGGTCGTCGCGGTGTTATTGAAGAACGTGCTGTCGGTCACCGTAAGGGTTCCGCTGCTCTCGATGGCTCCTCCGTTCGCTGCGGAAGAGTTGCCGGAAAACAAGCTGCTGTTCACCGTTAACGTGGTGCTCGGAAATGAGCCGATAGCTCCGCCATTGGCGGATGCCGCGTCACCCTTGAACGCGCAGTTGTTGATCGTCAGCGTTCCACCCTCGAGCTCGATTGCGCCGCCGCCGGCCGCCGTCCCGTCGGCGAAAGTTAACTTGGAAATGCCTACGCTTATACTCGAGCCGTTAACGATCATCTCCTGGATCGTGCCGCCCCCGTCGATGGTCAACTGGTTCGCCCCTGGTCCGGTGATGGTCACTCCCACGGTTATTGTCGGCAGCGCGCTTTGCAGCGTAATCGGACTGCCAGTCACGGCGCTGCTGTTGAACGTAATGGTGTCGCCGCTGCCATCTGCGTTGGCCTGGATAATAGCGTCACGGAGCGAGCAATCGGTATTCGCTGCCGTCCCGCAGTCGGCGACCGTGCCCGTCGGATCGCCAGGCGCGCCCACGTAAAGGGGCTCGGGGGCCGCGGCCCACGCTCTGACCCCGCACATGCCAAAGGCCGCCAGGCAAAGCACACTCAACCACAGCCGACTCGACGAAGGAACATCCGCTCGCCCCATCATGTGAGATCTCCGCAATTACAAAGTTGTTTATGACCCCAGAAACAGTGAGAACTTTCACACAGCCCGAGCCGGACCCTTGGATTTACCTACAGCTCCAGGAACCGTGTGGCCGGTCACGAATTCATTTTGGAACGCCCCAAAGCCAGGGCACACGATGTTGCGGATTTATCCGGCGATAACACCAAGGGACACGCCGCCCTCCGCGAGTTTTTTTCTATGACAACGAGAACCAGGTAACTGCTCAGACGAATCCCTTGACCCCGCATCCGACACATGCGATCGTCTCCGTCGATCACCCTGCGTCGGGTTCAAGACTCGTCTAGAATGAAAACAGAACTCATTCTAGGGCTGCTAACTCCAAAGGTCAAGATAAAATAAGTCCTCAATTGACTTATCCATCACCCTTTCGACTATAGAAAGAGTTACCTTCGCGCCGCTCGCAGACACGTCCTCATGCCGGCTTTCTAACCCCGCTGCCAACGCTATCGCCGGTCCTGGATAATCCAGCCGCCACCGGTTTTCTTAAATGTAAAGTGAATGCTGTGCTGCGAGGTCGCCGGTCTGCCACCGGCCATGATCGTCGTCGACTCGTTGCAGTCCCAGCTCGCGCTGTCCCCGGAGATACTCAGCGAAGATGGCGAGCAGTTATCCGATATTTTCGCGCTCGAATTGCCCTTGAAGAAGCTCATGAATCCCTTTTCCTGCCCCCGGCTCATGCTCGGCCATACCGCCTGCATTGCCGCCACATTGCGCGCCGCCAGCGCGGCGTTGAACCGCTCTACAGCCGCTTCCACCAGTGAAGTCTCGTCCACCGGCTTCGGCGCTGGCGGAGCCGGCGCCGGAGTCGGAACCACCGCCTGCTTCGCTTCCACAACAATGTTCACTGTCCGCTGCTGCGTCCCGCCGTTCCCCGAGGCCGTCAGCACATATGTCGTCGAACTCTCCGGCCGCACCGTGGTCTGGCCGGAGCTCTCTACGCGGCCTACACCATTGTTGATCGACACCTCGCCGGCATTGGCGGTCTGCCATTGCAGCGTGGTCGCCTGACCCTGTTCTATCTGTAAAGCCGTGGCGGAGAAGAGAGCTTGCACCGGCTGCGCGACGGGCGGTGTAGGCTTGGGTGGCGCCGCCGGAATCGGCGTCAGCACCACCGAAGTATTGTTATTCTCGCCCGCCTTGATATTGAAACTCTGGCTGTATGGTTGATACCCATTCTCCGCAATCTGCAGCGTCCGCGCCCCCGGCTTCACCTGCACAATCAGGTTTCCCCGCGCGTCCGTGGTTCCCGCCGGGGTATGGTCGATGCTCACCTGCGCACCCGGATTGGAATGAATGCTGAGAAACCCGTTTGTAACCGGCGGCGGCGCATTGGAAGCCGACTTGGTCAGCGAGTAACGAAGCGTGAAGTTCTTGTTCACTGCTATCTGAACCGGCTGCGTCAAATCTGAATACCCTGCCTTTTGCAGCAGTATCGAGTGCCTTCCCGGATCGAGCGGCAGCTTCAGGCTCCCATCGCTTTGCGTGAATCCCTTCAACAGTCCGTCAACGAAAATCTCCACCCCGTTCTGGTTGCCCTCCACATCGAGCGTCCCCGAGGGCGGCGCAGGCGCGGGCGATGGCGGTGCCGGAACAACTCTTATCACCTGATGCGTGGGCGCCTTGGGCCTCATGAAATTGATGGTCAGTACCACCGCTGCCAGCAACAACACCGCTCCGGCAAGAATTGGTACCGTCAGTTTCTTCTTGGCCGGCGCCGCTTCTACAACGTCAAAGCCTATCTGCGGCACGTCCCCGGTCTTACGGGTCGCCGGTTTCGATGCCTCCGCACCCAGCCTCTTCCAGTCCGTCTGCTGTGTGGTCCCGGCAAACTCCACCCACACTGCAACCTTCTTCAGCTCCGCTACTGCGCCTTCCGCGTGGTTGGCCAGCAGCGCGGCGCGCGCCGATTCCACCGCCTTGCCCACCGCCTCGTTCGCCTGCTGGCTCCGCTTGGTCTCGATCTCGCCGATCACCCGCGCCACTTCCTGCGATTCTCCCCAGGCCCGCTGCACCGCCTGCAGCGACTCGATCGCCGTCTGGAATCCCTCTCGCCCTGCCGCCTTCGCCGCCGCTGCCAGCGCGCTCGCCATTGCCTGCTGGCGCGCCTGCTCGCCGCGAATCTCGTTCACCAGGGTGTTGGCTTTGGTTCCGGCAACGGAAGCAGCCGGCAATCCCTGCGCCAGTTCCAGCGCTTCGTCAAGCTGCCCCCGCTCCCGGAATCGTGCAATCCGCGCCAGCAGCGCTTCCGCCTTCCGCTCTGCCTCCTGCCGCTGCGCGCGCGCCTCGGCCAGCAGCTGCTCCAGCGACGCATCTTTCGTTTCCCCAACCGCTGGCTCCAGCAGCGCGATGGCCTTGTCGAACTGCTGCTGCTCCATCAGCGCGCGCGCCTCGCGCACCCATTCGCCAATCCGCGTCCGCCGCTTCTGCTCCGCAAGCTGCTTCCTCGCATACTCCAGAAGCTCGCCCACCCCTGCCGCATCGGCAAATTCAAGCTGGTATGACTCCAGAACCTCAACTGCTTTCTCAAATTCGTTGCGGTCAATCGCCTGCTGCGCCTCGCGCAAATACTGACCGCGGACTTCCTCTTTCTCCGCCGCCTTCAGCCTCTGCCGCAGCGAGTGCTCCAGCGCCAGCAGCCGCTCTTCGCCAGGCAGCTCCTGCAGAGCCCGCTGCACAATCATCAGCGCCTCGCCCGGCGCGCTCACCAGCATCTCCTGCGCCTTGCTCACCGTCGAGTCGATCAGCTTCCGCCGCCGGAACTCCCGCGTCTGCAGCGCAACCTTCGACTTGAGCTGCAGCAGCGACGACTCGCTGGGCAGCTTCTCCACCGCCCGGTCCACTAGCTCGTTGGCGCGATCGAAATCTTCCCCCGCCAGGCAGTTCTCAATCTCCGTCTGTATCTGCTCCAGCAGCTTGCGCCGCCGTTCCTGCTCCTGCCCGGTGACCGCCTCATCCAGCAGCGAGTTCAGCTCCGGCGTCGATGGATCAATCTTGCCCACCTCGCGCAGGATTTCGATCGCCTGCGTGAAGCGCCGTGCTGTGTACTCATGCCGCGCCTTGCCCAGCAGCTCCTTCACCTGCTGCTGCTGCGCCGCCTGCTTCGCCTGCCGTGCCAGCTCCGCGTGAATCGCGCGAATAGCCGTGCTGTCCTGGTCGAGTTTCAGGGCCCGCTCGACAACCTTGATCGCCCCCGTCAGGTCGCCTCGCTCGCGCAGACCCTCCGCCTGCGTCATCAGGCCCGCAACCTCGTCGGCGCGCTGCTTCCTCTGCCGGATCTCTTCCAGCCGCGTTGCCAGCTCCACATTTTCAGGGTCCAGCTTGATCGCCTGGTCCAGCGCATTCAGCGCTTCCGGATAGCGCGACGATGCCACCGCCTCATCCGCCTCCGCCACCAGCTGCCGCACTTGTTCGGCGCGCTGCAGCCGCGCCAGGTTCTGCTGCACCACCCCCAGCAGTTGCCGCGCACCGGTGTGCTGCGGATCGATTCTCACCAGTTGCAGCAGCACCTCGCGAGCCCGCCCGAAGTGCTGTTCCGTCGCCAGCCGTTCCGCGTCGTCGAACAGCTCCGTGATCTGCCCCTTTTTCAGTTGCTCGCCCAGCGCGTGAAGATCGGCGGCAAATTCTTCCGCTGTCGCGTAGCGGTGCGCCGGGTCTTTGGCCAGCGCACGGTCCATGATTCCGTCCAGCGCCGGAGGATAATTGGCGAGGTAAGTCTTCAAAGGCGGCGCCGGCTCGTTCACCAGCTTTTGCAGCACCGTCATGTCTTCGCCGGTAAAAGGCAACTGCCCGGTCAGCAACAGGTAAAGCATCACACCCGTCGAAAAAATATCCGACCGCCCGTCGAATGGCTGCCCCTTCAGCCGCTCCGGCGCAATGTAATGTACCGTCCCGATCACGTTCCCGGTGCGCGTCAAGCCGCTCTCTTTCGAGCTCTGCACCCGCGCAATGCCGAAGTCCACCAGCTTGGCGGTTCCGTCCGGCTGAACAATCACGTTGGCCGGCTTGATGTCCCGATGCACCACCCCCCGCTGATGCGCATACCCGAGCGCCGCACAAACCTGCTCGATGATGCTCAGCCGGTCCACCATGTGCAGTTGCCGGCCGGAGGCAATGATCTTGTCCAGCGGCTCCCCATCGACGAACTCCATGACGATGAACGGCATTCCGTCCTCGTCGCCGAGATCGTAAACAATCACGATGTTGGGGTGTTGAAGAATGCCTGCCTGCGCTTCCCGGTAGAAGCGCTCCAGCATCTCCGGCTCACCGGTGAAACCCTCGGTGAGGGTCTTAATCGCCACCTGGCGGCCGATGCGCCGGTCTTCGGCGCGGTACACGACTCCCATTCCCCCGCGGCCAAGGACGCCCGTGATCTCGTACTTGCCTATCTTCTTTCTTGCGGTATTTACGGTCGTCGCTTCCACGTTTTTTTGCCAAGGACTACGTCAGGAAATCGATTCGCTCTGAGAAGGGGAGCAGAGCGTGCCGTGCGCCGGCCCAGTCGGAAGGCAGATACCAGTCTGTTTTCTCGCTGACCCGCACGATCACGGTAGCATGTTTACGTTACCCCCGCCAACACTTTCCCCAGCACCAAAATATCGCGATAGGCACCAATCAAAGGCTCCGGCAGTACCCACACCATTCACCCTTGGGTACTCAATCCATCTCCAACTGATTCCTGTGCCTCTTTCCGTCTTTTTCGCGAAAAGGCTGGACAAACTCCACAGTCCCGGCGCTTCAGTCTCCCCTGCCGCAATACGAGTAGAATCGGAACGCATCCCGAAGTTTCACCGGAGAGTCTTCCCAATGCCGCAAGACGC
The DNA here is from genome assembly GCA_030038435.1 of Acidobacteriaceae bacterium. GTDB lineage: Bacteria > Acidobacteriota > Terriglobia > Terriglobales > Acidobacteriaceae > Telmatobacter. Next base: position 6,797 of record JASHOY010000248.1, on the reverse strand, counting down.
GCCCGCGCAACCCGATTCCTCCGCGGTAATGGCATCGTTCTCTATCCCCGTTGGCTCTGCTTCCATGAATGTCACTCTGAAGCTGCCCACCGCCCGGACCACTCTCACCCAGATCCTGCCCGTCATCCGCAACATTGAAAACGCCATCGTCGAAAGCGCCAGCGAAGAAATCCAGGCCTCTGGCGCGGCCATCTCCTGCCGCGCCGGTTGCGGCGCCTGTTGCCGCCAGATGGTGCCGCTCAGTATCTTCGAAGCCGAAGCGCTGACCGCATGGCTTGCCACCCTGCCTGAAGCAGAGATGATTCCCATCCGCGAACGATTCCATCGCACGCTCTCCACCTTGCGTGACGCGGGCGTCCTCGACACCATCCTTGAAGGCAGTTGGATGCTCGACGAGCAACGCACTGCAAAGCTCGCCGAAGACTACTTCCGCGCCGGCGTGCCTTGCCCCTTCCTGATAGACGAAAGCTGCAGCATTCATCCTATCCGCCCCCTCAATTGCCGCGAGTACCTGGTCACCTCCCCACCTGAACTCTGCAATGACCCCTGGGCTAACCCGGTCTCGGGTGTGAACCTTCCCCTGCGTCTCTCCCGCGCACTTTTCGCCTTCGGCCAGCAAGTCGAGCGCGGCCCCTGCGGATGGATCCCGCTGGTCTTTCTCCTCGCCTGGGGCGAAAGCGGCGCCACGCCTGGAGAATCAGTCGCCGGCAGCGGCATCGAAGTTTTCAGAAAGTTTCTCGACCAGGTTTCCGCCGTCTCGTTCGCCAAGCCTGCCGATCCGCAGCCCGCCGAGCCCTCCTGATCTCGCCTCTCCCCATGGCAGGTTCCGCGGCGCTCTTCCGCCTCTTCGCCATCTCACCTTTATGGCCTTTACAACCAGCCCGATCTTCTGGCAACCTGAGTCATTCCGGGAAAGTATCCCCTTCCTTGACCGTGTTGACTTGGTGCAAAGCCGCGGCGCTTCCTTGCCGCACCGGATCGGGTTCCTGCGCTCCGGGGTATAGTAGTCGTGGAATTCCATCATCGCCCGCGACGGCGGCAGGCTGGTATGCTGCTCATTTCTTCGCATTCACGGGCGCAAGAGGGTGCTTGTCATGCAGAACCAGACAGCGCTGAAGCTCGAAGTCGCAGCGTTGACCGACATTGGCTGCAAGCGCACCAACAACGAAGACAGCTTCGGGTACGACCTCCAATCCCGGCTCTTCGTGGTGTGCGACGGCATGGGCGGAAGCGCCGCCGGCGAAACTGCAAGCGCCACCGCCGTCAAGGAACTGGTCGAGTATTTCAGCCGTGAAGACTTCGCTGATCTCAGCAGCGAAGACCGCCTCTATCGCTCCATCCTTCACGCCAATCGCACCGTCTACCGCATGGCCCAGGAGTCGGAGGAATTCCGCGGCATGGGCACCACCCTGGTCTCTGCATGCGTCGAAGACCGCCGCATGATTGTCGGCAACGTCGGTGACAGCCGGGCCTACTTTCTCCGCGGCGGCGTCTGCGCCCAGATCACTAACGACCACTCCTTCGTCGCCGAGCAGGTGCGCCTCGGTTCCATGAACGCCGAAGAAGCTGGCGCCTCGCCCTTCCAATCCCTCATCACCCGAGCCATCGGCGCCAGCGAATCCGTCGAGCCCGATATCTTCACCGGCAACCTCGAGTCAGGAGACATTCTCCTGCTCACCAGCGACGGCCTCACCCGCTACGCCGACGCCAAATCCATCGCCGCCCTCATCCTCTCCGGCGGCAGTCTCACCGGCGCCTGTCAGGCCCTCATCGACGAAGCCAAACGCCACGGCGCCGTGGACAACGTCACCTGCCTGCTGCTGCAATTTTTAGAAGCTGATGCTCAAGAGGAGCCGGAGAGCTCTGACGGCGCCGCGGCATAGCAGCCTGACTCCATAACAAAAAAGAGTTCAGACTCGCTTACCGTCACAGCGCAGACGAACCCACAAGGACTACGCAGAAAAGGTACATCAGCGTGAAGCCCGCGACGAAGGTCAGCACCACCGAAGCCAAGTAAGCCTTGGCGTAAATCCCTTTTGGGTACAGAGCCTTGTATTCCCGCACAATCCGGGTCATGGGAAAGCCGCCATACGGGATTCGGCAATCGTCGCTCTTCTTGCGATTGACTTCGTCGATCATCGCGTGCGCAAAGAGAGTGGACGCGATGCCGGTCAGGGTCACCATGCCAAGCAGTGAGGCGGAAATCACCAGTTGCACCACGCGGTAAGTCCCCCTATCGGCCTGCGACCGCCTGGTTTTGCACCATCCTGGGTGCCCACGCAGCTCCGCCAACGCGGGCTGGCTCAACGTTGATGGGCCGAATTCATGCGGTCTGAAACCAGTGTACTGGCGGCTCAAAGGGTTTTCCCCTAGTTCGCCCCTGCCAAGCCCTCCGCCGCCGCTTTTGCCTTCTATCCGGACTATTTCCGCAGCCTATTAAGCCCGTTCCCTATCGGCGTGATCGCAGGTGGGGTGAGGTTGTCGAAGCGGTGCGGCGCCGGCCCCTTCCGGGCATCGCCGGTTTGGAGCAAGAGATTTCAGCGACGCTTCCCTCTGGCGGCGTTTCGCCTCTTTTGGCGCGGACGTGAGGAGGGTTTCCCGCTCTTCTGCTTTTTTGCTTTGGGATGGGAATTGCCAGCTCGTTTGCCGGTGAGAGGAATGCCTTCTTCGACGATGGAGAACTGCAGCTTGCGCTCCTGGGCGAGAATGCGGTCGAGGATAACCTGGACGCGGTCGCCGGCGCGGAATCTGCGGCCCCAGCGCTCGCCGACGATTTCGTGGGAGTTCTCGCGCCAGGTGTAACGGTCGCCGGCAAGAGTATCGATGGGCACCAGGCCTTCGACGAAGAGGTCGGTGAGTTCCACAAAGAGCCCGAATTTTGTGGGGTTGAGCACCAGTGCGGCGAACTCCTCGCCGACGCGGTCCTGCATGAAGCGGACTTTTTTCCACTCAACGAGCTCGCGCTCGGCATCGGCTGCGCGGCGCTCGGTCTGGCTGCATTCGTCGGCGATTTCCGCCAGCTCGGATGCGGAGATCGGCGCGTTGATGGCGTCGGTGTTATCCGCTGAGGATTTCCATCCCGCCCTGGGCGCAGTGAAGCTGCGCCGGCGATGGGGCACGGAGGTCTCATCCTGACGGGGCACACGAGCTTCGTTGGGATGAGACCACGGAGAATCGAGGCGGCCTTTGCCGACTACGCCTTTGCCGGGCACGCCCGCGGTCAGGAGCGCTTTGGCGATGCGGTGCACGATGAGATCGGGATAACGGCGGATGGGCGAAGTGAAGTGGGTGTAGGTGGGCGCGGCGAGCGCGAAGTGGCCTTCGTTGACTTCAGAGTAACGCGCCTGGCGGAGCGAGCGAAGCATCAGGTAGCTGAGGATGCGCTCTTCCGGTTTGCCTTCGATGCGGGCGGCCAGTTTCTGATACATGCGCGGGGTGACGGCGATGTCTTCAGGAACTTCATGCGTGCGCGCGTGGCGGCCCATGCCGCGCACCTCGCGGCGTTCCGATTTTGTTTGAATGCGGCGCACGGGCAGCGCGCCCAGGCCCAGCGAGTAACCGAAGCCGGCGGCCAGCTCCTCGAACTGCACGACGCGGCGGGGTTCGGGTTTCTCGTGAATGCGATAGAGGGAGGGTATGGCGAGATCTTCAAGCCATGCGGCCACGCATTCGTTGGCGGCGAGCATGAACTCTTCGATGAGGCGGTTGGCCCAGGTGCGCTCGGCGCGGGTGATGCCGCGCATCTGGCCCTGTTCATCGAACTCGATGACCGGCTCGGGCAGGTCGAAGTCGATGCTGCCGCGCTCTTCGCGGCGTTGATTCATGAGCACGGCAAGCTTCTGCATGAGCTCGAAGCGGGGAACGAGGTTCGCATACGAGGCGCGGGTAGCGGCGTCGCCCTCGAGAATCGCGTGGACCGCCGTGTAGGTCATGCGCGCGGCGGAACGGATCACGCCCGAGACAATCTCGAAGCTTTCGATGTTGGCATCGGCATCAAGCTGCATGATGCAGCTCAACACCAGGCGGTCTTCGCTGGGGCGCAGGCTGCAGATGTCGGTGGAGAGCTCCTGGGGAAGCATGGGAATGGCGCGGTCAGGGAAATAGACGCTGGTGCCGCGCAGACGGGCTTCGAGATCGAGATCGGTTCCTGCGCGCACGTATTCGGAGACGTCGGCGATATGCACCTGCAACTCGTATCCGGCGGCGATTTCTGTAACCAGCACGGCGTCGTCGAAGTCGCGCGCGGTTTCGCCGTCGATGGTGACGATGGGGAGACGGCGGAAATCGCGGCGGCGGGAGACTTCGGCGGGATCAAGATGGGCGACCTGGCGTGCTTCCGCGAGAACCGGCTCAGAAAACACGCGCGGCAATTGATGCTTACGGATCATCATTTCGACATCGACGCCGAAGTCGTCGAGCGAGCCCAGGACTTCGATGATGCGGCCGATAGGAGGCCGGGTTGCGGTGGGCCAACTGGTAATCTCAACGTCTACGACCAGGCCTTCCAGATCATCGTGCGCACCTGCGGCTGCAGCTTCTTTTCCCAGCACGCGATGGGGTGTGGCAGATGCGCCGGCGGGGATCTCCTGTCCGAAGGGGATCAGGATGGGTTGGGTCATGCGTTCGTCGAAGGGCACAACGGAATTGCCCTGCGCGCGGGCCAGTTGCGCATAATGAAACACGCCCACAACGGTGGGGTTGCGGCGCTCGAGGATGCGCGCGATGCGGCCGAGGCGGCGGCCGTCGGCGCGCGGGGGATCGAGCTCGACCAGGACCTGGTCGCCCTGCATGGCGCCGCCAATTTCGTTGGGTGGGATGAAGATATCTTCCTGCGCGGGCTGCACGTCTCGGCTCGCGGCGCTCTGTCGAGCGGGGCGGACGAAGCCGTAACCATCGCGGTGCAGGTCCAGACGGCCGGCGACCAGATCACCAGCGGCAGTGGCAGCGCGGGGAATGCTCCACTGCTCACGATCGAGTTGCATAAGGGCGCCGCGCGCGGTGAACCGCGCGAGCTGTTCGAGGAGCAAACGCCGCTCGCGTCCGCCGCCCAGGCCCAACTCGCGCACCAGTTGCTTGTATCCGGCCCTGGCGCCGGGGGAGCGTGCGATACGTGACACAAGGTCGCGGTCCGTCATAGGCTTAGAGTAGGCTATCGGGACAGGCTCGGGAGGTTGGGGACGAAAGCGGGCGGAGAAGCGCCCGAATCCTCGATTTTGCCTCTCGTTCAATTGCCGCGCTTCGGCTTAGAATAGTCAGGACGGAGCATTTTAGCGGACCACGAAGGACTAGCAATCTTTTGGGTGGCTGCCTGCAAGTACGGCGAAAGCCGCATGGCGCGGTTGGTCGCACATGGGTTCGGGTCCAGGCAAGTGCCCTCGCCTTGGCAACCCCCGTCCTTGTAAGGACAGAAAAGGAATAATCATCTTGAGCGCTATGTGGAAGCCCAGCCAAACTGGAACAGGAACCCCAAACCCCACCCCGGAACCACCCCCTCGCCCCGCGCCGGTCAGCAATCCGGTTGCGGAGCCGGTTAACCGCGCGCCGGTTGCCACCAATGCCGAGCAGGCCAGCATTGCCAAGGGTCTGTTTGTGAAAGGCGAAATCACAGGATCGGAGTCGTTGTTCATCGACGGCAAGATCGAGGGCAGCATCAATCTTCCCGGTAACCGCGTTACCGTGGGCCGCAACGGGCAGGTGACAGCCAACGTCACGGCGCGCGAGGTGGTCATCCTGGGCAAGATTCGCGGCAATGTGAATGCCACTGACCGGGTGGACATCCGCGCCGAAGGCTCGCTTGCCGGCGACGTAGCTGCGGCCCGGATCAGCATTGAAGACGGCGCCTATTTCAAGGGCGGCATCGACATCCGCAAGGCTGACGCGGCCAAGCCGGTGACGACCGCTGCCGCAGCAGCATCGCAGCCGGAACCTGCCAAGGCAGCAGCGCACTCCTAAGACGCGCCCGGAGCGGGTCAACCAGCAGGCGCCTCGGCAGCGGCGGGGGCGCTTGTGCGTTTTGGCGCGGCTGATTGAAACCGGGGCGAGTGGGAAACAGAGCAGATTCCTTCGGCCGGTGCGCCGGTTGTGTCACGCCAGCCGCAGGCGCTTCATGATTACGCGCGGCAACGCCGAGCCGGTCTTCTCGAGCACCCATTTTGCCGCTGCGAGCCAAAGAATGCTGCCGGCGAGGACGATCGCCAGGTCGAAAATGCGCAGATGCGCGGTGAGCGGCGAGCCGGGCAGGCGGAGGAGCATTTCGCGGAAGATCCAGCTTGCTGCCCACACGATCGCGCCACCGGAAGCACCGGCGAGAAGGCATCGGCCCATCTCGGTGTAATCGAGGCTGGCCAGCGATACCATGCGGCGCTTATGCAGGAGCACGGCAATGGTGGCGGCCTGCATGGCGATGCCGATGTCGGAAGCCACTGCCAGCCCCATCACTCCCAGGGTGGCGTGCAGCGAAGCGTAAATGAATATGGAAATCGCGGTGACCGTGGTGCCGGCAATCATTGGCACGAAGGTGTTTCCGGCCGCGTAAAATGCACGAGCATAGATGGCCTGCGCCGACCAGAGAAAGAGCGCAATGGAAAAGACCGTGAAGTAGACTGCGCACTGGCCGGCGTCTGCGGCTGTAAATTTTCCGCCAATGAAAATCAGGTCAATCACCGGCTTGCCGAGGGCGATCATTCCCCAGGCGGCCAGCAGTCCCAGGGAAGCTACGCGGGAGACCGAATCGGCGACGCTGGTGGCAAATTCGTAATGGCGCTTCTGCGTCCAGAGACTGGCGAAAAAAGGCAGGG
>JASHOY010000247.1 GCA_030038435.1 Acidobacteriaceae bacterium | reverse complement strand
CCCAGCATATCCATTCTGCAGCGGAGCGTTGCCACATCTTCGGATTTGGGTAGCGGGGCCTGGTTTCTGAGTACGGCGTCGGCGAATGCCAAGATTCCCGCCGCAGGGCTGCGGTGGTTTTCGGTTCCGAGGTCGAATACCTTCGGGGACGCGGCCTGGATGAAGTGTTCTACCCGATGCGGGTCGACGTCTTCGCGGTATTCGAATATGCGCTGGTCCGGGTCGGCTAGGCAGAAAATCGTTGATCGGCTGAGCAGAGACTTGACGATCCGCCACTGATCGTCGTCCGTGTCTTGGAACTCGTCGACGATGATGAATGGGAATTTATCCGCAATGAGATTGCGAGTTTCGCAGCTTGCATCGAAAAGATCCGCGATTGCGGGGGCGAAGAGATCGAAGCAAAGCTCACCTTGCTTCCTTAGCTGTTTGCGGTGGTCGTCCCAATCCCCGTCGTGTTTTGACTTGCGAATGCGCTCTTGCCCAGGGAAGATTACTCGGACAGGCTTACCGGTGAACAACCTGCCATGGGATTGTAGGAGTTCCATGCAGAACGAGTGGTAGGTCTTCACTTGGATGACCTCCCTCTCTCGCCGGCTAAGCAATTGCTTGCATCGTGCGAGAATTTGCCGCACGGCAGCTCTCGAGAAGCTTAAGAAAAGGATTTCCTGGCCAGGTAGCAGACTGCGAGCGAACTCCTTAGCCTTCAAGAGGGCGATCGTGGTCTTTCCGCACCCCGGTCCGCCACAGACAAGCAGGTGCCCCTTCTGTGCCAGTATCGTCTTGCGCTTTTCACAAATCTCAATGCTCATGGACTTGGCGTGGGCTGTGAGGGACTGGTTACGGCCGCTTCTATTTCGTCCAGAACGGAAACAACTGTTGGCGGGAGTTCCGACTCGCTTTGGCATTCGGCAATAGCGCTTGCCGCGTAGCCATGAGCGAGCCCCTTTCGCTTCTTCAAGACCTCGCATGCAAGGGTGCGGATATCCGCCTCGGAGGCGCCTGGTTTCAGCGATCCCAGATCCTTTGGGTAATCGTTTCGACCTGCTGCCTGCGTGAGAAATCGTTCCAGAGCCTTCAATCCAGTTTCCTTTGCAAGGAGATCCTCGATTCCCTTCTCCGGAGACTCCCAGTGCTTGGTGTACTCGCCAAGCTTGCTCTGTTGGTCCTTTGTTAAGGAAGAATTTGGCTTGTCGTAGAAGCCGAACGACATCTTTCCGAGAGCTGAGAATACAGGGCCGTACTGGGGCACCGCTCCGTCTCCGCCGGCGTCGAAAACGCTGACGCCGGCAAGATCGAAGTGGGTGTAGCTCTGCGCGCCTCGACACTTCTCGAGCACTTCAGAGGCCGCCGGGAAAAGGATTGCCTCCGTTGCCCCCTCGACGACAAGTACGGCGTTGCTAAGGATAGCTTCGGCGAATTGACGTCGCTCCTCTCGAAACTTTTTTGTCTTTAGGCCCGGTAGTGTTACTGGCACCCCGGTGAGTATTCCGCTTTCACCCCTGTCCAAGATCACGATTTCGGCAGGTGCGAACTGTTCGATGACATAGGGAGAATGCGAGGTAACGATGGCCTGGCCCATTTCACCAAGGACGAAGCGAGTCACTCGTCGTTGGGTGTGCGGAGGCAATGCTATCTCGGGCTCCTCCATCGCAAATACCACTGATTGTTTATCCTTTAGCTCCGCAATGAAAGTCAGCAGAGCAAATACCAGGAGATTGACCGTCCCCGTTCCGAGACGTTGGAATGGGAGCAGATGTTGGCCAGGCTTGGCAGCGACAAAAAGGCGCACGACTTCCCGAAGGTTATCCCGGGTGAGGTCCGACGCGAAGAATGCTGTGGCATCCCCGACATCCGCTAGCTGAACAAATGATGACAGCCGCGCATCAATTTCGTCTCGAATCGCCTTCAGCTGCGGGATTTCGCCGATCGGTGGATCGAGGTCGTGAAGGGTAGCCAGGGTATCTTTCCACATTTCGGATAATCCTCCACCCCCAAGGCGAAGGACTGTATCGAGCAATGCCCCACGTTGCAGAGTCAGGGCACGCGACCCTGTGCGAAGCGCACGAAGAAAGACGAATCCACATTGTCGCTTTTGTTCGCGGCCGAAAGGCTTACGCCCTCCGCCCAGAGTCAACTCGGCATCCTCGTCCTCAATCATCCCCTCAGCCGGATGGTCGAAGAAGGTGTTCCCAACAAAGTCGTCCTCTTCCTTGTCATACCTTCCTATAAAGACGACGGGCAGAGCCCACACAGTGCCCGCTGTCGCTGACGCGCCGTTCTCCTTTTCGTCGACGAACTGCGCCGTTTTCTCGTCCCACGGCCTCACGTGCGAGCGAAATCTGCGACGGGCCTCGTCCGACAGTTCGACAAGTATGGCAGTTATCCTTATCTCAATTGGCTCCTCATTCTCGGCTAAATACTCGCCGCGGTAAAAGTCGTGCTCATCGATGACTGGTCGGCGATAGAGACGCTCAGGGCCGAGTACGAGATCTAAGGCTTCGCACACCGTGGATTTGCCGACGTTGTTGCCGCCAACAAGCAGTGTATGGCCTGAGAAGTCCACGGATCCGTTGATGACTCCTCGAAAGTGCTCAATCAGCAAACGGCGAACTTTCATAGAACCCCGACTAGGCGCCTAGCGCGGTGCCCAACAAATGTGGATTTGGTCCAGTTTATGCCTTGTGAACCAAATGGGTTGGGGGACCCCACCTTGACCCGCTGAGACCTAGACGGTTCTGGCCGGACTATTGTGCGAAGAGCAAGATAGATAATCAAGAGTCGGCCAGGGTTCAACGATCTGTCGACCCCATCCGCCAATCGGAACCGCGCGCCGCGAACACCCTCTCTTTCTTCAGGAAATCCCAAGGTTCGAGGTGCGGATTTCTTCGCGTGATGTCTACGCCGCGTGCATCGGAATGACGCTACCGAAGGGTGCATGGCTTCCGTCGGTCGAGGCCCAGAGCACGGGATAGTCGGGGGCGGAGTCGGGGAATGTCCCGTAGAGGTCGGTCAGAAAGACCAGCGTCTGTGGGTGGATTCCGCGCGAGCTGAGCCAATCGAAGCAGGGACCAAATTCGGTGCCGCCTCCGCCGATCGGGTCGAGATGAAGGGCCTCGCCGGCCGAGTAGGTGTCCACCTTCTGAACCTCCGCGTCAAAATAGAGAACATGCACCCGGTCAGGCCGCTGGCCTTCGAGGATCGAACGAATCTCGGCCTCGAAGAGCCGCAACTGCCGGGCGTTGACTGAACCGGAACAATCGACGGCGATCGCGATCTCGCCGACGCTTTGGCGCACGACGCCGGGCAGATAGAGACCAGACCAGATGTGGCGGCGATTGGGCCGCATCCAGCTTGAATCCGCCGGAATGGTGTCGGACCAGAGACGGCGCAACAATTC
>JASHOY010000246.1 GCA_030038435.1 Acidobacteriaceae bacterium | reverse complement strand
AATTTCCTAAATATAGGTTATTCAATGTCTTATAAAAATAACTTAATTTAGAACCTTCACGTCTATCCAGGCTTTACAGGCAGGGCGTGTGACTATCTGAGTGCCAAAGGCACGTTCATCAATTCCAGTTGATGCTTATTCTCTTGGTGTCACCGGGCCGGATGAGGCAGCAAAGCGTCTCCTAGGAACCAGTCCCTGTCAATACCACGCCTACGGTGCGGAGGATGATCGCCATGTCCAGCCACAGGCTCCAATTATCGATGTAAGTCATATCCAGGGAAACGTAGCTGTCGAACGACGGATCACTTCTTCCCTGCACCTGCCACAAGCCGGTGATTCCCGGCGTTACATCCAGGCGCCGCAGGTGGTTCAGCTTGTATTGCCTCACTTCACTGGCGATCGGTGGCCGCGGGCCGACGATGCTCATATCGCCGTAGAGCACATTGAGAAACTGCGGCAGTTCATCCAGCGAATACTTGCGCAAGAAGCGGCCCAAGGAGGTAACCCGCGGGTCGTTGCTCACCTTGAAGAGCACGCCGTCGCGTTCATTCATGTGCAGCACCTCGGTGCGGCGCTGTTCGGCATCACGCACCATGGTACGAAACTTGAGGCACCGGAAGACACGCCCTTTTTTCCCGATCCGCTCCGACCGGTAGAAAACCGGTCCCGGCGAGTCGAACTTGATGGCAATCGCGATCGCCATCAAGACCGGAGAAAGAATCAGCAGGACCGCCAGGGAAAATAGAATATCGAAGCTGCGCTTAAGCAACAGGCCCACTTCCTGAATCTGCCCGCAGTGCAGCGGAATGGTGGGAAACTGGCCAATGTACTCGATGGGATTATTCCACGCCAGCCCGTCGTACATATCGGGTATCACGCGCAGATCGACCCCATGCATCCGCGCCTGCTCGAGCACGTCGTGCACCATGCCCCGCTCACAGGGGGTGGTAAAGAAAATCTCATCGACGAACAGCTTTCTTGTCTGTTGAAAGAGTGTTTTGAGATTACCCACCACGTCGATGGCGCACGTACTCCCCGCGTCGCTGCAACCGGGCAAATCGATGAAGCCTTTGAAGGTGTAGCCCAGATGCCGCAGGCTCTCGATATGGTGTCGGAGCGCATGCGCTTCGGCTCCCGTGCCCACAATCAACACGTTCCGCGTATTCAGCCCGCGCTCGAAGCGCCGGTACAGCAGGATGCGGTAGATCAGCCGCCGGACGCTGAGCGCAACCGTGACCAGGATCACCGTAAGCAGGACAATGGTACGGGGCACGTTGCCGGCACGCAGCAGGTAAAGCGTCCCGGCCAGCAAGAGGCCGGCGGTGAGGCAGGACTGTATGCTCAACCGCTGCTCGTGCAGCATTCCATTCAATCGCGCCGGGTTATACAGCTGATGCCGTCTGCTGGTCAGGATCAAAACGGTGATGAAGCCGAAGAGCAGCATCAGAAGAGCGCCCGTCGGTCCACCGTGAATCAAGGTGCCGTGCCAGAACCGCTTGGCGACGTTCTCCACGCCCTCGCGCATCTTGTACACCGTGGCCACGGTCGCCGCGGCTATTACCGTCAGCGCGTCCAACAGCATCCACAGTTTCGTGGCACCAGGCGCGCGGCGTGCGGGCGCGCCCTCAAATCCTCCTGCTCCCTCCAGCGAAGAGGAAACCGACGCCGATACTCTTTGCCAAAAATCGGATGTTGCCATCAGGCTTTCACAAATAGGCTGTTAACTACCCTGGCACACATCTGAATCCGAGCCTGAGCGCGTCTTCAGCCGGGCGGATCTCGTTTTCCGAGTCCTGCTTGAAACCCGTCTGGCGGTCTCTCGTGCTTGGTTTCTTGCCTGCTCCTGTCGATCAGGTCCAGTTGTACATCACCAGGGGAGATGGTTGCTCATTCCGCGCCGATGCCTCCGGCGTGGGGCAGATTGAACTTTGGCAACTTAGATACCCGACTTCGGAGCTTTTCGAAGCCACAGGCGATGAGGACAGAGCAAAAGCGGCTTGCGCATATCAACTTGCGCTAACTACCTGGTGGGACTTGCGGATCGATCTGGGTAGAATCTATGAGGCTGCTTGCTTGATTGACCGGGGACTCTCACTTGGTATCTCTGAGGTGACCTCGGTACCCATTTGCTCCTGGGGAATTACGGCTCCTGTATAGAATCGCCTGAAAGGACGGCCATTTGCAAGAGAAATTTCAAACATTTCCGGTTGCAAAATGATCAATAGTCTTATGCCAAAGGTAACGTATACGCATCCAGGCTGAGGAACTGTTGAATGTCGGCATTCTCGGCGGCCACGAAACCCTCCAGCGGGCCAAAATACTCCGCTTTGCCCTGGTGCAGAAATAGCACGCTATCCGCCAGCCGCTCCGCAAAGCGCATATCGTGGGTAACTACGATGCTGGTATAGCCAAGCTGCACCTTGAGGCGTTGGATGAGGTTTCCCAGCCGCTTGGCAATCAGGGGGTCGACCATGGTGGTGGGCTCGTCATACAGCACCACCTCAGGCTGTGCCGCCAACGCCCGCGCAATCGCCACAGCCCGCTTGCGTCCCGTGGAAAGGCTCGCCGGCAATGCATCGCTGACGTCTTCGGCGCCCACTAGCGCAATCAGCCGGTCAACGAGCTGCATGATCTGGTCTTCCTCAAGACCGCCGCGTTCGCGCAACGAAAACGCCACGTTCTCGCGCACCGTGAGCGAGTCAAACAAAGCGCCATTCTGAAAGACCATAGTCACGCGTTTGCGAATCGACTGCAACTCATCTTCGGTCATTCCGCACAGTTCACGGCCCTCCACGCAGATCGAACCTGCATCCGCCTTGAGAAATCCCATCAGCAGACGCAGGGTCACCGACTTCCCCACCCCGCTACGTCCCAATATGCACAGCGTCTGACCGCGATGGATTGTGAAACTCACATCATCCAGGACCGCTCGCCCGTTGAACGAGATCGAAACATGGCAGAACTCGATGATCGGTGTGCTTTCGGGAGCCACCACCGGGGGTGTTTCCGGCGCAGGGGTTTCCGTCCCCATGTCGCCGCCCTCCGCCAGCACATCCAGTTCTTGGCTCAGCGGCTCCGCTGGCTCCGGGTTGGGAAAGGAATCGCCCATCTCGCGTGAACTTAGATTACGCGACCGGGCTTCGGCGATTCCCCGAAGAGGTCGGTTGTTTCCCGAATCCGCCGCATGGCAGCGGAAGTCCCGGTCCACAGAGATCGCATGCTGTCACGCCGGCCTGGCCAATAACGCCTCGGCGCGCCGCAATTCTGCTGGCGTATTCACATTGAGAAACCAGAACGCTGAAGGCAGGCCGTCTGGGTGCGCCACCTGGCCCGTCTGTGCCAGGTATTCGACAGGCAACACATTGATTTGCTGCCCAAGCCCGGCCGCTGCCGCCAGAAACCCGGCATAGCAACCGCCGTGTCCCTGGTTCAGTTCTTTCTCCAGCCACGGCAGTGCGGCGCGGTCCACAATTACAGGAAAACTCTGCGCATACCCGGTTACTGAAGTTACCGTAATCGCATCGTCCGCAATCGTCGCCCGACGTATCAAAAAAGTAACTAGCCCGGGAGGCAAAAGCGGCATATCGACGGGGATAAAGATGGCCCTCCGCGCCGGGCATTTGGCCAGCGCCGCGCAGATTCCTCCCAGCGGTCCCTGACCCGGCTCGGCGTCGGCAGTTACCGGCGCAAATTGCTCCAGCTCCGCTCGCGCTCCGGCAATCTGCGCGGCGAATCCGGCATCGAGTACCGCTCGGCGCAAAATTCCCAGCGCATGTGCAACCAGCGGCTTGCCGGCAAACTCGACCAGCGCCTTGTCTTGTCCCATGCGCCGCGACTCCCCACCCGCGAGCACATAAGCAGCGACTCTTGCGCTGGAAGCACCGGCATTCGTCAACTTCCGGCCTCTTCTAGAAAGCGGATCAGCGACTGAATCCCCAGCCGGAAATTCTCGAGATTGAATTTCTCATTCGGGGCGTGAAGATTATCGTCCGGCAGGCCGAAGCCCATCATCACACTGGGCAGCCCCAGGTGGCGCGCAAAGTCGCCCACAATGGGAATCGATCCTCCGGTGCGGATGAAGACGGTCTCTTTTCCCCACACCTCGTGCAGGGCTCGCGTGGCTGCCTGGATATATGGATTGTCCACAGGCACCACGCACGCGTCTCCGGAGTGAATCAGCCGCACTTCCACGTCCACGCCGGGCGGCGCAATCTCGAGCACGTAGCTCTTAAACTGTGCAAAGGTTTTCGCTGGCGTCATCTTCGGCACCAGGCGCATCGAGACCTTGGCCTGGGCCCGCGCCGGAATCACCGTCTTGGCCCCAGCGCCGGTGAATCCGCCCGGCATGCCGTGCACATCCAGCGTAGGCCGCGCCCAGGTCCGCTCCAGCACGCTGTAGCCCGGTTCCCCAACCAACTCCGGTGAGCCCACCTCGACTTTGCGGTACTCTTCCTCGTCGAAGGGCAATGTGCGCCACGCCGCCATTTCTTCTTCTTTCGGCGCTTCCACGTCGTCGTAGAAATGCCGGATCAAAATGTGTCCGTTCTCGTCCTTCAGCCTGGCGATCACCTGCGCCAGGGCCACAAACGGATTCGGCGCTGCTCCCCCATATTGACCCGAGTGCAGATCGTTCTTCGCGCCGCGCACATCGATTTCGGTGTAGATCATTCCCCGAAGGCCAACGCACAGGGTCGGCAGCCCCGGTGCGAACAACTCCGTATCCGACACCAGCGCAAAGTCCGCCTTCAGCTCTGCGGGCTTCGAGGCGACAAACTGAGCAATTCCCTCCCCGCCAACTTCCTCTTCGCCCTCCAGCAGCACGCGCACGTTGATAGGCAGTGCGCCGGTTGCTGCCATGAGCGACTCGAGCGCGCTCAACTGCGCGCACACTTGTCCCTTGTCGTCCACCGCGCCGCGCGCGTAGATGTTGCCGTTGCGCTCTTCGGGCTCGAAAGGCGGCGACACCCATTCCTCGAGCGGATCCGCCGGCTGCACGTCGTAGTGCCCATACATGAGCGCCGTGGGCTTGCCCGCTGCGTGCAGCCAGTCGGCGTAAACCAGCGGATGCCCCTCCGTCTCGACCAGCCGCGCGTGTTCCATGCCCATGCGCTGCAGCCGCGCAACCAGCCATTCGGCGGCCTTCCGGCAATCTGCCTGGTGTTCCGGGAGGGTTGAAATCGAGGGGATGCGCAGCAGCGCTTTCAACTCCTCAAGAAAGCGCGATTGATTCCTGCGGGCGTACTCTGCAGCCGTTGAAGACATACCTATCTCCTTACGCAGTGATGCAAAGGATCAACAGGTGAGTATAGGATGCCGACCCGCTGTGCAGCGAAGGCCGCCGGTGACCGACGACCGGCATCGCGCAGCTTCATCCGCACCCAAACGCTCCAACTCCCTGGTTGATGCATGAGGGCCAGAGAATTTCGCTCTTCCGCGTCAAGCCCTTACTGCCGCTTCAACTGCCCCGTGAATGTGGCGTTGGAGTCTGGATCAGCCGAACAGGGCGCGGGCGTAAGGGAAAGGCTTCCCGCCGTGATTTGGGTAGCGGCAAGATTGGTGGTGCCGCTCAGATTCAGCACCTGCTGCCCCCCGCTGGTAAAAATGACTTCCCAGAAGCTCATGCCTACGCCGCTCACGCTTCCGTTAAGGGGTACCTGGCCGGAGCACGAACCGAACTTGTAGTTGAGCGTACCCGTTTCAGTAAACTGGCCGTCGGTGCCGGCAACAGACGATTGGGTCAAGGTCATGGTAGCCGAGCCCGGCGTGCCGGAGTCAGAGTCAGAGTCTCCATCGTCGCCGGGAGAAAGCGTGCCGGTGAATGTTCCCGTGGTGCTTGCGACTTGGCTTCCAATCGCCGACTGCGATGCGAGAGCGCAGGTGTTTCCGTCCACTTCCACAGTCCCGATGCCCGAGTACGGCGCTGTGCCGGTGAGCGTCAGCGAAACCTTCACCGTGGCGCCATTGGGCATGGCCGCCGAAGCGAGCGCGAGAGAGCCGTCGGCTTGCGCCGCGCCCGTCAGCGTCACGACCTGATTGGAGCCGCAGGCGTCAGGGTGCGCAAGATTGGTGAAGCGGAAGGTTCCGCTTACCTGGCTTCCCGAGCTTTGGAGTGCCCCCAGGAGCACAACGCCCTGAGGAGAGGACGTTGTGGAGTTTGCGCTTGTCTGAATCTGCCAGTTTCCTGTTACATCAGCCGCAGATGGACTACTGAAATTACTTCCCGGGGACCCGCCGCATCCCGCCAGCAGGAATGCAACCAAAGCAACAATACCGACCTCTGATTTCATGTCGCACTGCTGACTATCATTCCAATTTCCAGAGGAAACAATCAATCGTTAGAGCCAACTCATACTGCGACGCCGGTAACTGATTCCCGTGAGGAGGTAACACGAGCCACGCAACAAAGGTAATGGCCCCTTCGCGGCATCCTTAACTCCACTGCAACACTTGCCGCCACGAGCGGGGCTGGCTCTGACCGGCCGCGCGGCTAGCCAATGGATTCTTCCCCGATGTCCTCATTCCAGATCTCCGGCCGCTCGCGGATGAAGCCCTGCAGCAGTTCCCTGCACTGTTGGCTGTCCAGATCGATGACCTCCACGCCGTTCTCACGCAGCCACTCCACGCCGCCGGCAAAGGTCCGGCTTTCGCCCACCACCACCGTACCGATGTGAAACTGCCGCACCAGCCCGCTGCAAAACCAGCATGGCGCCAGCGTGGTCACCATAATCATGTCGCGATAGCTATGCTGGCGCCCGGCGCGCCGAAAGGCGTCCGTCTCGCCGTGAATGCTCGGGTCGCCCTGCTGGATGCGACGGTTGTGTCCCCGGCTTACCAGCTTGCCTTCGCGTGTGAACATGGCCGCGCCAATCGGAATTCCACCTTCGATCCGGCTCATCCGCGCTTCTTCCAGCGCCACCGCCAGCATCTGCTCATAGAGCTCCTGGTCCCCCATTTCCACCCCCTCCCGCGGCGGCTTCATCCGCCCACCGCTGTAGACAGACCCTGACCCCCAGTGGCAAGCACCTGTCTTTGAAAGAGTACGACTTTAGCCTCGCCGCAAGTGGTCAAAAAAGAATGCTTCTTCGATCGCCGTGGAACCGGTCCGCCGCAACTTCGACACTGGCTGCAGTTGGAGGCCTCATTTGCCTTGCCCCGCAATATATTCGCGAAAGTGCAAGGCCGCCGCTCCCGCCGCCGTGGGATCATGGATTACATTTCCCGGGCGTGGAGCCAGCCCATGCAGACCTTGATTCAGGATCTTCATTACGCACTCCGGCAACTGGTCAGGACGCCGCGATTCACGCTGACCGCGGTGATCTCGCTGGCTCTGGGCATTGGCGCCACCACAGCGGTCTTCAGCGTGATCTACGCGGCCTTGCTGAACCCCTACCCCTACCCAGACGCAGACCGCATCGTTCGCCTCACGGTTACCAGCAAAACCGCCCGGGACCAATGGATCAATATCAATGGCTCTCAGGTCATGCAGCTTCAGCAGCTCGCACCGGTTCAGAGCGTCCTGGCCATGGACTACCATCCCATGATTGTCACCGGCCGCGAGTTTCCGGAAAACGTCAATGAGATAGGACTCATCTCGAACGGCTTTAGTGATCTCGGACTGCCTCCAATTCTGGGGCGCGGCATCGAGCCTTCCGATGCCGTGCCGGGGCGTGATCCCAATCCCATCGTCGTCCTGTCCTTCAAATTCTGGCAGAAGCATTTTTTCGGCGACCAAACCATCCTGGGAAAATCCCTGCAGCTTGACCACAAGTCTTACACCATCGTCGGCGTCGCCGCGCCGCGCTTCATCTGGTACACGGGCGACGTATATCTGCCGCTGAAGCTGACCCATGATCCCTCAACGCGCCTGATGGTCGATATCCTCCTTCGCCCCGGCATCACCAAAGCCCAGGCCGACGCCGCCCTGCAGCCCGTACTTGATCGCTTCGCCAAAGACAATCCAAAGCAGTTCCCTGACCATTTCAAGGTGAGCGTGGAGGGATTGAATGCCTGGGTCGTCGAGCAAATCGGCGCGACTTTGTACCTGCTTCTGGGCGGGGTGGTTTTGTTGCTCGCCATCGGCTGCGGAAATGTCTCCATCCTTCTGCTGGCTCGCGGCACGGCGCGGCAACAGGAGCTTGCTGTCCGCTCCGCGCTGGGCGCAAAGCGCAGCCGCATTGTGCGCCAGTTGCTGACCGAGTCGCTGCTGCTGGCCGGCATGGGCGCGGCGCTTGGCGTCGCCATGGCCTACGGTATACTCGCCGGCATCCAGCTGCTGCTGCCCCGGTATGCCTTTGCGCCGGAGGTCGTCATCCGCATCAATCTTCCCGTGCTCCTGTTCAGCGTTGTGGTGGCTGTGGCGACCGGCATTGCCTTCGGGCTGTGGCCCGCGCTCAAGCTGTCAAGGCCGGCGATCAGTCAGATGTCGCAGGCCGGCACGCGCCGCGTGGCGGGGAGCGTGCACGGGCGCAGAACCCAGGATGCGCTCATCGCCGGCCAGATTGCGCTCACCCTTCTGCTGCTGGCCGGCGCGGGATCGGCCCTCGAAGGCTTCGCCCACATGCTCCACGAACCGCTCGGCTACGATCCGCATAACGTGATGTCGGCAGGCATTCCGCTGCATGACGGCGCCTACACCACCTGGGCTGCGCGGTCCGCTTATTTCGAGCAATTGCGGGCTAAAATTGCCGCCACTCCCGGCGTCACCATGGCTTCCATATCCAGCAATGCCACGCCGCCAGACAGTGGAGATTTCATGAAATTCCAGATCCTGGGTAAAACGGATACGGGAGCACAAATGGCCTCGCTGGAACTGGTTAGCCCCGGTTACTTTCCCACCCTGCACATCCCCCTGCTCGCAGGCCGGATCTGGAGCGACGCGGAAGATCGAGACGGCGCGCTGGTTGCTGTCGTGAATCGCACCCTGGCGCAACGCTATTTTCCCAACGGTAACGCCATCGGCAGCTCGGTCAAGCTGCCCGAGATTGAGGAACGCCCGCCTGCGGAGCTCACCGTTGCCAAGCTTGCCGACTCGTGGCTGACGATTGTCGGAGTCGTCGCCGACTCGTTGGACTATGGATTGCGCAATCCCATCCGGCCCGCTATCTACGTCCCCTACACCCTGCACATGTCCATGGGAACGCAGATTCTGATCCGTACCCGAGTAGCTCCACTCACCCTGGTGCATGCAGTGCGGCAGCAGGTGAGCGCAGTCAATCCCGATCAGCAGGCTTATAGCGAAATGGACGATCTCGAGACCTGGATCTCCGATGAGCCCGAGTGGCAGCAGGAGCACCTGGTCTCGTGGATCTTCGCGGGCTTTTCCGGCCTCGCTTTATTGCTCGCCGCCATTGGGCTTTACAGTGTCGTCTCTTATGCCGTGGCCCAACGCGCCAATGAGTTCGGCATCCGTATGGCACTGGGCGCGTCGCGAGGACATGTCCTCTCGCTTGTCTTTGCATCGATACTGTCCAGCCTGGCCGGCGGCATCTTTACCGGAATCATACTCATCTTCGCACTCAACAGAATCGTGGCCAGATGGGTGTCGGGGAATCCGCAGGAACCGCTGGTAGTGCTGGCGGGGATTCTGATCCTGGCCACGGTCGCCGCCATTGCCGCTGCGCTGCCCGCCATCCGCGCAGCACGCGTCGAACCCATGACCGCGCTGCGCTGCGAATAATCGAGGCAAATCCCCCTCCTGGCAACGCCTGACCTCGGCGGCGTTATTCTTAAAGAGAGGCTGCCCCGCAGCCTGCCCGAGCAAAATCAGCGCGGTCTGAAGGTTCGATGGCGCGCTCTGGATCTGCTTTAAATTCGCAGATCGCGGCAGCGGACCGGCCGCTTCAGGATTATCCATGCACATCACCGCCACCGACTACGCCGTTGCCACCCTTATCGGAGCCGTCGCCGTCATCCTCTGGCGCATCCGCGAAGGCCGCAGCGCCGTTACACTGAAAAAAATCCTCATCCCGCCCGCCGGCATGGCCACTGGATTCTGCATGTTCGTGATGCCTGCCTTCCACATCCCGTGGAGTTGGGCGCTGATCTCCTTTGCCATTGGCTGCACGCTGCTCGCCTGGCCCCTGGTGGCCACCACCAGGCTCTATCGCCAGGGTGAGGTCATCATGATGAAGCGGTCCGCAGCTTTTCTCATCGTCATCGTGATCCTGGCCGCGGTGCGCTTCTTCGCCCGCGGCTACTTTGACACTCTGCTCACCGTGCCCCAGACCGGCGCTCTTTTCTTCATCCTTGCCTTCGGCATGATTTTCGTCTGGCGTGCCAGCATGTTCCTGGGCTATCGCCGCCTCACCAATCACCCGGCGCCGGAGGCCACCTCATCCAGTGCCGCTCTGGATGCCGAGCAGGCCTGACCCGCGACCTGGGCGTAATCCAGGTTTCCGCATCTATATGATCCAGAGCGGCAGTCTCCTGGGGGGTGAAAGAGAAGCCTCAGGTTTGAAGTCAATTACGCCTACGCCGACCGCCTCTCAGGCTGATTCGGGTCTCGACTCTCCGTTGGATTCGGAGGTGTCAGAACATTTCAGGCGACTCGAGAAACGTGTCGTGTTAGGTGCCCTTGCTAACTAATTCTTTAGTTGATAGTCTATTCAAGCACAGGGCGAAGCCAGGAGCCATCTCGCCGGGCATCTTGGATTTTTAGCTTATATGCCGCCGAAACAGTCCAACACGCTGACAGAAGCCGAGCTCAGGCTGATGAAGATCCTTTGGCGCCGCGGCGATTCAGCCGTCACCGACCTGGTTGCGGCTATGCCCGAGAATGAACCCCTCGCCTACAACTCTGTGCTGACTACGATTCGCATCTTAGAACGTAAGGGGTACGTGGAGCATCGGCAGGAGGGACGGGCCTTTGTTTATCGTCCGCTGATTGCCGAACATGAGGCTGGCCGCTCCGAAGTACGCCACGTGTTAAGCCGTTTCTTCGGCAATTCTCGTGAGCGCCTGCTGCTTTCGCTGCTTGAGGATGAGGAAATATCTCCCCAGGAGCTCGATCGGCTTAAAGAAGCGATTCGCAACGCGTCGCAAGATGATTCGGAAGAGGTTTAGCGATACATGCACCCGACCGCATTCCTCGAA
Source organism: Acidobacteriaceae bacterium (assembly GCA_030038435.1). Lineage (GTDB taxonomy): Bacteria > Acidobacteriota > Terriglobia > Terriglobales > Acidobacteriaceae > Telmatobacter. The sequence continues at coordinate 4,762 of JASHOY010000246.1, read as the reverse complement.
CTCGCGCTCAAGACCTTCCCGGACAGTGGAAATGCGCTGCCCGTGTTCTGTTCCGCCTTCTCGCAATCTGCCGCTGCCTTGGCTCTCACCGCTGCCTGGCAGGGCGCGGTGGTGGCGCTGGGCCTGGCTCTCTGCCTGCGCTTGGCGCCGCGCAGCCCTGCCCGGCATCGCTTCACGCTCTGGGCCGCCGGTTTCGGCGTCATCGTCGGTCTCCAAGTCCTGCCGCTCATCGAGCATTTTCTTATCCGGCCGTTCTTCGGCCAGATGCCGGGAACGTCTGTTGATGCTGCGCCCATTGCCGTCGCCGCTTCGCACCCCGGGTTTCAATTGCATTTGAACCCCGCATGGGGACTGGCGATCGCTTTGCTATGGATAGCTGCGTCGCTCTATCGCGCCGCCGATCTGGCCCTGCACTCCTTCCGCCTGCGCAAGCTTTGGAAGACCGCCGCGCCCGTCGAGGTTGACTCGGCTTCCCTGCCGCGCTCGCTTGGGCGCCTTTCGCGCCGCACTATTCAGATCTGCACCACCGGCGAACTGGAGCGACCCAGCGTAATCGGCTTCTTCGCGCCCCGTATCCTTATTCCTGACTGGCTCTTTTCCCGCCTCACGCCCGGCGAACTCGACCAGATCGTCCTGCATGAAACCGAGCACCTGCGTCGCCGCGATGACTGGACCAACCTGCTGCAGAAACTCTCCCTGGTTCTGTTCCCGTTGAATCCCGGCCTGGCCTGGATCGAGCGCCGCCTCTGCCGCGAGCGCGAAATGGCCTGCGACGACGGCGTCATCGGCATCACTCGCGCCCCGCGCGCTTACGCTGCCTGCCTTACCAGCCTCGCCGAACGCGGCCTGCAGCGGCGCAGCGGAGCGCTTTCTCTGGGTGCATGGCACGGCCGCCCTGAGCTGGTGCGCCGTGTTCATCGCATCCTCAGCCACAAGCATGTTCTCGGCCCGGTTGCAGCGCGGGCCATGGTCGCAGCCCTCGGATGCGCATTGCTCGCCGGCGGTGTGGTGCTTGGCCGCTGCCCGCGCCTTGTCGCCTTCGTGCCGGCACCCGGCACACCTGCTGCCCATCGCGCGCTGCCTCCCGCGCAGTCCCGCTCAACCGCCGCCGCTTCTTTCCCCGCGGCTTCTCTGCCCATTCACAGAGTGCGAGCAAATGCAGCGGAAGTAGCAACCGCCAAGCCGCCTTCGAGCCACATGCACCGCGCCGTAATACGCGCTTCCGCAGCGAACGCAGACGAACGCGCAGTTCATCCTTCTGAGCTTGCTTCTTTCTATAGCCAAGAGGGTGGGCTTTATACCGAGCCCACTGCGGCACTGGTCTCCGGCAAGAACGACGTGATCGTCATGACCACCTGGCAGAGCCTCGAATATCCCGCCTCGCTGGTCTCAAAGAACGGCCGGCGCGATTACGGCGCTGTCAATGCGTTCGCTGTTCAACGGCTTCCGCTAAAGATTACCGTCACTCGCATGTATCTACAGATTTACTGCGACGCCGGAACCAGGCAGGCCGCCTGGCTGGCGATCCAACTTTAAACCGCAATTTCAACACTAGGAGAGTGGTTTTCATGAACGCATCAACTAATTCATTAATTGCGAGGGCGAAGAAAATCGCGGTCCCCGCCGGAACCGCCGCCGCAGCTCTGTTCGCCGCGTCTTTCTTCCTCTTTAACCACAACGCCGTCAGCTCGGCCGCCGCGCAGCAGCCGCAGATCAGCCAAAACAGCATCGCGCCTCTGGTCTCGCTCAACGATGCCGTTGAGTCCGTCGTCTCCCACGTGATGCCCGCAGTGGTCCAGGTCACCGTCACCGCGCGCGTACCCCAGGATCAGAGCGATCAGGGCCAGGGGCAAGGCTTCGGCGGCATCGACCCCAATGAGATCCCGCCGGAGTTCCGTCATTTCTTCTTTTTCGGACCCGGGCAGGGCCAGGGGCAGCAGCAGCAACCGCAATATGAAGAAGGCATCGGCAGCGGTTTCATCATTTCGCCTGACGGCTACATCGTGACCAACCACCACGTCGTCAATGACGCCAAAAATATCCAAGTCACTCTGCACGACCGGCGCACCTTCCCCGCCAAGGTTGTAGGCGTTGACAAGCTTGACGACCTGGCCGTGATCAAAATCGACGCCACCGGCCTGCCTACTGTGCAGTGGGGCAATTCCGCAACCCTGGAGCAGGGCGAATCGGTAATGGCCTTCGGCAGCCCCTTCGGGGAACTGAAGTTCTCCGTGACCCGCGGCATTGTGAGCGCCCTTGATCGCCGCGGTCCCAGTACCAATAATCGCGCCCCGGCCGATTACGTCCAGACCGATGCCGCCATCAACCCCGGCAACTCTGGCGGCCCGCTCGTAGACGCCTACGGCCACGTCATCGGCATCAACACCTTCATCTATACCAATAGCGGATCCTTTGCCGGCGCAGGTTTTGCCATCCCCTCCGATCTCGCCCAGCACTATGTCAACGAGATGATCAAGACCGGTAAAGTTCAACACGGCTTCCTCGGCATCGGCATCACCGATATCACCCCTGAAAACGCCAAGTTCTTCAGCGTTCCTACGGCCTCCGGCGCCCTGGTCAACCAGGTCAATCCTGACACGCCCGCGGCCAGCGCCGGGTTCAAGCAGGGCGACGTCATCCGCAGCGTCAACGGCAAGGAAATCAACGATGCTACCGATCTGCAGGTATCGGTGAGCGAAATGGCCCCCGGCACGCCCATCGCCATCGGCATCCTGCGCGACGGAAAACCGATGACCCTGCACGCCACCGTCGGCACTTATCACCCCACCAACCAGCAGGCCGCCAACAACCAGTCCGGCGCCGCGCAGCACGCCCGTCTCGGCATCTCGGTCCAGGACCTGACTTCGGACCTGCGCCACGAATTCGGCATTCCCAATGATGTTCAGGGCGTAGTGATTCAGAGCGTGCAGCAAGGCAGCGCTGCCGACGTAAACGGTCTCAGCCCCGGTGACGTCATCGAGCAGGTCGACCGCCATCCGGTCGTCAGCGCGCAGAACTTCGCCGCCCAGATCAGTTCTATACCCGCCGACCAGAACGTTCTGCTCTTGGTGTGGAGCAAGCAAGGCACGCTCTACATGGTCATTCCGCCATCCAATAATCTGAACCCGGGCAACGGCAATGACGATGGGAACGGGAACGACAACGGAAATGGAAACGGAAGCGACAACCAGTAAGTGCTTCTATCGTCGAACCCGCAACCCGAGGAATAAGTAAGCAAGCTGGGCCGTCGCTTTGGCAAAGAAGCGGCGGCCCGCTGACAAATTTCAACTTATCTGCCGGGCAAGACACCAGGTGAAAGCAACTGGTTCGCAGTTGCGCGAGACCCCGCTAACTCGCTGACTTACACAATCTGCCCATAGCACACCGCACATTCATATTTGATGGTCACCACGCCGCCCGATTCATTCTCTTCAAAGAGTCTTCTGATCTCCGCCTGCATTTCGCCAAACCGCTCGTGCCCCGGCCTTGGAATATAAGAAGAGGAACGAATCCGACCCTCCAGTGCCTCCAGCCCCAAAGCCTGCGAATTGGGAAATGTTGCGCAGCGCATCTCCGCGGGAGCAAAGAATTCGGCCATCCGCTCCTGGTTCATGTGCTGGCGCTGCACGGAAGAATAATCGATGCCGAACTCCTCGAGCAGCCGCCCATAAGCGGAGTGAAATGCATTGCAGCTCGTGTGCCTGTGGTTGTAGATCACCGCACACCAGCCGCCGGCTTTGAGAATCCGCACAAACTCCGCGCGCGTGCGCTCCAGGTCGAACCAGTGCATCGCCTGGGCCACAGTGATCAAATCTGCAGAGCTATCCGGCAGTCCCGTATCTTCGGCTTTCCCGGCAACGCATCGCAGCGCCGGATAACTCGCTTCCAGCTCCGAGCACGCTGCCCGCATCTCCGCATTGGGCTCAACGGCAGTTACCTGAAATCCGGCGCCGAGCAACACCTCGGTCAGCAATCCAGTTCCTGCCGCCACGTCCACCAACCTGGAATCTCTGCTCAGCCCGCATTTCCGCTCCAGCAATTCTGCAATTTCCGCCGGATACCGCGGCCGATACTGGCGATAGCTTTCCACTCGCCCGGTAAATCTCTCAGGAGGATCAGGTAGCATCGCCGCCACTCTCCGAATCACAACGCATTTCCTGTTAGCTACAAGCTGTGAACTGCCCTTACATCGCTTCCGGACTCTCAATTCCCAAAAGCTCCAGCGCCGTCACTAATTCCCGCAGCGTAACCGCCGCCGTTGCCAGAAGAAAAGCTTTCTTCTGCGGATCTTCTTCGGTCAGAATATGGTGCCGATGATAGAAATTGCTGAATTCCTGCGCCAACTGGAAGGCGTGTTTGGCCAGGTATGCCGGCTCTGAAGTGGCAATGCCCTGCTCCAGAACCTGCGTCCTCCGTCCGGCCCGCAGCCATAACTCCCAGATATCTTCGTTTTCAGCGCCGGTCAGATATTCTTCAAGATTTGCTACCTCCCTAATTAGCCGCCACGCCGACTCACTGACTTGCTGACTCGTCAACTCGCTGCTTTGCTGCTTGCGAAAAATATTCCGAATCCTCACCACAGCGTACTGAACATACGGGCCGGTCTCGCCCTCGAAGCTCAGTGCATCTTTGAAATCAAAGGCAATCACCGAATTCCGCGTGTACTTGAGCATGAAGTAGCGCAGCGCGCCGATCGCGATCTGCCCGGCGATTTTCTGGCGCTCCGCCTCGTCGCGCCCGGTCTGCCGCGCGTCAACCTCGG
>JASHOY010000245.1 GCA_030038435.1 Acidobacteriaceae bacterium | reverse complement strand
CTAATTGTTCTAGGTCTCGCTCTCCGGTTAGGTCTTCGAACGAAGTTCGATCCGCCGAATGCGTGGCCCCAGGGTCAGCCAGGCGTTCAGCATCTGTCCGGCCGCACCACTCGATCAGACTGTCTTTGGCCAGAGCGCCAGTGGTTCCCATGCCCCCGATACCCTCCACGCACCGGCCAATTCTACTCCGCATCCTGGGAGACGCGAGTTCCTTGAGCTCCGGCTTCAGGCAGAGGCTCCAACGAAATCCCGTTACTGTGCCGCCAACGGAAAGCGATACACGTTGACACTGAGGGGAACAACCGGAATGATCTTCGGGGCGTTGCCCATCGGAATCTCCTTGAGGGTCACTTGCGGGGGTTGTCCGACGGGGTTAACGGCGTCCACATTGTTTCCGGTTAGCTGCCACAAGGTCGAGGGCCCAGACGGCTGCAGACCCGTCACGCCGAGATCGAACTTCTGTTCCCTGTCCGTCGCATTCACCACGGCAAGTTCAAGGTACTTTCGATCCGGCGAGAGTGCCGCGAAAATGTCCAGCGGATAGGTAGGTCTGCCGGAACTGACCTTTGGTTCCTCGGCGTATAGCGCGCTGTTGGTCGGCGGTTGCGGAGAGCTGCCATTGACGGCCACCGGAATGGTTCCTGGGAATTGATCGCCATACAACTCATACACCAGCCCGACAGGATTGATGACCGCACCGGTCGGGGTGATGTTAAGCGACGAGGTGCCCATGGTGTGCGCCGCCATGGTGATGAAGCTCGTATGCCGCATCATCTCGTCCAGCAGCATTCCATAGGCGAGCGCCGACTTGAGGTCCGGGCCCATTCTGCCGCGCCCCCCGGGGCCGCCATAGGCGTACTCGTCGATGGAAAGAAAGGTGTGATGCGAAACCATCTCCGGGAAGCGAGTCTGGTATCCCTCCCACTCTTCGGCATGGCGCAAGATGATGTCGCCGGCATGGCGTGCATACTCCAGCGTGGTTGGGTCGTAGTTTACGTCCGCGGCGTTTGACGGCGCATCGAGCGGCAGGGCCTTTGCCTTCTGGATGTCAAAGTGCGTGCCCGCTCCCTCATACCAGTGCTGGGCGATGCCGGAGAAAGTTCCCCAGCAGTTTTTGAGAATGCCGCCGGTCCAGTCGATATCGGTTCCGAACAGAGGAGCGATGTTGTCGACGTACTTGGCGCGGTTTTCTCCGGTCAGAGCCATCGGTTCCAGCATCTTTGCCGAAGCGATGAGCGTGATCGACGGGTCGGCGTCGCGCATGGCTTTTGCAAATTCGTTGTTCTTCAGGACGAAATACTTCAGAGGCGTATAGCCAAGTTGAAATGTGCCCCAGGGCTCGTTGCCGATGTTCCAGAATTTGACATGGTAGGGCGCGGGATGGCCGTTTCTGGCGCGCTCCGCTCCCAGCCTGGTAGTAACCGGACCGTTCATGTATTCGACCTCTTCCATCGCCGAGTGCGCGTCGCCGAACCCGGCATTCACCGTGACGTACGGATCTACGCCGATGAGTTTGCAGAACGTCATAAATTCATTCAGGCCGACATCGTTCGGCTGCATGGCGTGCCAGGCATAGTCGAAGGTCGGCGGACGCTTATCGATGTCGCCGACGCCGTTGTACCAGCTCCAGTCAGAGAGGAAATTGCCGCCGGGCAGACGCCACATGCCGGAATGAATTTTCCTGAGCAGCGCGATGGTGTCGGGCCTGAACCCGTCGATGTTGTCGGCGGGCATCAGCGAAACCGCGCCGATATGAAAGCTCCCGCTGCCCGTTCCCACGATTTCAAAAGTTCCCGCGCCAGAATCGGCACCTGAAGTAAAGCTAAGGGGGAACTTTTTGTATTCGGCGGTGATCGCACGGATTGTGACGGTCTGCCTTTCGTTCGCGCCCTCGCCCCATATCAGTGAGACCATCACTCTGGTGCCGGGTGTGCCGCGAAGATAGATGCGGCCCGTGTACTTCCTGCGTTTCACCAGCGCCAGGCCAGCCTGGCTGATGCCATGCGGAGTGGACGGGTCAAGTGCGATTCGTGGGCTCTGGTCGCCGACAAACGGGTGGTCCTTGTCCATTACCACAACTTCGTCAGGACCGACGGGACGCCACTTGCGAAGCTGCATGCCGGGGAACCCGCCGGGCCGCGCCGAAGCTTCGGTCTGTTGGGAGGTGATTGGGAAGTAGAATTTACGGTCGTCGAGCATCTCAGCCCAGAGGCTGCGATAGATGAGCGGGCCGATGTGCTCAATGAAACTGCCGAATATATACTTCGATACCGGCTCTGCGGTCTGTTGCGTGTTGACGGTGACCATCAACCGTGCGGGAGTGCCCGGTTCCGCTTGCTGAGCTGAAGCTGCAAACGCACATCCAAGCCACAACGCCGATGCGGCAAACAGTGCAGTGCCTATTCTCATTGGATCCCCCTTTTCGTTCTTGCTTGTTTCGTCCCCAGCGGAAGTTTTACTTCCGGACGGTTCTCGTCCCTGCCCACGTTAACAAAGCTTCGGCGCAGAGCAGGCGGTCATGGACCTCTGTTTCTGCTCCTGGCATACCTCTCCGGCCGTCGTGCTTGGTGATTGGCGCTTTCGAGATTCGTTCTGGCTCGCCGGATCAGCGCGGTTAGCCGCGCAGCCATTTTATCGATTTACTGCGGTGTTGGGGAGATATATTCGCAAGCAAATCGTCTTTAGCTTTGCTCATTGGTTCCCTGCAGCGCGTTCGGAAGAAAGCGCCCGGCAGTTCAATCTGGGAGCAGGTCGAGGGCCTTGCGTTACCGGTAAGCACGGGCGCTCGCTCATTTTCCCGCAGAAGAAAAATACGGGTTGCCTAAGATAGGAGACTGCAAAGGCGTTCGTGGAAACCCCAGCCAACCGGGGTTAACCTGGCGCCGAGTGATCCGGATCGCCTCAGTGCTCACGATCCGGCGAGGCTCATTCCGTCCGCAGCGCGTCTATGGGTTCCACGGCAGCGGCCCGCCACGCAGGCGCGATCGACGCCAAGATTGCGGCCAAGCCGAGCACAGCAACTGACACGCCAAGCACGATGGGATTGTACGAGGTGACGCCGAACATCTCCGCGGACATCGAGTGCCCGATCGCGATTGCCGAGGGCACTCCGATCAACAATCCCAGACCGACCTGCGCGAGCGCGCCGCGCAGCACCATCTGCTGCACGTGCCCGCGGTTTGCTCCCAGGGCCATGCGGATACCAATCTCGCTGGTACGCTGGGCCACGGCATAGGCCGTAACGCCATAGAGGCCGATGGCCGCGAGGAGCAGCGCCACGATCCCGAAGAGGAGGGTAAGCTGCGCAATCATGGCCTGCTGGCTGAAGTTCAGCGCTACCTGCCGGTCAAAGCTTTGGTAGCGAATCAGCATCAGGTTGGTATTCACCTGCCCCAGTGCGCGCCGCACCTGCGCCTCCAGCCCTGGCACAGGGCCCCGCGTCTCGATCACGACCGTGGAAAGATAGTGGCTCTGGGAGATGAAGTGCGCATAGTCCGCCGCACGAGGATTGCCTGGCGGAAGTTGCGAGGTCTGGTCGGAAGGGAGAAAGTACATTGGACGGGCGGACTGAGATGGATCCCAGTATTGCGCGTTCTGCACCACGCCGACGATTTCATAGGTGCCGGTGATCGACGGATCCCAGTCCCCGAAGTGCGCCCCGATGGGGTTTTGTCCGTGCAGGAACTTCTTCACGAATGCCCGGTTGACGATTACGACATCGCGGTTGTTCGCATCGTCGGCATCGGTGAATGTTCGCCCGGCCACCAGTTTTGTTCCCACCGCGTCAAAGTAGCCGGGGCTTACCCGGTCCCATGCGGCGGCGATATCCGTTTTGGGGCCCGGAGCGGGCTGGCCTTGAATAAAAACGCCTTCGCCCCAGGTATCGCCGCTCATGGGCGAGTAGAGCGCAAAGGCGACGTGCTTCACGCCGGGAATATCCACCAGCGAATAGTAAATTTGCCGGTACAGAGCGGTGAGCTGATCCGCCCGGTATCCTGCCGTCTGCGGGCTGATTTCTGCAATGTAGCGGTCGGACGTTTGGAAGCCGAAGTCCTGGTGCTCCAGTCTGTTCATGCTCAGTATCAGGAAGCCCGCCGCACACAGCAGCACTACCGAAACTGCTGCCTGCGCTACCACCAGCGCCTTCTGCGCCAGGGTGGCGTTTCGTCCCGTTGCGCGGTTCGAACCTCGCAGCGCTTCGATGGGATCGGCATGGGCGGCCATCCACGCCGGAGCCACGCCGAAGAGCAGCCCCGTGAGAAGAGAGGCGCCGAGCGAGAAGCACAGCACCACCAGCGAAGGCGTAGGGTCGACGGTTACCGGGCTGTTTTGGAATGCGAGATCGAGAATGAGGCGCGCACCGCCCCACGCCACCAGCACCCCGGCTGCGCAGCCCAGCAGCGCCAGCAGCTGGCATTCCGCAAGCGCACGCCGCACCAGCCTTCCGCGCGATGCTCCCAGCGCGGTCAGCACGGCGGTTTGCTGTCGGTGCGTCGCGGCCCGCGCAAGCATCAGGTTTGCCAGGTTCGCGCAGGCAATCAATAGTACGAAGGTGGAAATCCACATCAGCAGGTGGAGGTTGCTTTTGTAGTTTTCCTGCATTCGCTGCACGCCGCCTCCTCCAGGTGCGAGGCGCAGGTACTGTCTCGGAATCAGCCGGGCCGCCGGCCCGGTGATCTTGCTCAGCGGGCTCCTCAAAAACTGCTGCAGTTCCACATTCATCCGCGCCTGGATGGGACTGATCGCCGTTCCCGGCGCTACCCGCCCGATCAGGTTGAGCCACTGAATCTCGGGATGATCGATCTGGTCGTCTTCCGGCGTGATTACAGAATTGAGGCTGAGCGGCAGCCACAGCGACGGCGGATTCCCGGTCATCCTCTCGCCAAAGAATCCTGGGGGCGCAATCCCCACCACGGTTGCCGCAAGGCCATTTACCTGGAAGCTGGAGCCAATGACCGAGGGATCGCTTCCGAACGTCTGCTGCCACGCCGCGAAGCTCAGCACCGCTGCGGGAGCCGCCCCGCGTACATCGTCCGCTGGTTCAAGCAACCGCCCCGCATAGGCACGCAGACCCAAGGTTTCGAAGGAATTGCCCGAGACGTATTCAGCACGCAGCGGCTGCGCCGGGTGATTGCTACCCATGCGGCGGACGGCCATGATCTGGTTGTTAGACTGGAAAGCCGCCAGACTCTCGAAGCCCGGGGTGTGCTCAAGAAACTCTTTGTACTGCTCATACGAGAAGAGCGACCAGTCATTTGGAATACCCCCATCGGCGATCGTCGGCAGCCCACCGTTGTTGCAGCATTGCTCGTTGTCGCCCACCCGCCACAACTGAGCCGGGCTCTTGACCGGCAGCGAGCGCAGCAGCACCGCGTTTACCAGCGTGAAAATGGCGGTCGTGGCGCCGATGCCCAGCGCCAGGGTCAAGATTGCCGTCACAGCAAATCCAGGCGATTTGCGCAGCTTCCTCCACGCATACTTGAGATCGGTAAACAATGTTTCTATCCTCTGCCTGCAGATTCTGGAGCGGATCGATCCGGGGAATCGGCTCCGGACGACGCAATTTCATTTTGCAACTGCGCGACCGTTTCCCCCGCGCGCCATCTTCATACAAACAAAGGCAGGATCCACCATCGCGTCCTCCTTACGGTGTTCGCTTTCGCACAAATCCGTTCACCTTCGGACACCGGTTCCCGCCCCTGAGACCAAAGTCCCGGCCTGGGTTTTTTCAAGTGCGGCAGGGCTATTTCACTTACAGCCAATTGCGCGATATGAACATCGTGCCATAATGCGGTATTCTTTCCCGTTCTTGTGTCTCGCATCACTGCTCCTCTTCACCTTGGCGGTGAGACTCACCCTAGCGGTCAAATGCTGAAATCAGCCCATGCGAGGCAACGCGAATGAGCGAGCAGAAAACTCAGATTTCCACTGCGATTGTGGATGGCAACGAAGCGGCGGCGTCAGTGGCCTATCGTCTTTCCGAAGTGGTCGCCATCTATCCCATCACCCCGTCGTCGCCCATGGCGGAATGGGCCGATCAGCGGCGCTCGGAGGGCAAAAAGAATATCTGGGGCGCGCTGCCTGTTGTCGAGGAGTTGCAGAGCGAAGGCGGCGCCGCGGGCGCGCTGCACGGCGCCTTGCAGGCCGGCGCATTTGCCACTACATTCACTGCATCTCAGGGTCTGCTGCTGATGATCCCCAACATGTTCAAGATTGCCGGTGAGCTGACCCCGGCGACCATGCATGTTTCGGCCCGCACCCTTGCCACCCATGCTCTCTCAATTTTTGGCGACCATTCCGATGTGATGGCATGCCGCTCCACCGGATGGGCAATGTTGGCGTCCAACTCCGTGCAGGAAGTGGCTGACCTTGCGCTGGTAGCACAGATCGCCACTCTCGAATCGCGTATTCCCTTCATCCACTTCTTCGACGGCTTCCGGACCTCGCATGAAGTCTCCAAAATCGTCCCCATCAGCGATGGCGATATTCGCGCCGTAGTCGACGACAAGTACATCATCGATTTCCGCAAGAACGCGCTGAGCCCCGACCGCCCGCGCATTCGCGGCACCGCGCAGAACCCTGACGTCTTCTTCCAGGCCCGCGAAGCTTGCACGCCCTATCACGCTGCGGTTCCGGCCATTGTGCAATCGGTGATGGATCGGGTAGCGAAGCAGATTGGCCGCGCATACCACCTGTTCGATTACTACGGTGCGCCCGACGCCGAGCGCGTCATTATCATGATGGGTTCCGGTGCGGAAGCGGCCGAAGAAGCCGTCGACGCGCTCACCAAACGGGGTGAACAAGTCGGTCTTCTAAAGGTCCGTCTCTATCGCCCCTTCGATTCCGCCGCCTTCCTTGGCGCCCTGCCTGCCTCTGTGAAATCCGTCGCCGTTCTCGACCGCTGCAAGGAACCCGGAAGCGCCGGCGAGCCGCTTTACCAGGATGTAGTCACGGTGCTCGCCGAAAAGTCCGCGACGCTGCCCTTTTCCACGCCCAAAGTGATTGGCGGCCGCTACGGCTTGTCGTCGAAAGAGTTCACGCCTGCCATGGTCAAAGGCATCTTCGACGAGCTCTCGCGGCCCGCGCCGAAGAACCATTTCACCATTGGCATTGAAGACGACGTGAGTAACTCAAGCCTCAGTTACAATTCGGCCTTCTCAACCGAGGATCCGAAGACCGTACGCGCACTCTTCTACGGCCTCGGCTCGGACGGCACGGTAGGCGCCAATAAGAACTCCATCAAGATCATCGGCAGCAACACACCTAATTATGCGCAAGGCTATTTTGTTTACGACTCCAAGAAGTCCGGCTCCATGACCACATCGCACCTGCGCTTCGGGCCCAATCCCATCCGGTCGAGCTATCTGATCAATCAAGCCAGCTTCGTTGCCTGTCACAACTTCAGCTTCCTTGAAAAAATCAACGTGCTTGAAGCGGCCATGCCCGGAGCGGTCTTTTTGCTCAACTCGACTTATCCGGCGATGGAAGTCTGGGACAAACTGCCGCGTTCTGTACAGCAGGAGATGCTACGCAAAAAGATCGAGTTCTATGTCATTGACGGCTACAAAGTTGCGCGCGCTGCGGGCATGGGCGGCCGCATCAACACCATCATGCAGACCTGCTTTTTCGCCATCAGCGGCGTACTGCCCCGAGAAGAAGCCATTGCACAGATCAAGAAGGCCATTCAGAAGACCTACGGCAAGCGCGGCGAAGCCGTTGTACAGAAGAACTTTGCCGCGGTTGACCAGGCGCTCGCCCATCTTGAAAAAGTCGAGTTGCCGGCTGCTGCTTCGTCGGAATTCGACCTCATCCCGGCCATTTCCCCGGCAGCGCCGAAGTTCGTGCACGACGTGCTGGGCCAGATGGTCGCGGGCAAAGGCGACCTGCTGCCGGTGAGCGCGATTCCCGCCGGCGGAGCATTTCCTACCGGCACGGCACAATGGGAAAAGCGCAACATAGCGCAGTTCATTCCCGTCTGGGATAAGGATCTTTGCATCCAGTGCGGCAAATGCGTAATGGTATGTCCGCACGCAGTCGTTCGCTCCAAAGTCTACGCAGCGGAGCTGGGCGATAAGTCCCCGGCAACATTCCAGTGGGCGAAACCGAAGTGGAAGGGCATGGAAAACGACCGCTACAGGCTGCAGGTCGCGCCCGAGGACTGTACCGGCTGCGCAGTCTGCGTGGAAGTGTGCCCGGTGAAGAGCAAGAGCGACGCCGGCCACAAAGCCTTGAACATGGAACCCCAGGCGCCTTTGCGCGAGTCCGAGCGCGAGAACTGGGAGTTCTTCCTGACCCTGCCCGAAGTGGACCGCAGCAAGCTTTCGCACACACAGGTGAAGGATCTGCAACTGCTTCAGCCGCTCTTTGAGTTCTCAGGCGCTTGTGCGGGTTGCGGGGAGACAGCTTACATTAAGCTGCTCACTCAGCTTTTCGGCGACCGCCTCTACATCGCCAACGCCACCGGCTGCTCGTCGATATACGGCGGCAACCTGCCCACCACGCCATACACCAGCAATACCGCAGGCCGCGGCCCCACCTGGGCCAACTCGCTCTTTGAAGACAATGCCGAATTCGGCTTCGGCATGAGAACGGCGCTCGACCAGCAGAAGGAATTCGCCGAGGTGCTGGTTACGCGCCTGGCACCTGCCATCGGCGCTGAGTTTGCCGCGGAGGTGATTCATGCCCCGCAAAAAAACGAGCTCGAAATCGACCAGCAACGCGAGCGTGTAAAGATTCTGCGCCAGAAGCTCGCCGGTATTTCCAGCTCCGACGCGCGCAATCTGCTCGCCATCGCCGATTCGCTGGTTCGCAAGAGCGTGTGGATCTTAGGCGGTGACGGGTGGGCCTTCGATATTGGCTTCGGCGGCCTCGATCACGTGCTCGGATCCGGAAAAAATGTAAACGTGCTGGTGTTAGACACGGAAGTCTACTCCAACACCGGCGGTCAGGCCTCCAAGGCCACCCCGCGTGGAGCGGTGGCGAAATTTGCAGCCGCCGGAAAAGGCAACAGCAGAAAAGACCTGGCCATGGAAGCAGTCAGCTATGGCTACGTCTATGTGGCGCAGGTGGCCATGGGCGCCAACGATACCCATGTCATCAAGGCCTTTCAAGAGGCTGAGGCCCACGACGGGCCGTCCATCATCATCGCCTACGCAAGCTGCATCGCGCACGGTTACGACCTGGTCCACGGCCTCGAGCAGCAAAAACTGGCTGTGCAATCCGGCTACTGGCCGCTGATGCGCTACAACCCCGCGTTGCGCGAACAGGGCAAGAACCCGTTCTTGCTCGACTCCAAGGCGCCGTCGATCCGCCTCAAGGATTATGCCTACCGCGAAGCCCGATACACCATGCTCGCCCGCGGCAATCCGGAGATGGCCGCCACGCTCCTGAAGGAAGCCCAGGACGACGTCGAGCGCCAGTGGCGCGTTTACTCGGCGCGGGCCGCCATGCCCGGTCGCGGCGAAACACCGCACATTGCTCCCCCAGATACCAATTCTGAAGAAAATCCTGCACAAACACTGGCGGCCAAGGCCGCCGGAGGTGAGGAATGACCGATCTCTCGATGCAGTATCTCGGATTGAAGCTGAGTGGACCGATTGCGGTTGCATCCACGCCTTTATCCGAATCGATTGAAAATGTTCGCCGCATGGAAGACGCCGGAGCATCCGCGATCGTGCTTACGTCTCTGTTCGAAGAACAGTTGGCTTTGGAGTCGCGTACTCTCGACGAGGATCTGTCGCGTGGCACCGAATCATTCCCCGAGTCGCTCGACTACCTGCCTGACCTGGGCGACTACCGCATGTCGCAGGATGTCTATCTCGAGCACTTGCGGCGCGCACGTCAAGCTGTAAACATACCTGTCATTGCCAGCCTCAATGGAGCGACTCAGGGTGGCTGGGTGCGCATGGCACGCGAAATGGAGCAGGCCGGCGCACAGGCCATCGAGCTGAACACCTATGCGTTGGCCACCGACCAAAGCCAGACCTCAGCCGAAATCGAAATGCAGATCCTCGACCTGGTCACGCAAGTCTGCGAAGCTGTCCAAGTCCCGGTTGCCGTCAAGCTCTCGCAGTCTTTCACCAGCATCCCGCACCTCTGCGCGCGGCTCGAGCACGCAGGTGCGCGCGGCGTCTCGCTCTTCAACCGCTTCTATCAGCCCGACTTCGATATCGAGACGCTGGAAGTAAGGCCCACGCTGCATTTCTCTACCCCGTCTGAGTTGCTCCCGCGGCTGCACTGGGCGGCCATCCTCTACGGCCACCTCAACGCCGACATCGCCATCACCGGCGGCGTCCACTCCGCCGAGGATGTGCTCAAGGCGGTGATGGCCGGCGCCAGCGTGGCCATGATGGTTTCAGCGCTGCACATCCACGGCATCGACCACATTGCGCGCGTCCTGGTCGATCTGCGTTACTGGCTGGAAATGCGCGAGTACGCTTCCCTCAGCGGGACACGCGGCTGCCTCAGCCGCCGGTCTGTGCCCGACACTTCGCCCTATGATCGCGGCAATTACATCAAGACGCTCAGTTCCTACAGCCTCCGCCAGACCGTGGCTGCTTTCTGATCGCCATTCGCAGTTTGCCATTAACGGCCGCACTCCAGTTGCGGCCGTCATTTTTCGGGAATCAAACGCCAGCGGGTCGAGGTGGCATTGACAGTACTGCCAGTGGCCTCTCAGGCTGGGTCAGAAACAAACTGCCGCACGGCCTTTTCCAGTACGCCGCGCGCCCGCAGCAGAGCCGCCTCAACGGGCGAGGTCAACGTCTCTCCCAATTCCGTCGATTCCGCGCCGACAGTCAACAACATGGCGTGAGCCGGCATGGAGCCATAAAGCGCGCGCGCTAAGCCGAGCAACTCGTGCGGCTCAAGATGGTGTGAGGACGTTTCCATCCCGGTTCCATCCGGCGCTACCGGGATGAAGGCGACGCGCCCCGGCGCAGTCTCCACCGACGAGTCGACGAAAAGAACTGAGTCCGCAGCCGCGATTTCCGCTGCCAGGTCGGGTGTCCATTGCTGGCGCGAGATCACTCGGACCCGCGAATCGTCTTCAAACCGTTCCGCTGCCCATTCGGCCAGCCGCGGTCCAACACCATCGTCACCGCGCAATGAATTGCCGCATGCAAGGACAAGACACCGGGTGATTGCATCCATGGTTCGTTCAGCGATTTCCGTAGCCAGCGGGCCTTTTGGATTTCCGGAAATCATTTCCAATCCATTATCCATCAACGCGCAACCCGATCCACGACCTCGCCCTCGGCTGAGACCAGTTCCAGGGCCAGGGGCATGGTCCCCATAGCGTGGGTCGAGCAGCTCAGGCAGGGATCAAATGTGCGTACCACGGCTTCCACGCGATTCAATATGCCTTGAGTGAACTTGCCGTCCTTCACGTAGTACCTAGCTGCCTGCAACACGCCGCGGTTCATGGCGTTATTGTTCTGCCCGGTGGCAATGACCAGGTTTGCCCAGGTGATCTTGCCATTCTCATCCACTTTGTAATGATGGTGCAGCGTGCCGCGCGGTGCCTCGGCCTGCCCTGCGCCTTCGAGATGGTTCACGCCGGCGCTGGCGCGGACGTGTTTGTTGAGGATGTTGGGCTCGTTGAGAATCTGCTCGATCTTCTCAATTCCGTAGAGAATCTCGATGAGCCGGGCATAGTGATAATAAAACGATCCCTGCACCAGGCCCGGGGCCAGATGCTTGAACTCGGCCAGTTCCTTATCGGCGCGCTCCGTGCCCATTTTGGCCACGATGTTCAACCTCGCCAGCGGCCCCACGCGATAGCTGCCCTCCGGATACCCGAGCGGCTTGTAATACGCAAATTTCGTGTAGCTGTATGGCTCGACCGCTTCGCCAATCACTTCGATGAATCTCGCGGCGGTAATTCCGTCGTCAATCAGGCTGCCATCCGCGCCCATCAGCCGCAGCGCGCCGTCGGTGAGTTCAATCGCGCCGTCGTCGCCGATCAAGCTCATGAAAAGCGATGGAAAGTTGGCGAAGACGTTGATTTCCTCCCGGAAGCCGTCGGCGATGCGCTTGTACCATTCGAGCGCCAGGGTGGCATGCGCGTATGCCTCCGGGATCATGGCCAGAATCTCGTCGCGTTTTGCCGCCGCAAGGGGTTCGGTCACGCCGCCGGGCACAACCCACCCCGGATGGATGCGTTTGGCTGCGAGCAGTTCGATGATGTGCTGCCCGAAACGCCGCAATCCTACGCCCGCGCGTCCCAGTTCCGGCTTCGCCGCCGCTACCCCGAAAATGTGACGTGATGCGGGGTCGGATTCCATCCCCAGCAGCAGGTCCGGGGACGACAAATAGAAAAAGCTCAGCGCGTGCGACTGCACCATCTGCGCCAGGTTGAGCATCCGGCGCAGCGCCGCAGCGGTAGCGGGGATCCGCACCGACATGATGGCTTCGCATGCCTTCGCCGAGGCAATCAGGTGCGACACCGGACAGATCCCGCAGATGCGCGCCATCAGGCCCGGCATCTCATAGAAAGGCCGGCCCTCTGAAAACCGCTCGAAGCCGCGCACCTGGGTGACATGAAAGTGCGCATTTTCCACCTCACCCTGCGAGTTGAGCTGAAGGGTGATTTTGCCGTGGCCTTCAAGGCGCGTAACCGGATCGATGGTGATGGTCTGGCTCATGGCTCACGCTCCAAAGCGGGTGAGGGCCGCAATGTCCAGCGGTCCTCCGTTGATCAGCGCCGTCAGCGCGGTATGAAATGTCTCGGCCGAAGGCGGGCACCCGGGCAAGAATACGTCCACCTTCACAAACTCATGAATTGGCCGCACCACGCGCAATAGATTGGGCACTATCACGCAGGGAATCTGCGGCTGGGCGCTGGCGTTCTCAATGTATGCGCGCTCCAGGATTGCCTCCGGTCCGATGGGGTTGCGCATGGCCGGAACGTTGCCGGTCACTGCGCAGTCGCCCATGGCTACCAGCATCTTGGCATGAGCGCGAATCTTGCGGATTTTCTTCTCGTCATCCACAGAGGCCACCGCGCCCTCCACCAACGCAATGTCCACCTCATCGGGAAATTCCTTTGTGTCTACGATAGGGCTGTAGACCACATCCACAAGCTCCGCCAATTCCAACAGCCGTTCATCCATGTCGAGAAACGACATATGACATCCCGAGCAGCCGTCCAGCCAAGCCGTTGCCAGTTTCAATTTGCTCATTGCGCTTCCCTCATCAGGTTCAGATAGGGTAGAAAATCGGGAGACTTGGGATGATCGGAGCCGATCTTGCTCTTGTCAAAGAGCGCACCGGTCGGACAAACCTGCACGCATTTGCCGCAGCGCGTGCAACTGGAGCTTCCCCAGTCCTCGTGCAGATCGGTGATCACCAGCGAATCGATGCCGCGCCCCATCACGTCCCACACGTGCGCACCTTCAATCTCGGCACAGACGCGCACACAGCGGGTGCACAGGATGCAGCGATTATGGTCGGCAGTGAAGCGTTCGTGTGAGGCATCCACGGCCAGCTGCGGGTTCCGATAGGGCAGGCGCACGTGAATCAGGCCCTGCTCCTGCGCCAGCGTCTGCAGTTCGCAATGGCCATTCGAGACGCACACCGAACATACATGATTGCGTTCGGCAAACAGCATTTCCAGGATCAGTCGCCGGTGTTTGCGCAACCGCTCCGTGTCGGTGCGGATAATCATGCCTTCCTGCACGGTGGTCACGCAGGCGGCCGCTAGCTTATTGCTGCCGGCAATCTCTACCAGGCATAACCGGCACGCGCCCACGTCGCTCAGGCCATCGAGATGACAAAGCGTGGGCAGATTCACGTCGTTTTCGCGCGCCACTTCGAGAATGGTCTGCTCCGCCCGGGCGCTTACTTCCTCGCCATCAATTTCCAGCGTTTTAACTCCGGTTTCGACGCTCATGCCGTCACCTCCACCACCGCTTCAACCGGCTTCGATTCCATCGTGCAAACACCAGCCGGGCATCGCTTGTGCAGAATGTGCTCGATGTACTCGTTGCGGAAATACTTCAATGTGCTCAGCACAGGGTTGGGCGCGGTCTGGCCCAGCCCGCAAAGGCTGGTCTCCTTGACCGTGCTGCACAGCTCCTCCAGCATCTCCAGGTCGTCCATGGCCGCCATACCGCTGCAGATCTTTGTCAGCAGCGCAAACATCTGTGCTGTCCCGGAGCGGCATGGAATGCACTTGCCGCACGACTCGGTCATACAGAACTCCATAAAAAACCGGGCTACATTGACCATGCACGAGGTGTCGTCCATTACGATCATGCCGCCCGATCCCATGATCGAACCAATCTGCTGCAGGGCGTCGTAGCTCACCCCGATGTCGAGCATCTCGGCGGGAATGCAGCCGCCAGACGGCCCGCCGGTCTGCACCGCCTTAAACGTATGACCATCGGGCACGCCGCCACCGATGTCTTCGATGATCTGCCGCAGCTTAATGCCCATCGGTACTTCGACAAGGCCGGTGTTCTTGATCTTGCCGGTGAGTGCAAAGACCTTCGTGCCCTTGCTCCGTTCCGAACCGATGCTGGCAAACCATTTGCCGCCTTTGCGAATAATGGGCGCGATGTTGGCGAAGGTTTCAACATTGTTGATGAGCGTTGGCTTGCCCCACAAGCCGCTCACCGCCGGATAAGGCGGTCGCGGCTTTGGTGCGCCCCGCCGGCCCTCAATGGAAGCGATCAACGCCGTCTCTTCGCCGCACACAAAGGCTCCCGCCCCGAGCCGGATTTCAATATCAAAGCTGAAGGGTGTTCCGCAGATGTTGTTGCCGAGCAGGCCCCGGCGGCGTGCATCGCGCAACGCGGAATGAAGCCGCGAAACCGCCAGCGGATACTCGGCGCGCACGTACATGTAACCTCGGTTCGCGCCGATCGCGTAAGCAGCAATTGCCATTCCCTCGATTACGCGGTGCGGGTCGCTCTCCAGGATGCTGCGATCCATGAACGCGCCCGGATCGCCTTCATCGCCGTTGCACACCACGTATTTCTGGTCACCTGCCGCTTTGCCTACGGTGCCCCATTTCAGGCCGGTGGGATAACCGGCGCCACCGCGTCCCCGCAGGCGACTCTCGGTGACGCGGCGAATGACGCCGCTCGGCGTCAAATCCGTCAGCGCTGTCACTAGCGCCAGGTACCCGTCCCGCGCAATGTAGTCGTCGATTTTCTCAGGATCGATGCGCCCCGAGTTTTCCAGCACAATATGCACTTGCTGGTCAAAGTGCTCGCGCAGATCGCATTGCAATCCGGTCACCGGTTCGCTGTCGAGATGCTGCACAATCTCTTGGGCGTTCTCGGCCTTCACATGCTGATAGAGCACGTCGTCAGGGTCGATAAATACCAAGGGCCCCGCAGCGCACAATCCCAGGCACCCCGTGCGTCGGACCTTCACATTTTTGCCCGAGGCATCAGCGCATTCGCTGAGCGCATCTTTCAGCTTGTCAGAGTGCTGGCTCAGGCACCCGGTTCCCATACACACGTTGATTTCATGATCGAACTTCGAGTTCTCCACCCGGACGGATTCTGCAACCTGATTGAGTTCCTCGATGTTCATTCCTCCGCCCACCTTTCCAATTGCTCAGCGACTTGTTCCCGGGTCACCTGGCCCTGCAGTTCTCCATCTGACAACACCACTGGCGCGCGCCCGCAGGCGCCCACGCAACGCGCAGTCATCAGGCTGATCTGCCCATCGCTGGTGGTGAATCCCTCTTTGACGCAAAGGTGATTCTCGGCCAGCGCCAGCAGCTTATCCGAGCCTTTGATGTAGCAGGCAGTCCCGGTGCATATGGTCAAGGTGTGCTTGCCTGGTGGGCGCAGGCTGAAATAGTGATAAAACGTCACCACGCCATAGGCCTGGCTCAGCGGCACGCGCAGCGACTGTGCAACAAAACGGATTGCCTCGTCGTCAAGATAGCCGAATGAAGACTGCACGGTGTGCAGGGTTTCAATCAGTGCGTGACGGGCAAAGCCGTTCTTGCGCATAGTGCCGTTCACAATCTTCCAACGTTTGTCTTCACTGGGTAGCGGGGGCGGGGTGAATGCCGGCACGGTCTCCTCCTGGGTTGCAGGTGTACTGCGTGCTCCACGCAATGTCTACTCTTCTTCTACTCGGAGCGGCCTGAATTACACCGTGACGTTGGTCACCGCGGCCGGAATCCATCTCATGCTGTGGCATACCCGTCGGGAGGGGTGTGTCACGAACGCGAGCGTAAGCTCGCGGTGCTGTACCAAAGATGGGAGACAGGCCTCCCGAAGCCGACTTGCAGGAGTAGGCTTCAAACCGCCTCATGCTGCTGCGTTCAAAAGGCGCGGTAGTGAGCAACTGGGGAAAAGATCTCCGATCAGGAGGTCAGGTACGTGTTGAGGAGATGAGCGAAAGCAAA